>DATHBT010000018.1:0-9467 GCA_035295985.1 Pyrinomonadaceae bacterium | reverse complement strand
CACTATTGCGGACGGTATGCGGTAGTAGTCCCAACTCGGGACGGCGCCCTCCGGCACGTCCTGCCGGCGGCACGGGTAGCAGCGGCTGGCGCGAACCTTCTGCCTGACGACCATGACGGTGTCGAAGCCGTCCTCCCGCCAACGGCGGACGACGCCCCGCGCACGTTCGAAGTGCTCCGAAGGTAAGGCCCGCAATAGTTGGCGCATGACACCGCGGTTCCGACGATTCCCCGTCGTGCGTCGCGCGCCGTCGAAGCGTATAGTGTTTGCGAACCGAGCTTAGCTAACTCACTTCTCAGCCCCTCTGGAATTCCCCGGATCGACTGACGCCCCACAGCCGCCGCGCGAGGAGCACGAACAATGACACGCGACCTGAGCGCCTTCACGAGGCTCACCCTACTCATCTCCGAACTCAAGGGGAGCAGCCTCGGGGACCTGTCCGACGCGAGGAAGTGCGACCTCGCCCACCACGCCGCCAAGCTGGAGGCGGAGTTCGGAAGCACGCCGCACGGTCGGATCGCGCGGCAGGTCGGGCATCAGTCTCGCGAGTTGCTCTCGCGAATCAGGGGCGGGGCGTCGGCCGAAGCGGAAGAGTCGCGCGCGGAGCTTTTGGCTTCGTGCAAGAGTCTTAAGGATTTACTTTGAGAGCGCGCGGCAGGCCGCGACCGGTGCGACACCTTCAAGACTTATGAGAGGAAGAGACAGGATCAGACAGAGGTTCGCCGGGGCGGGGCAGATACTCGACGGCGGCCGGGTGCTCGGCGACGCGAAGTACGAACTCGTAGAGTACTGCGAGGTTCACACGTCCGCGTCGGGCGAAGAGGTCGAAGGCCTTTCGAGCACTCGCGGCACAATCGAGACCTACTTGCCCGCCCGCTTTGTCGGGCAGGAACTCACGCTATGCCTCCGCGACGCGCGGCGCATCGACTTCCTCATCAAGAGTGCCGGCCAGGGCAACGTGGCGGAGATTCAATGCTATAGGGGTTTCTATTAAAGCAGCCCCTACTACGGTGGGCGGCAGATTGCCGAAATAGCACAAGCGCTCGGTGTGTCTAACGCGACGGTGAACAGGAACCTGCGCTACGCTAAATCTTGGCTTAAACGCGAAGCGGACGGGCAGAAAACGCAGGCAACTGCTCTGCTGCTTTGAGCGGGCCGTCAAGGATGCGGGATTGGACGACTTTCACTTTCACGACCTCCGCCGGACGTTCGCCACGCGCTTGCGCGGCAGACGCTCACCCTTACGACATCGCAGACCTTCTGGGCCATTCCGTACCCGAACGCGAGACGAGGGTGACGAGGGTGACGCGAGGGTACGCCCGCGCCGTTCCGCAGAGGCTGAGAGACGCCGTTTCAAAATTGGAGAAAGGAAAGCTCCTGACTTTCTCCACACCTCAGAAAGTGGCGGGCGGGGTTGAAGCAGTTTTTGGGCGCCATCGGGGCACTATCGGGGCATAAAAAGGGGCGCGGGAGCGTTCCCGCGCCTGCCCCGTAAGTGACTGAAACTAAATGGCGGAGAGGGTGGGATTCGAACCCACGGTGGCCGTTAGTCCACTCCGGTTTTCGAGTCCGCTCTACACCCTCAGCTTAGCGAGTATGTAGCAGGAATTGCTAGGAATTCAAACAACCCGCAGCCGTCAAAGCATAGCTCGTCCTAACAATTCCGGTCACGTCGCGACGCCAACTTTACGCCAAGTGTGAAAGCGGAAGCACGAGCACATAGCAGTAAGGATCAAAGAGGCGGTAATACCAGGGCTTAGGGTTATGAATCCGACGCCAACCACCCTACGACATCCCGCCAGGTTAGATGAGAACTAATTTGACTGGGCAGCAGTCTCCGAAGCCTGCTCTCGTTTACTCCGGCACGCTCTCCCATGTCCGCCATTTCTCCACCAAGCCCCGCCGTACCGGAATTGAGGGCTGCGACCTGACCAAGACAGCCTTAATCCGCTTCTAGCGTTGCTGGAGCAGGCGCTGGATCATATTGAGGAAGGGTGTTCCGGCCGCTGACAGTTCTTTGTCGGAGCTGTAGAGATTGTAGTTACGCGTTTTGCCGGGAGCGTAGCTTACTTTAAGGCTGAGGTACGCCGCACGACCCTGTTTTAACTGGAGGCCAACGACCTTCACGTTGTCAGAGGAGACGCTGAAGTCCTCCGCGGCGAACTGAGCGCCGCGAAATTCGACAGTGCCCTTGCGTAAGGTAAGGGTCGCGCCACAGGTGTCGTGCCCCTTGTTGACGTCAAAAGCCTCCTGCGGGTGGCGGCGCACAGGAAGAGATACCGCCGCGCCGCCCGACAGGGCACGCGCCAAGTGCTGCCCGGCCTCCCCGTAGTTCTGCCGCATCAGGTGAACCATGCCGGCGAGCCGGTGCGCGAATGCGTCATCGGCGGAAGCCTCGAAAATGTAACGACAGAGCGTGAGGACATCGCCGTACGCCCGGCTGCGGTACTTCTCTTCCGCCGCCGCCGCCAGTGACGCGACGGGAAGGCGCTGGAGTTTGACCGTTTCTTTATGCGTCGCACCGGAGCGCAGTTCCGCTTCGAAGACGGCCGGCGCGTAGCCGAGTGCTTCGACCGAGACGCGGTGCCTGCCGGGGCTCAACTGTAGTGTCTCGCGCGCGGGGTGTTGCGCCCCCTGCCCGTCCACGCTTACTGATGCGCCTTCGACCTCGGTCGCGACGCTGAGCGAGGCCGGCAGCGGTTCGAGCTTGAGGACGATCTCGCGGCCGGCCGCCTCCGGCGTGACGCTGACAAGCCGGTTGACGCTCAGGTATCCGGGCTTGCGCGCCTCTATAAGGACGGAGCCGGAGGTAGTCTGGTAACGCGCGAGCCCTTTGGCGTCGCTGCGGCCCTGCGGCTTGAGGCCCCCCCCGGCCTCGTCCAAGAAAATGTCGCACTCCGGCGGCTCCGTTCGGATCGCGAGCGAGACGCCGCGCCTGACGAGCGTCAGCGGCACCTCCTTTGTCATCCCGCATTCCAGCTTGACTTCGGTCGAGGCGGGGGTAAAGTCCGGGGGCCTGCTGGCGGACACCGAGTGCTTGCCGCCCGTCGCCTCGACGTTCAACGTGCCGCTCGCGCCCGTCGGGCCGTGGCGCTTGCCGTCAACCACGACCTCGCAGCCGGGCATCCCACAGTTGACGACGAGGAGCCCGGCTTTGCACGGCGGGAGCCTCTCGACGACTTCCCGCCGCCCGACACTTTTCCCTTTGCCTTTTACTGTGCCCGCCCTACCGCTCGTCCGCACCTCCCCGTCCGGCCCCTGCCCGAACGCCGGAAGGCTCGCGGAGGCCGCGGCGAGCAGGAGCGATGCGGAGGTCACGCAGGCGAAGGCGCGAGCCGCGAGCCGCGCGCCTCCACCGCGAAGTGTGCGACTGGGCCTCGCCAGGGCCGGCCTTACTTTCCCCACGCTCACCTTCCTTCCGCACGCCGCCCGCGCGGCGCGCCTTCAGCGCATCACGCCGTCGGTCTTCAGTTCAGGGTCGTAGTTGAGGAGGAAACTGCGCGCCTCCTGCGCCTCACCCGTGCTCTTGTTAGCCGTCAGAAAGAGGAAGCGCAGGTAGTCTTCGACGGCCTGCTGGCGGTTCGTGGCGCTGCGCGCGCGCGCGTAGTAGGTGAGCGGCAGGTCGCGCAGCTGCGCCGCGACTTTGGCGTACGCTTCGCGCTTGACCTCGTTGATCATCTGCGCCATGAAGTCCGTCTCGCCGCCGAGGTTACACGCCACGTCCTGACCGTGGCGGACGCCGCTGCGCTCCACGCATCCGCGGTCTACAGCGGAACTAAGCGTGTCGGCCGCGCGCGTGCTGCGCGAGATGCTGTCGGTGGCGCGGAAGGACATCTTCAGCTCGCCCGTGTAACGGATGTGATTCTCGCGGTACGTGTAGTGGCGCGTGAGGTAACGCTCGTGGCGGTCGCGGTTCGCCCGCAGGCGCGCCACCTCGGCGTCGAGCGCGCTGCAATCGACGCCGGGCTGCTTGCGGCAGCGCTTCAGCTCGGCGTTGCGCGCGTCGTGGTAACGGTCGGCCTCCTTCCACGCCGGGTTCTCCTCTTGGTAGGAGGCTTCGACGTTGCGTGGATCGTCGCGACGATTGACGCTGCCGCTGAGGAGTTCGCCGAAGAAGATGACGGTCGGTGTCGCCGAGCCCGCGCCCGATTGGATGCCGCGCAGGGCATTAGTCGCCTGCGAGCGGTCGAGGACGACGGCGCGCGCCAGCCCCGCGCTCGCCACCACCGACTCCATCTCCGAGACGATTTCGTTAAGCGCGCGGTCGGCGTCGCGGTCGTGCGATCTGTTGCCGAAGACGACGCCGACGCTGACCTGCGTGCGCAACTCGCTCTGCTCGCGGGCGCGCACAAGCAAACCCGTCACCTCGCTGTTGTTCGGCGTGTACTCCTGCGCCGTCTGGAGGTAGACGTAGGCCGTGCCGAAGTCTCCACGCTGCGCCGCCTTGCGCGCCTCCTCCACGCAGTACTCGGAGAGGCGGCGGTTGGCCGCGTCGAGCATGGCGCGGATCTGATCCTCGGGGCAGAGCTCCGACGCGCGCAACAGTCTCTCCCGCGCCGCACGGAAGTCGCGCTTGTTCTGTGCCGTGATGGCCTTAACGTTAACGCTGGCCGGCGCGGTGGAGGCCGCGGTCGCTGGCGACGCGGCGGCCCCCCGCCTGCTCTGGCGGCCCGCCGCCGCACCTGCCCCCGCCCTCGGCGACGGCACGGAGGCCGCGGCACTGCCCGCCGCGATCAGCTGACGGGCCTCCGCCTGCAGTTGCTGCGCGTACTCGCAGTTAGCCTCGCGCAGCGCGGCGGTGAGCGGGGCGTCGCGGCTACAGTCCGGGTCGGAGAGCTGCGCCTCCAGAATCTCTTTGGCCGACTTGGGCTGTCGGCGCTGCCGCGCGGCCGTCGAGTCACGCAGTGCGATGGAGGAGCGCGCCTTGCAAACGCATTGGTGCGCCTCGTTCGAGTTGGGCAAGCGCCGCCACGCGATGGCGCAGTCGTCGCGCGAGACTTCGAACTGTTTCGACTCGAACGCCTTCTGGCCGGCGAAGAGGTGCTGGTTGTGGCTGAGACTGAGAGCCTTGCCATAGATGTCGCTCAGCTTCGGCCACGTCGGCAGGTACTTCTTGATCGGCTCGGCGGCGTCGATCGCCTCGTCCCATTTGCTTGCGCCGATCAACTGCTCCACCTGGAGGCGGATCCCCTCGACCTGCCCGCGTGCCTTCTCAACGTCGGCGGTGAGCTGGCGTGTCGTCTCGTCTTCGCGCACCGACTGCGCTCGGCTGTTCTTAGCGCGCGCGCGCTCTAACGCCCCGTAGTCGCCTTCGGTAAACTTGCCCAGTTCGGCGCGCGCGCAGTTGATGAGGGCGTCGCGCATGAGGGCGTTGGCGTCGGCCATCCGGTGATTACTGGTCTTCTGGAGGAACGCTTCCCAGAGCGGCACGTTCTTCTCCTCGGCGGCGTGCTTGAAGAGCGCGTCCGCCGGAGCCGACCCTTCCGGGACGGGGTAGACCTTCCAGACATCGCTCAGCTGGAGGTTGATTACACGCTTCTGCTTCCCCTCCCGCGCCTCGCCGGTCAACGCCGTGCCGTAGAAGGTCGTGAGCGGAGTGTCTACGTTCTTCTGCGGCTTCATGTTTTCGGGCACGACGACGACGGGAGCTTGCCCGCTCACCGACACGGCGTAGAAGATGCCGCCCGGCCCCCACTTGAGCGCGATCAGGTCGCGTATCTTGCCCTTCCCTGAGTCCTCGTAAGTCGCGCGCGTGACCGCGGCCGACGCGCCCGGGCCGCTGAAGCCGTTGAGGAGCCGAACCTCGTCTTTCCCGTTGATCTTCACGTCGTTGACGACAAGGTAGTTCAGCTCGGCGGTGCCGTCGCAGCCCGTGCCGCCGCCCGACGCCGTCCGCAGGACGACGATAGCCTGCTTCCCCTGCGCGAGCGTCGTCCGCGCCCCCGCTGCCAAGACACAGAGGGCGGCGGCGAGCGCAGCCAGCAGCCTGAATCTCAAGTTCGTGTCGGTAGTCATGGTGGGTTACTCCTTCCGAGCCGGTGGCTCAGCCGTCTGGTAAGGTCACGGCCACACGCGAGAGAGTGTGCGGCAAGCTGTCCCGGCCGCCTTCCTTACTTCGAAGCGCTTTTGGCGCAGCGGAAGCCGGTGGCGTCGTACCTGATGTTAGCACCGCGCGGCGGGTAGCCTACGCGGAATGTGGTCGTCGCCGAGGTGTCCCGACGGCTCTGCCAACTCCCGCCGCGGATGACCTTGCCGCGCACGAGGGCCGAGCCGTTCGAGAGGCGCTCGGGGAGCTGCGCATTGGAATAGGAGGTCAGGTCGTCGGCCGTCCACTCCCAGACGTTGCCGACCATGTCGAGCGCTCGGGAGGGCGCCGCCCCCTCGTGGTAAGAGCCGACGGCGACCGGGCGGCCGGCCGAGGTAGTGTCGGCGTTGGCCGCCCCGTCCTTCCAAGCGTCGCCCCACGGGTAGCGCCTCCGGTCAGCGCCGCGCGCGGCGAACTCCCACTCCGCCTCGGTCGGCAGGCGCTTGCCCGCCCAGCGCGCATACTCCGACGCGTCGTACCAATCCACGCCGGCGACCGGGAGCGACTTCGATCCCGCCGGGCATCTCCCCTCGATCCATCCGGGCGGCGCGCGGTGGCCCGTCGCCGCAACGAACGCCTCGTACTTCCCGCACGTCACTTCGTACTTATCGATGTAGAAAGGCTCGACGAAGATCGTGCGCTCGGGCCGCTCCAACTCGTTTGGGCTGTCGTTGTCGCCCATCGTGAAAGGCCCGCCCGCGACGTAGAGCATGTCG
Source organism: Pyrinomonadaceae bacterium (assembly GCA_035295985.1). Classification (GTDB taxonomy): domain Bacteria; phylum Acidobacteriota; class Blastocatellia; order Pyrinomonadales; family Pyrinomonadaceae; genus JAIVGV01. Next base: position 2,666 of record DATHBT010000018.1, on the reverse strand, counting down.
TCGTCGGCCGCCAGTGTGGTCACGGCGGGGGTCGCGGCGGGGGTGGGCGTGTGGCTCGCCGGAGTAGGGCTCGCCCTCACGTTTATGGCGACGCCCGGCGTCGGGGTCGCGCCCCCGCCTGACGCGAGCGATCCCGGACGGCCGCTCACGCCCGCGCGCGCGTAGCTCGCGTAAGAGACGAGCGGCAGAGCCAAGGCGAGCGCCGCCGCCGCGCCGTAGACCAGCAGCAAGTCCGATCTACGCTTGGCCTTCCTGAGTCCTGCGGCCAGTCCGAAAAGGCCGCCGAAGCCTCCACCCACGAGCATCCAGCCGATGGCCGGGTTGGAGACGCCCACGAGGTTAAAGGCGAAGGCGAAGAAGTCGAGCGCGATGATGAGAAAGACACCCAAGTAGGCGAGCGCGAAGGCAACCAGCGCTATCGCGGCGGCGACGACCGCCGCTGCCACCAACAGCAGCACGACCGTAGCGTCTAACTCGCGCTTCTTTGCCATCGTCACTCAACGCCCCGGCGCGTTGGCGCGCGGTTTACCCGTCGCAGCCGCGGCGTCGGCGTCGGTGTCGCCATCGGCGTAGTATTCTGCGACGGCGTCAGGTTGGTGTTGGTAGTTGTCGGCGAGTATGGCGTCCCATCGCGCTCGGCGTTCGCGAAGTAAGCGCCGACGAGGAGCAGGATGCCGACGAGGGTGGCACCCCCGTAAATCTTCAGGCCGTCCGAGCGCCGTTCGGCGCGCTTCAGCCCTTTAGCCAGCCCGACCGTCGCCCCGCCCAGACAGCCCAGGAGCATCCAGCCGAGCGCCGGGTCGCTGACGCCGAGCCAGGCAAACGCGCTGGAGAGGAAGTCAATCGGGATGATGATCGTCAGGCCGAGGTAGGCCAGCGTGAACGCAATAGCGAGCGCGACGAAGTAAATGGCCGCGATGACCAAGGCCAAGCCTACGAGTATCCCGATCAGCACTGCACACCCCTCGTCCATACGGGTTTCCTCCTTCCTCCTCGACGGGGCCGCGCGTCATCCCGCCGGCCGCCTGCCGCGCCGCCGCGGCGGGATTGAGTGGACAAGCATCGTGCCTGCGACCATGTCCCGCACCGCCTGCTTGCGGCGGTTGAAGAGCGCCATCAGGTAATCGCCGATCCTCAGCAGTTGGCCGACGACGGGCGTGTGGCCGATGACGCCTCCGGCGACTGCCCGCCTCACCGCGTTACCCACGGAGGCAGGCGCGCCGTCCGCCCTCACGATCCGCAGCCGCAGGAGGTGGCAGGCCGGGGTACGCCCGCCCCACGCGACGAAGGCGACGTAGTAGACGAACTTCCCCGCGGCGTAAATCAGGAGCGTCGCGCCGGCCCGCGCCGGCGTGACGGCCCGGGACACAGCCTCTGCGACCGCGCGCGGGCCGCCGCTCACGTCCAGCCGTTCCGCCGGCAATGGCAGCACCCCCAGCGCCCACGCCAAGGTCAGGGCGAAGGACGTGATGACGAGGTCATCGCAGACCGATTGTAGAATGCGCCAGAAGAGGTTCGCGGGCCGGCCGTCAAGCCCCTCCGCTCCGCCTGGCGACTCATCCTGCGACACGTGCATGGACTGACACCCTCGTCGCGGCACGAAGGCTTCAAGCCTTCTTCTTCAACAGGCTGCGCCCTTTCAGCACCTTGAGGTAGATGAGGAGTGCGGCGATGCCGACGACGAGCGCGGCGAAGACGCCGCTCGAAACCAAAACGCCCGTGGTGGCGTCGGAGTAGGAGAAGAACCAGCTGCTCAGCCTGATGTCCCCATTGGCGAGGGCGAGCCTCGTTAAGAGCATGATCACGCCGACGGCCAGCGACGTGCCGACCGTCCAGCCGGCGACGATGTCCCAGCGCAGCGCGACGTCGAAGCTGATCGGCACATCGAAGGCGCCGACGTTCGTGTTGAGCTTCACGAACGTCTCGTACCTGCGCCCGGGCTCCAGTGCCTGCGTGTCCACCTCCACCTGAAGCTCGCTCGCCGCACCGCTCAGCTTCCCGTCGACGCTGACGCCCGCCACCGCCGGCTCGACCCTGGCCCGCCCCTGGAGCCGACCCTCGCGCGGCATGCACACAACGCGCAGGCCGGCGCGCGTGCCCTTGCCGTGCAGGATCTTCCCGAAGTAGAGACCCGACGGCTCGGTCTGCACCTGGAGCGGCGTCACTTGGTAATTGAGGGGGACGCGGACTTGCTCCGGCACGTTCTCCAAGGCGACCACGACCTCGCCCCGGTAGTCGCCCGGGCTGGCGTGCAGCGTGTCGAGCCGCAGGGAGACGGATGGCTCGCGGCTGTCGAAGCCCTTCGAGACCTTGAGGCCGGGCAACTCCGGATCGAGCGTGACCGAGCCCCAGCCGTACCCGCGCCCCCGGTTCTCGAACTTGATAACCGCCGCCGCCTCTTTCCCCACGGGCAACGACCCCAGATCGACGCCCTCTGATTCGGAGAGCAAGCGCGGGTAGGGCGCGACGCCGACGGTGGAGCAGAGGCTGCGGACGAACATTTCCAGCCCCTCCGGCTCCCGGCCTTTGTACTCCTCGCGCAGGTGTCTCGCCCGCAACGCGAGCGGAGCCTCGCCCCGCGGCGCGAGCCACTTCTCGAAGATTTCGTTGTAGAGGTACTGCGCGGCCTCCTCAGGGAACTCGTCGCAACAGGCGATCAGTTCGTC
>DATHBT010000017.1:0-5232 GCA_035295985.1 Pyrinomonadaceae bacterium | reverse complement strand
CGCGGGTTGACAGGCGGGACTGACTCAAAAAGAACGAAGGCCACGAAGCGGGGGCCGCGACTTGAAGTCGCGGCCCCCGCTTCGTGGCCTTCACGTCCATTCCGCCGCGGAGACTTTCACCGCCCCGCGCGGCTGACAGTTTTATTCGTCCGTCTCCTCGTCAATGCGGTCGAGCGCGGCGACGACCCAGCGGGCCTCTTCCGACTCGTAGTCGTCGGCCTGTAGTTCGAGCGCGGCGCGCGCGACCTCCGCGTCAACCGGATCGCCCAGCAGATCGACGAGCGCGGAGGTCGGCCGCTGCGCGAGGGCCTCGTGGGCGATGGCGCGCAGGGCCGGGTTGTCGTGGCGGGCCAGCTCGCAGATTTCGGGCGGCGCGAGGCGCGCTGTCAGCGTGTCGGAGAGCGCGTCCACGCGGATGTAATTGCGGGCGCGCAGGGCGCGCTCGATTAGCTGCGCGAAGACCTCGGCCGAGCGGGCCTCGCTCTGGAGGACGAAGGCGCAGGCGTCGGCCACGCGCACCAGCTCGCTCGACTGCTCGGCGTCGAGGGCGCGCGCGCTCGCGTCAACGGCGCGGTCGTCGAGCGCGGCGAGCAGCCGGCTCAGCTCCCACTCGGAGCGCGTGTCGTGCAGAGCGCCCGCGGGCTTCGGCGCGACCTGCGCCGTGGCGAGCGCGCGCTCGACGGCCGCGCGCGTCGAAGGGCGCAGGCCCTCCCACGCGCTCGCCACGCGCGCGCCCAGCACCTCGAATTTCACCGTCCGGCTCTTCTCCATCGGCCTCCGTCACGGGCCTACAAGGCGGCCCGCGCAGGACGTACTATAACCCGTGAACCGTAAATCGTGAATCGTAAAAAGATGCGAACCGGTTTTGTCTGTTCGTGATTTACGGTTCACGGGTTAAGAGCGTGACGCCCGAGTGGGCGACGGCGAAAAGGACGCAGTCGTCGGGGCCTTCGAGCGCGGTGGGGCTGTGCGCGGAGCCGGCCTCGTTGAGGACGTAGTCGCCCGCGCGGTGCTCGCCGCGCCCGTCGCGGTAGCCGCCCTGGAGGACGAAGACCTCCTCGACGCCGTTGTGCCGGTGCGCCGGGTAGGAGCATCCCGGCCGGATGCGTATGAGCACGGTCGCGTCGCCCGTCGCCTCGTCGCGCCGGAGTACGCAAAGCGCCACGCCCTCGCGCCGCGTCTCGCGCCAGTCGATTTTGGAGAAATCAATCATGAGAATTGCGGAATGCGGATTGCGGATTGAAGAAAGAAACTGTTTTCCAATCCGCAATCCGCATTCCGCATTCCGCAATCGACTCACTTGTTGTGGTCGATGATCTCTTTGATCAGGTCGAAGGTGACTTTGACGACCTCGCCGTCGGCGCGCTCGATCTTGACGCTCGGCTTGGTGAGGGCGTGCGTCATCTTCATGCTGCGCACGACGCCGCGGACGCGCCGCCCGTCCGAGGTCACGATCTCGATGTTGTCCTTGCCGTAGAGCGGCTGGAGCGCGGCCAGGGCTTTCGTCACTTCCACTTGGTCGGGGCACCTCTCGGTCAAGCTGTTTCGCCGCAGTGTAAGCGTCGGCGCGAGTGATGTGCAACCGCGAGGCGCGGGCGGGCGTATAAATTCGGGCCGGCGTATAATCGCGGGGCGTGATGGTTTAACGAACCCGCATGCTTGCCGCGCCCGACCGCCGGAGAGTCGCCATGAAGACAGAGACGCCACAACCTGAGACTTACGCGAGCCGGGCCGAGACGGAGACCGTCACCTGCCCGAACTGCGACGCCGAACTCGCGCGCGGGATGCGGTTCTGCCGTCGGTGCGGCTACCGCCTCGGCGAGGGGCTGGATGAATACGTCGAGACCGTGCGCCTGAACAACCTCGGCGCGTTCGGCGCGATGCCCGGCGGCCCGCTCTCACGCCCCGCCGACGCGACGACCGAACTCTCCGCGGTTTCGGCGACCGCGCACGCCGAGCGCAGGGGCGCTCGCCACCGGCGGCGCGCGCGCGGGCTTCGCTGGCTGGCGCTGCCCGTCGCGCTTTTCGTGGCGATGACCGGCGGCATCTTGTTCGTCAGCGACATGACGCGCGACGGCTCGCGCACGCGCGTCTCCGCGCCGCCCGCCCCGCGCTCCTTCTTCGGCGGCGGCGACTTCGAGCGCGTCGAGGGCGTGGGGCTGATGATCGAGTCGGCGCTGCCGGGCGCGCCGGCCGAGGCGGCGGGCCTGCACGACGGCGACGTACTCATCAAGTTCGACGGCAGGCCCATCGAGAGCGAGAGTGACCTGCGCGACGTGCTGCGGGGGACGCCGGTCGGGAAGACCGTGGAGGTCGAGTACCTGAGAGACGGGGAGCCGGGGCGCGCGATGCTCACGACCACGGCCGCGAACGGGTATAACGCGCGCGCCTTCGTCCCAGCGGCGGGCAGCGGCTACTGGGGCGTGACCAGCCTGCGCCGCGTACCTGTCGAGGGCACGAAGCTGTACGGCGTCAGGCTGGGCGGCGTGAGCGCGAACCGGCCGGCAGACATCGCGGGCCTGAAACAGGGCGACATCGTCATCGGTTTCGACGGCCGCCCAGTCCGCACGCGCGGCGGGCTTGAGTCCTACATCGATCACGCCGCGCCCGGCACGGTCGTCAACGTGACGGTCATACGCGGCGGCCAGCGGCTCGACATCCCGGTCAAGATGGGCAAGGACTAAAAAGCGGGGGGTTGAAGGGAAAGCGAAGGGCGGAGAGCGTTCGCTACGCTCTCCGCCCTTCGTGCTTGACTGCGGGCGCGCTAATTTCGGCGGCGGCCTGCGCCCCGTTTAGAGTTCACGCCTTAGCGTGACCGCTCGGCGAATCAGGCGAGGCGCAACTGCTCTAGCGTCGCGCGTGCCGGGCCGCCGGCCACGTCCGGCACTATCCTCAGTTCGAGCGCCCGCACCCCGTTTAGCTCGACCCTGAAGTCCTCCGCCTCGCGGGTGGCCCCGCCGGGGCTGAAGTTAAACTGCTGCCGCACGATCTCCCGGTACGGCTGTTCAGAAACCGACGACCAGCTCAGCGCGAACTCCTGCGTGCGCGGCGTCTCCTCCTCGCGGAACAGGAGGAAGATGCGACTGAGGCTCAGGGGCTCGTCGAACAGCAGGCGCAGCGTCTGCTCGCCCGGCCCCGCGGCCCGCCACCCGGCCGCCGCCCCAGGCACGAGGGCCGATTCGACCGGGCGCGCCTCCTCCTCGGACGTGAACTCGACCTGCGCCAGCCTTCCTACGTCCAGCCAGCCCTCCTCGGCGGGGGGCGACGCTCCGGGCGAACCCGTAAGCAACCTCTTTCGCACTACCGAACCCCTTTCGCGGCCCCCGCCCGCTTGGCGGTGCTCGTCTTTCGCGACCCGGCGCCGCGGCCTTTCCCGCCGGGGCCGCCCGCGCGCGCGCGTCCCTTCTTTTCATTCGACAGCAGGATGAAGTCGTCCGGCGTGCAGGCCAGGGCCCGGCAGATCTTCTCCAGGGTCTCGAAGGTGATCCCGCGCGCGCGCCCCGTCTTGAGCCGCCACAGCGTCGCGTGGCTGACGCCGGTCTCCTTCGCCAGCCAGTAGAACGTGCGCCCCCGCTCGCCCAGCGGCCCGTCGAGCCGAATCTCTATCAAGGATCAAACCTCCCGGCGATAATTTTCACCCCCTAAACAGGTTGCGCTTATAACATATATTTCAAGTTTGACATATAAGGTTGGCGGGGCGTAAGGTGATGGGGAATCGAGTTTAGCTCACTCCTTTCTCAGCCCGTCTGGAATCCGCCGGATCAACTGGAGCCCACAGCTACCGCCGCGAAAGGGCTTCCCCGCATGTTCAGCCGTCAGGTCACGATGAGACTCAAGAGGGGCGCGGCCGCCGAGCTGGCGAGGGTCGTCGAGCGCGAGGTCATCCCCGTGATGCGCCGGCAGAAGGGGTTCCGCGACGAGATCACCTTGATCGCCTCCGACCGCCTCGAAGCCGTGAGTACCAGCTTCTGGGAGACCGCGGAGGACGCCGAGGAGTTCAACCTGAGGGCCTACCCCTCGGTGCTCGAATCCCTGTCGAGGGTCGTGGAGAAGAACCCGAAGGCGGTGACCTTCGAGGTCACTAACTCGACGCTGCACGACGTGGTCGGCCGCACCCTTTGAGGGGTCGCGTGCCGCGCCGGCGGGCCGAACGAACGTCGCCGAGCAGGCAGGAGGGGCAGGATGGTTGGGATGTATGCCATGAGGCGCGCGGGCGGCGAGTGGTACGCGGTCGAAACCGGCGCGGGCCCGCACGTCCCCGTCTTCCGCAGCCGCAGCGATGCCACGAAGGCGCGCATGCGTAACTGGCGGATGCTGTTCTGCAAGGCGGTGCGGCTGGACGAGCGCGCGATCAAAGACCTGGCGACGAGGGAGGGCGAGACCCGCGTGGCCTTCTGGCTGGTGGACGACCCGTGGGCCGGGCTGGAGCGCGGGCGCGCGATGGATCACGACCAACTGGCGCGACTGATATACGGCGTCAAAGAACAGGACTCGCCCGTCGGCGGGGGACTCAATGCCTAAAATAGAGAAAGGGATCGTGGAAGGCGGCGCGGCGGACGAGCAGTGGCCGGGGATAGATTCGCACTTCCGCCTGATCGCAGTGGCGGCCCTCAGGAGCAAGCAGTTGCTCCGGGGCGCGCGCCCGCGCATCGACGCCGACCCGCTGCGGCGCAGGAACACGAGCATCGCCCTCGAAGAGGTCAAGCGCGGGCTGGTTCCTTTCACGATCACCCAGGAGCAGCCGGACGGCGTCGCGAAGGCTGACAGTAGCGAGGGGTGATCATTGCGGAGTGAAGTCACTACGGAAAAGATCAGGCAGGTGTGCGACGGCGTGTGGCGCGACCGAGCGACCATCCTGGGGGCGAGAGGCGTCACGAGCGGCGAGGAGGCCCTCGTCGGGGCCGCGTACTGGCGCCTGTGCAAAGCCGGGCGGAGGCCGGAGAGCAGCATCGCAGACTGCGCGCCATACCTTCGAGAGCTTATACGCCGCTACAGGGCCGAGGCGCGTTAAACCCGCGCGCGGCCCGTCGGGGGAAGACTATGAGACTGGGGGCTGAGCACTTCGAACGTGCGCGGGGCGTCGTCCGCCGCTGGCGGGAGGACGGCTTCGACACCGTCATGGTCGTCAGGCAGAAGGTTCGCGCCAGCCGCTGCTACCCGTGCCGCCGGCAGGACGTGCCGGAGGGCGCCGTCCCGAGTTGGGACTACTACCGCATACCGTCCGCAATAGTG
>DATHBT010000016.1:0-25547 GCA_035295985.1 Pyrinomonadaceae bacterium | reverse complement strand
GTCGTACAACCGCGCCGAGCCGCGCGCGCCGGCGAAGACGAAGCGCGCGCGCGGCTCCTCGGCGAAGACGCGCGCGAGGGCGCGGCAGACGGTCAACTGATCCTTGCGCCCGTCGGGGTAGAAGTTGCCGACCATGCCGAGCAGCAGCTCGTCGCCCACGAGGCCCAGCTCGGCGCGCACCCCCCCCGGGCCGGCTTTGGGCGCGAGGCGGCGCGCGTCCACGCCGTTATAAACGACGTGGAAATTCCTCCCCGTCTCGAAGCCCTCGCGGCCGAGGCACGCGAGGAGGTCGCGGCTCACGGCGACGCAGGCGTCCATGCGCGGCGCGAGGAATTTCAGGGCCAGGCGGTTCTTCGCGTCCGACGTGCAGAGGTGGAAGGTGAGCACGCGCCTGGCGTTCGTGCCGCGCGCGGCCACGTGCGCGTGCAGGGCCTCGACGGCCTGGTGGCAGTGGATCACTTCGATCCCGCGCCCGCGGATGACTTCGCCGAGCCGCGCGGCCAGGCTCGGATCGAAGGGCAGCCTCCTCTGCAGGCGCACGAACTCCGCGCCCGAGTGCCGGAACTCGTCTTCGAGATCGCCGCCGCCCGTCGCCACGAAGACGAGATCGAGCCCGCCGGCGCGCGCGTTGCGGCAGAGGTCGAGCGCGAGCGCCTCCGCGCCGCCGCGGTTGAGCGAGTCGAGGATGTGTGCCACTCTCATCGTCTGGTCGAGAGTGCTTCAATATAGAGAAGCGGTGGGGAAACTACAAAGTGATGAGTGACGAGTGAAGTGATGAGTGATGAGTGATGAGTTGAAGACAGGTATTCAGGAGAGCAGGGCGGGCACGGCGGGCGGAGATTCCGCATCACGCGCGGCCACTCGTCGCTCGTCACTCGTCACCCATCACTCCGCTCCCGTCTCCGTCGTCGTCCCCTCCCACAATCACGCGCCGTTCGTCGAGCGGACGCTGCGCTCGATCTTCCGCCAGACGCGCGCGCCGCGCGAGCTTCTGGTGATCGACGACGGGTCGCGCGACGGATCGGCGGGCGTGATCGAGCGGGCGCTGCGCGACTGCCCCGTCCCGTGCGAGCTCGTCGCGCGCGAGAACCGCGGCCTGTGCGCGACGCTGAACGAGGGGCTGGCGCGCACGTCGGGCGAATACTTCGCCTACCTCGGCTCGGACGACGTGTGGCTGCCCGACTTTCTGCTGGCCCGCGTCGCGCTGCTGGGGGCCAGGCCGCGGGCGGCGCTCGCCTACGGGAACGCCTACAGCATCGACGCGCAAGACCGCATCATCGACTCGACGGCCGACTGGGCGCGCTACGTGGACGGCGACGCGCGCCGCATGCTCATGGGCACGCTCGCGCCCCTGAGCCCGACCGTCCTCTACCGCCGCGCCGCGCTCGAAGGCCGCGGCTGGAACGAGAGCGCGCGGCTCGAAGACTACGAGCTGTACCTCCGGCTCGCCGCCGGGGGCGAGTTCGCCTTCGACCCGCGCGTGCTCTCGGCGTGGCGCGTGCACGGGCGGAACGCGAGCGGGGACTTGGAGATGATGCTCAGCGAGCGGCTGGCGGCGCAGGCGGCGGCCGGCCCCGGCCTCGGCTTCAGCGAGGCGGAGCTGCGGCGCTTCGCCGCGCGCGCGCGCTTCCGCAGCGCGGAAGAGTTCATCCGCCGCGGGAGGAAGCGGCGCGCGGCGGGCCTCGTGCTCGGCGGCCTCGGCGGCGTGCCTTCGCCCGCCGCGGCGGCGCGGACGCTCCTGAAGTTCCTCACGCCGCACGCTCTGATCGAGCGGCGGAGGCGGCGCGGGCGCGAGCGCGCCTTCGCGCGCTACGGCCGGTTGCCGGGCGCGTGAGAGTCTTCCGGCACGAACCCGTAGGCGTCCTGGTGCTCGTCCCAAGCGCGCTCGCGGAAATAGACTTCCCTCAGCCCCCCGATTTCGCGCGCCCGCTCGCGCACCCACGCCGGGCTGGTGAGCGAGATGCCGTAGCTTTCGCGGTCGGGGTAGTCGGTGTAGGCGAAGCCTTCGCGCTCGTACTCCGCCGTGATGCGCGCGATCTGATCGTCGGTGAGGCCGTAGTCGAAATCTTTCCCGGGGAGGCGGCGCGCGACGAAGTCGCCATGCGTGGTGAAGATCATCAGGCCGCCCGGAGCGAGGTGGCGGCGGAAGAGCCTGAGCAGCTCGGTGATGGGGCCGGCGCTCAGGTGCGTGACGAGCGAGCCGCACCAGATGAGATCGAACTGCCGGCCGAGGTCGAGCGAGCCGAGATCGGTTGAAGAGTAGAAGGGTTTAGCGCCGAACCGGCCGGCGCAGAAATCGACCGCGGCGCGATCCAGCTCGCAGGCAGTGATCCCCGCGCCGGGGAACCGGTGGACGAGGAAGCGCAGCACGCGCCCGTGGCCGCACGGGAAGTCCAGAATCGTCCGCACCTCCCCGATCCCAGCCCGCCCCAGGGCCTCGTCCATGACGCTGACGGCCGAGAGGCCGACCTTGAAGTAGTGCGCGCCGTCGCCCTTGTACATCCCGTCGCCGAAGTGGATGCGGCTGGCGGCGCGTTCGAGCAGCTCGCGGTCGCGCGCGCCGAGGCCGCCGCCTTCGAGCAGGCGGCGCTTCTGGCGCGCCGTCCTGGGGGGCAGGGCGCGCCAGAAGCGCCGCGCCGCGCCGAGGTAAGGGTGGACGGCGCGCGGGACGATGCGCTTCAGTTTCTCCGTGTAACTCACGAGTGCTTGCGCGGCGGGAGCCGACAGCCGCCCCCGCGCCCGGACTGCGGCCGGCGGTCATTCACGCCCGGGCGGCGGCTCAACTTCGAGGCGGGCCGACGGGCCGGGCGGAGTCGATGCGGCGGCATTCTACCAACGCGGGCCGTGCGGCGGAAAGCTGTCCGCGATCAGTCGTCAGTTGTTCGCGACGGTTAAGTTGCCGCATTCCTCGCTGGCACCCAGGCCCGAACAAACTGACCACTGACCACTGGCCGCCTTACGCTTTGAAGACGAAGAGGTGGCTGGGCGAGAGGCGCAGGTCGCGAATCTTGGACTGCCGCTGCGGGCCTCGGCCGTGGACGGGGTGCGTGGCATCGGCCGCGCCCAGCTCGTCGATCAGCTCCTTGACGAAGCCGACCATGCCGTAGTCGTGGCTGCTCGTCTGGCGGCGCAGCGCGGCGGCCTTAGCCGATTCAAGCAGGCGGGCGGCTGCGGGGAGGCGGCGCGCTGTCGGGTGTTGGGAGAGTCGCGCGAAGGCGCGCGTCAGGCGGTAGAGGCGGGGGCTGTATGTTCTGCGCTCCGGGCGGCGGCGGACGCCGTCAACCCAGTCGCCCCAGTAGCCCGTGCCCCAGTCTTCGACGACGTAGATGCCGCCCGGTTTCAGGTGATTGTCGAAGAGGTGCCAGAAGCTCTCGCGGGCGAGCGCGCCTATGTGGGCGCAGTCGTCGATGACGATGTCGAAGCCTTCGGGCGCGCACTCGCGCGCGACGCGGTCGAGCAGCGCCGCGTCCTGCTGCGCGCCCTGATAGACGCGGACGCGGCCCGTCGCGTCCTCGAAGCGGGCCGGCTCGATGTCGAGGCCGGCGATTGTCCCGGCGGGGAAGTAGTCGCGCCACATCAGGAGCGAGCCGCCGTCCTTAACGCCGAGTTCGAGCAGCCGCACTTCGCGCCCGCGCAAGGGCGCGAAGTGCTCCTCGTAGTTGCGTAGGTAGTGTGCGTGCGCGGCCTTGTCCGTGTCGTAGCGCGCGGCGATCTGTGTGAGAGTTTCCATCCCCGTTGGCGCGGCCGCGTCCGGGCGCGGCGGCCGTAGAGATTAACACGGCGCGCGCCGGAAGGCTTTCTTGACGCCCGCGCGGGACGGTGGCTAGACTGACCAACTTGGCCGCGGCGCGCTCGTCCGGCCTGTGGGGCGCGGCGCGTGATTCGGCGGGCGCGGGCGGAAGTTTCAGGCATGGACTTGAAGACCAACGACAGCGCGGGCGCGCTCGCGACGGGAGGCCCGGCCGCGCGCGCCGGGGCCGCGGGCGGCGGGCACGTTCTGCCGGAGCACCCGGTCATCCGCGTCCGGCCGCAAGGCTCAGGCCCCGCCTTCGACCTGCGCGAGTTGTGGGACTTCCGCGAGCTGCTCTACTTCCTCACCTGGCGCGATCTCAAAGTCCGCTACAAGCAGACCGTGCTCGGGATCGCGTGGGTGATCGTGCAGCCCGTGCTGACGATGCTCGCCTTCACGGTCTTCTTCAACCGGCTCGGCGGCTTCCGCTCCGAAGGGATGCCGTACCCGCTCTTCGCCTACGCGGGGCTGCTGCTCTGGACGTTCTTCTCGAACGCCGTCATCTACGGCACGAACAGCCTGATCCAGAACTCCAACCTCGTCACGAAAGTTTACTTCCCGCGGATGTTCATCCCGGCGGCTGCGGTCGCGGCCGGGCTGGTCGATCTGGCGGTCGCGTCGGTCGTCCTCTTCGCGCTCGCGCTCTACTACGAGGTGGCGCTCGGGTGGTCGCTCCTGCTGCTGCCGATCTTCGTCGCGCTGACCGTGCTGCTCGCTACGGCCGTGGGGCTGCTCGCCTCGGCCTCGACCGTGCGCTACCGCGATCTCAAGCACGCGCTGCCGTTCCTCATACAGCTCTGGCTCTTCGCCTCGCCGGTGATCTACTCGTCGTCGGCCATCCCGGCGCGCTGGCGCTGGGTCTATTTCGCGAACCCGCTCGCCGGCATCATCGACGGCTTCCGCGCGGCGCTCATGGGCCACGCCTTCGACTGGCCGGCGGTCGGCGCGGCGGCGGCCATCACCCTCGTATTGCTCTCCGTGTCGCTCTACCTCTTCCGCCGCATCGAGGAGACCTTCGCCGACGTGATCTGACCGGGCCGAGCGGCGGGCGTGATCCGAAAGACGACCGGGCGCGATTCATTCCGAACCACGAGAGATCGATGACGAGGCCGATTGTCCAGGTTGAGCGGGTGAGCAAGAGCTACCGGATCGGCGGCCTGCACCCCGGCTACATGACCTTCCGCGAGATGTTCGCCGGGATGGTCTCGGCCCCCCTGCGACGCCTGCGCGGGGACGACGAGCGCCGCCCCTCTTCGCAGACCATCTGGGCGCTCAAGGACGTTTCCTTCGAGGTGCGGCCCGGCGAGACCGTCGGCTTCGTCGGCCGCAACGGCGCGGGCAAGTCAACCTTGCTCAAAATCCTCTCGCGCGTGACGAAGCCGACCGCGGGCGAGGCCGCGCTCTACGGGCGCGTCGGCAGCCTGCTCGAAGTCGGCACGGGCTTTCACCCCGACCTGACGGGGCGCGAGAACGTCTTCCTCAACGGCGCGATCCTCGGCATGCGGCGCGAGGAGATCGCCCGAAAGTTCGACGAGATCGTCGCCTTCTCCGAGCTTGAGCAGTTCATCGAGACGCCCGTCAAGTTCTACTCGTCGGGCATGTACGTCCGCCTCGCCTTCTCGGTCGCGGCGCACCTCGAACCCGAAATCCTGATCATGGACGAGGTGCTGGCCGTCGGCGACGCCGCGTTCCAGCAGAAGTGCCTCGACAAGATGAACGACATCCGGCGCGAGGGGCGCACCATCTTCTTCGTCTCGCACGACACGGCCGCCGTCACCCGCCTGTGCCGCCGCGCGCTCTTCCTGGAACGGGGCCGCGTCGTCGCCGACGGGCCGGCGCACGAAGTCATCTCAGAATACCTGAGCGCGAACTGGCAGGCGCGCGCGGAGCGAGATTGGGACGAACGGGAAGCGCCGGGCGGCGGCGTGGCGCGCCTGCGCCGGCTGCGCGTCTCGGACGAGCGCGGCGAGACGCTCGCGGTCGCGGACATCCGCCGGCCCGTCCGGGTCGAATTGACCTACGAAGTCTTGCAGCCGGGCCACACGCTCGCGCCGCACGTGGAGATTTACAACGACGAGGGCGCGCACCTCTTCAGCACCCACGACACCTCGGCCGAGTGGCGGCGCGCGCCGCGCCCCGCGGGGACGTACACGAGCGCCGTCGAGATTCCCGGCAACCTCCTGCCCGAAGGGACGCTCCTGGCCTACGCCTCAATCGTCTCCCACTTCCCCGCGACCGCGCTGCACGCGCAGGAGCGCGAGGGTGTGGCCTTCCAGGTCGTTGACGCGCTCGCGGGCGATTCGGCACGCGGCGACTACACAGGCCCCATCCCCGGCGCGCTGCGCCCGCTGCTGCCGTGGGCGACGCGCTTCGACGCGCCCGGCGGCGACGAAAACTTTCCCGCCGCGCGCGGATCGGCGGCCCCGCACGACGCGAGATGAGCCTGAGCGACGGCGCGAAAAGAGTCTTCAAGGAGCGGCTGTCCTACCCCGCGCGGCTCAGGGTCCGCCGCCTCTTCGTCAACGCGGTGGGCGCGTGCGTCCGCACCGTCGCGCGCATCTACGACGCGGGCGCGAGGGTAGTCGAGCTGGCCGAGACGCACGGCCTCGATCTGCGCCGCGCCTGGGACGTGAAATCGAGACGCACGCCCCCGGAAGACTTCGCGCCGCGGCCGTTCGGCGCGCACGACTTCCTCCTCCTCACAGACAGCCTGCGCCGCGCGCGCGCGGACGGCCAGCAGACGGCCGGCGACGGGCACGCGCCGGGCGACGCGACCGTCCGCGCCTCCGTCGTCATACCCGTCTTCAACAAGGTCGAATTTACGTTCCAGTGCCTGCGCTCGCTGCTCAGGGAGATCGACTTCCGCGAGACGGAAGTGATCGTCGTCGATAACGCCTCGACCGACGCGACGCCGCGCCTGCTCTCCCACTTCTCCGATCTCGTCCGCGTCGTCACGAACGAGCGCAACCTCGGCTTCGTCGAGGCGTGCAACCGCGGCGCTGCCGTCGCGCGCGGACGCTACCTCGTCTTCCTCAACAACGACACGGAGGTTCAGCCGGGCTGGCTCTCGCAACTCGTCGCGACGGCCGAGCGCGACCCGGAAGTGGGCGCGGTCGGCTCGCTCTTCCTCTACCCGGACGGGCGCGTGCAGGAGGCCGGCGCGATAGTCTGGCGCGACGGCGAGGCTTTCCACTACGGATGGGGCCGCTCTCCCGAAGACCGCCGGCTCTCATTCGCCCGCGAGGCGGACTACTGTTCGGGCGCGTCGCTCCTCGTCCGCCGCGAGCTGTTCGAGCAACTGGGCGGCTTCGACATGCGCTACGCCCCCGCCTACTACGAGGACGCAGACCTTTGTTTCGGCGTCCGCTCGCTCGGCTTCAAAGTGATGTACCAGCCGCTCTCGCGCGTCGTCCACCACGAGGGCGCGACCGCGGGCAGAGACGTGCGCCAGGGGTTCAAAAACTTCCAGCTCACGAACCGCGCGAAGTTTTACGAGAAGTGGCGCGAGGTGCTGGAGCGCGAGCACCACGAAAACGATCCCGCCAGCGCCGACCGCGCGGCCGACCGCAGGCGCGGGCCGTCGGTGCTCGTCGTCGGCGGCCGTGTCCCCACACCCGACCGCGACGCCGGCAGCGCGCGCATGGTCTTCTCCCTCTCGATCCTCGCGCGCCGGGCGCGGCCCGTCTTCGTGTCGCTCAGCAAGCGCCGCTGGCCCGAACAGGAGCGGCGGCTCCGGGGCCTCGGCGTCGAGACGATGGGCCAGGCCGACTTCCTGCGCGAGGCGCGTCGCGGCCGGTTCCGCGTCGCCGTCCTGAGCCGCCCCGAAGTGGCCGACGCGCTGCTGCCCGCGCTCCGCCGCGCCGACCCGCAGCTCAAGATCATCTTCGACATGGTGGACGCGCACTTCATCCGCCTGGAGCGCGAGCACGAGGTGACGGGCGACCCGCGCACCGCCGAAGAGGCCGCGCGCTACTGCGACCTTGAGACGCGCCTCGCCAGGGCGAGCGATCTCATCTGGTGCAACTCGACGGAGGACGAGCGCGTGGTGCGAGCCGTCGCGCCCGGCGTGCCCGTCGAAGTCATCCCGACTATCCACGAATTGCACGATGCGGGCCTTCCGTTCGACGGGCGCGCGGGGCTGCTCTTCGTCGGCAACTTCGCCCACCGGCCCAACCTCGACGGCGTACACTTCTTCATGCGCGAAGTCTTCCCCGCGGTGCGCGAGCGACTGCCCGGCGTCACGTTCGACATGGCCGGCCCCGACCCGCCCGCGGAGGTGCGCGCCTACGAATCCGTCGAAGGCGTGCGCGTGCTCGGCTACGTCCCCGATCTCGAACCGCTGCTCGCGCGTGCCCGCGTCTTCGTCGCGCCCGTCAGGTTCGGCGCGGGCGTCAAGGGCAAGATCGGCGAGGCGCTGGCGCACGGCCTGCCCGTCGTCACCACCGCGGTCGGCGCGGAGGGCATGGGCCTCTCGGACGGCGAGCACGCGATGATCCGCGACGACCCGGCGGGGCTGGCCGAGGCCGTCGTCGAGCTTTACGAGAGCCGCGAGCTGTGGCAGAGACTTTCCCGAAGGGGCCGCGAACGCATCGAAGAGTACTTCACGCCCCGCGCGGTCGGCGAAGTCGTCAACCGCTCGATCCACTCGCTCGCGGGCGAACTCGAAAAGCAGTGATCGGTGGTCAGTAGTCAGTGGTCAGTTGTTCGAGCCTATGCACATTGAATCTCAAGTCGTGGGCGTCGAGCCGACGAAACACGTGCAACGGACAACTGACCACTGATGGCTGACGGATTTTCACTGACCACCGACCACTGACCACTGCTATGAAGATTCTCGTCACGGGCAGCAACGGTTTCGTCGGCGGGAGCGTCGGCCGCGCGGCGGCCCGCGCCGGCCACGAGTTGCTCGGCGTCGCCCGCGCCTCGCAGCCCGCGCGCGGGTGGCCCGGCCGCTTCGCGCAGGCCGACGCGCTCGCCTCCGACCTGAGCGGGATCGTCCGCGACTTCGCGCCCGGCGCGGTCTTCCACTGCGCCGGCACGGCCTCCGTCGCCGCCTCCTTCGCCGCGCCGCTCGACGATCTGCGCGCCGCCGTGCTCACCTTCGCTAACCTGCTCGAAGCCGTGCGCCGCGCGGCCCCCGAAGCCCTCGTCGTCTTCCCTTCGAGCGCGGCCGTTTACGGCGACCCGCCCCGCCTGCCGGTCGGCGAGGAGACGCCCGCGCGGCCCATCTCGCCCTACGGGTTTCACAAGGCGGCGTGCGAGATGCTGGCCCGCGAGTACGCCGAGTGCTTCGGCCTGCGCGCGGCCGTCTGCCGCCTCTTCTCAGTCTTCGGCCCCGCGCAGCGACGCCTCCTCGTCTGGGAGCTGTTCAGACAGTTCGCCGGCCCCGACGATACCGTCTGGCTCGAAGGCACAGGCCGCGAGACGCGCGACTACCTGCACGCGGACGACGCGGCGAGCGCGCTGCTCGCCGTGGCCGAGCGGCTGAGCGACGACCCGTCGGCCCCGCGCCTCACGACGCTCAACGTGGCGAGCGGCGTCGAGACGAGCGCGCTGGAGCTGGCCGAGCGCATCCGCGCGCGGGTCGCGCCGCGCAAAACGATCCGCTGCCGTAACGTCGCGCGCGCCGGCGACCCGCGCGCGTGGCGCGCGGACGTGACGCGCCTTCGCGCGCTCGCCCCCGGCTGGCAGCCCCGCCCGCTCGACGAAGCCCTCGCCTCGTGCGTCGCAGACTGGCAGAGGGAAGTGATCTGATACTAGGCGTCGGGGTGAGAGGGTTTGAGGTTTGAGGTCTATGGTTTGAGGTTTTCGGGGCCGTGTGGAGGCCCGTCTCGACGGGCGGGCTTTCGGGCGACGATGGCGACGTGGCCGAGCGATGAAGGATCATCAACTTCGCACAGTTCGACCTCAAAGCCCGCGCGTTCGAGCAGCGCCAGAGTCTCCTCAGGCGCGAACCCGCTGTAGAAGAAGGTCTGGCCGTACATCTCTGAAGTAAAGCCCTCGTCGCCCGTGCCGCCCGAGGAGAGCAGGAGTCGGCCGCCCGGCACGAGCGCAGCGTGGAGTTTGCGGAAGACCTCCGCGTGCCGTGCGCGCGGGACGTGAAAGAGCGAATCCCACACGACGGCCGCCGCGAACCCCTCACCGAACTCCGCCACGGCCATGTCGCCCCGGATAAACTCCGCTCCGGGCACGGCGCGCCGCGCGATCTCAAGCATTCCCTCGGAGCTGTCGAGGCCGACGACGCGGAAGCCGCGCGCGACCAAATACTCCGCGACCGGCCGCCCCGTCCCGCACCCCACGTCGAGCACCCGCGCCCCCCGTTCTAACCCTTCGAGGATCAGATCGACGTAGCGGCGCTGCCGGAACACTCGCCCGCCCGCGTCCCACTGTTCGGCGATCAGATCGTAAGGGTTCTGCATCCTGAGCAGGCGCGGCGGGCAGCGGCTTACGTCCGCTCTACCCAGCGTTCGTACCAGAGCATGAGGTTGAGCAGCGCCCGGAGGCGGAAGTCCCACTCGCGCGCGGGGCGCGCGTCGCCGTCGCGCTGTCCCCCGACCTTCACCCGCCACCCCTTCGCGCGTGGGCTTCGAGCAGCGCGTCGAGGATGCGTTCGGAGGCGCGGCCGTCCCACAGGGGCGGGACGCGCGCCGGCTCGCCCGCGCGCCTGGAGTCCAAAGCCTCGCGGGCCGCCGAGACGATCCTCGCGGCGTCCGTGCCCACGACGCGGTTCGAGCCGTGCGTGACGGTGACGGGGCGCTCCGTGTTCCCGCGCAGCGTCAGGCAAGGGATGCCGAGCGCGGTCGTCTCCTCCTGCAACCCGCCGGAGTCCGTCAGCACGAGGCGCGCGCCGCTGTAGAGGCGCAGGAAGTCCAGGTAGCCGAGCGGCTCGGTCAGTCGCAACCCGCCCGCCCTCTCCATCAACCCCGTCAGGCCGAACTCGCCGATGCGCGCGCGAGTGCGAGGGTGGGCGGGGAAGACGACGGGCAGGCGCTCGGCGATCTCCGCTAGGGCCGCGAGTATCCGGCCGAGAACCACGGCGTCGTCCACGTTCGACGGTCGGTGCAGCGTGACGACGGCGTAGTCCCGACCGGCCACGCCCAGTTCCTCGCGCACGCGCGAGCCGTCGGCGCGCGGCAGCTGCGCGAGGAGCGAGTCGATCATCACGTTGCCGACGAGGCGGATTCTCTCAGGCGGGATGCCCTCGGCCCGAAGATTCTCGTCGGCGTCGGCCGAAGGGGTGAGCAGCAGATCCGCGATCTGATCCGTGAGCAGGCGGTTGATCTCTTCGGGCATCGTGCGGTCGCGGCTGCGCAGCCCGGCCTCGACGTGCGCGACGGGCACGAGCAGCTTGGCGCAGACGAGCGCGCAGGCGAGCGTGGAGTTCACGTCGCCGACGACCACGACCCAGTCGGGTTTGTGTTCGAGGACGACCGGCTCGAAGCGGCGCATCACCTCGGCCGTCTGCTTGGCGTGCGAGCCGGAGCCGACGCCGAGGTGCGCGTCCGCCTCGGGCAGGTTGAGATCGCGGAAGAAGTCGCCGGACATCCGCGGGTCGTAGTGCTGACCCGTGTGGACGAGGAGGGGGCGGAACTCTGCGGGGCGGCGGCTCATCGCCGCAAAAACGGGCGCGGCCTTCATGAAGTTCGGCCGCGCCCCGACGACGCTGATAACTTTGAGCATTGTCAGCTATTAGCTGTTGGCTGTTAGCCGGAAGAAAGACAGCTAGCGGCTTCCGTCTCGATCACGGTCTCGGTTTTGCTAACAGCTAATCGCTAACAGCTAACAGCTTCTCACAGCCTGATGATGCGGGCGCAACTGTTGCGGCGCAGGTCTCCGGCGAGGGCGTTGCGCGTGTCAACGATGAGGCGGGAGAGCTTGCACACGCGCGCGTAGTCGATGCCGGAATGATCCGTGACGATGACGACGCAGTCCGACCGCTCAAGCTCCTCGTCCGTGAGCGGGACGGATTGCAGGGGTTCGCCCGCCGAGACCGTGTGCGCGTCGTCGAAGCGGACTTCGGGGATGAACGGGTCGTGGTAGCGCACCCCCGCCCCCTTCGCCCGCAGCCGGTCGATGATCGAGAGCGCGGGGCTTTCGCGCACGTCGTTGATGTCCTTCTTGTAGGCCACGCCCAGGAGCAGGACGCGCGCGCCCTTCAGGGATTTTTGTTCGTCGTTCAGGCCGTCCCACACGAGGCGGACGACGTGCTCGGGCATGCCGGAGTTGACCTCTTCGGCGAGGCCGATGAAACGCGAGTCGAAGCCGTGCTGGCGGGCCTTCCACGAAAGGTAGTGCGGGTCGAGCGGGATGCAGTGGCCGCCGATGCCGGGGCCGGGGTAGAAGGGCATGAAGCCGAAGGGCTTGGTGGCCGCGGCGCGTATGACCTCCCAGGTGTCGATGCCGAGCGCGTAGCACAGACGCGCCATCTCGTTCGCCATCCCGATGTTGACGGCGCGGAAGGTGTTCTCGAGGAGCTTCGCCGCCTCGGCCACGCGCGCGCTCGACACGGCGTGGACGTTATTGACGATCTGCGAGTAGAGCAGCGCCGCCGCCTCGGTCGAGTCGTCCGTGCAGCCGCCGACGACCTTCGGGATGTTGTGCGTCTGGAACTGCGGGTTGCCTGGATCGACGCGCTCTGGCGAGAAGGCCAGGAGGAAGTCCTCGTCGAGCCTGAGGCCCGCCGCCTCGAACATCGGCAGCAGCACCTCGTCGGTCGTGCCGGGGTAGGTGGTGGATTCGAGGATGACGAGCTGGCCGCGCCTGATGGTCTTCGCGATCTCCTCGGCCGCGGCGAGGATGTAGGAGATGTCCGGCTCCTTCGTCTTCCGCAAAGGGGTCGGCACGCAGATGATGACGGCGTCGCACGCGCCCAGCTCCGAGAAGTCTGTCGTCGCGCGCAGCCGTTCGGCTTCGACCAGCCCGGCGAGCTGCGACGAGCGCACGTCGGCGATGTAGCTCTCGCCGCGGTTGATCGCGTCGGCCTTCGCCTGATCGACCTCGAAGCCGATGGCGCTCAGGCCCTGGCGCGCGAACTCGGAGGCGAGCGGCAGCCCCACGTAGCCGAGGCCAACGACGCCGACGCGCGCCGTGCGCCCCTCGATCTTCTGCTTCAGCTCCTCTTTAACCGTCGTCAGTGTTTGTTGCATGTAATTCGCTGTCGCGGCAGGCGCTTTCTTATAGTCACCAACAAGCGGTCAAGCCTAGGTGAGCGGCAAGGCGGGTGTCAAGCAAGGACGCAGGGACGCCAAATCATGGACGCCTCGCGGCCGTCGGAAGTCGCGCGAGACGGGGTGCGGGCGGCGAAAGTCTTGACAGTCGGGGCGACTGCTTTCAACATACGCGCCCGCTCTCCGACACTCCCGCGGCAAGGACGGCAGAAGAGATGGGCGACGAAAACAGGGCCGGCGCGCAGCGGCTCGAACGCGGCCTCGGCCTCGTGGACGCGACGACGATTGTCGTCGGCTCGATGATCGGGTCGGGCATCTTCATCGTGTCGGCCGAGTCCTCAAGGCTCCTGGGCGCGCCCGGCTGGCTGCTCGCGGCGTGGGCGCTCGCCGGGCTGCTGACTATCTTAGGCGCGCTCTCGTGCGCGGAGCTGGCGGCGATGATGCCGCGCGCGGGCGGGCAGTACGTCTTCCTGCGCGAGGCTTACGGGCCGGCGTGGGGGTTCCTGTTCGGCTGGTCGCTGCTGCTGGTCATCCAGACGGGGACGATTGCGGCCGTGGCGGTCGCGTTCGCGAACTTCGTCGGCGTGCTCTGGCCGCAGGTGTCGGGCGCGAGCTACCTCGTCGAGCCGCGCCGCGTGTTCGGCTCTTACGCCGTCTCGCTCTCCACGCAGCAGCTCGTCGCCGTCGTGATGATCTTATTTTTGACGTTCACGAACACGCTCGGCCTCAAGGTCGGCAAGTGGATTCAGAACGTCTTCACGTTCACGAAGACGGGCGCGCTCGCCGCGCTCATCGTGCTCGGCCTCGCCTTCGGCACGCGCAGCGAGGGCGCGGCCTTCACCTCCGCGTGGTGGGACTCGTGGGCGAACGGCTGGACGCCGGAAGGCGCGCAAAGCGACATCGGCGTGGCGGGCGGACTCGCGCTCGTGATGCTTTTGGGCCGCGCGATGGTCGGGCCGCTCTTCGCGCAGTCGGCGTGGAACAACGTGACGTTCACGGCCGGCGAGGTGCGCGATCCGGGCCGCACTTTGCCGCGCGCTCTGCTGCTCGGCTGCGGCCTCGTCGTCGCGCTCTACCTGCTCGCCAACCTCGCCTACGTGACGACGCTCTCGCTCCCCGAAATCCAGAACGCGCCGCAGAACCGCGTGGCGACGGCCGCGATGCAGGTCATCTTCGGCGCGCCCGGCACGGTGCTGATGGCCGTCGCCATCATCATCTCGACCTTCGGCTGCAACAACGGGCTGGTGCTGGCCGGCGCGCGCGTCTATTACGCGATGGCGCGCGACGGGTTGTTCTTCGGGCGCGTCGGGAGTTTGAACGCGAAACACGTCCCCGCGGTCGCGCTCGTAGCGCAGGGGCTGTGGGCGTCGCTTTTAACTTTGCCGCGCACCGTCTCGACCGACCCGCGAACGGGGGCGATCACTTACGGGAACGTCTATACGCAACTGCTCGAATACATCATCTCGGCCGACCTTGTCTTCTACGCCCTGATGGTCGCCGCCGTCATCGTCCTGCGCCGCAAGCGGCCAGAGGCTGAGCGACCCTACCGCACCCACGGCTACCCCTTCGTCCCCATCCTCTACGTCCTGCTCGCCGCGCTCGTCGTCCTCGACCTCGCCTACCTCGCGCCCGCCACCTCCGGCATCGGCTACCTGATCGTCCTCACCGGCTTCCCCGCCTACTTCCTCTGGCGCAGGAGAACCACCGTGGCCGACTCGCACGACAGATAAAAGTGGCCGGTGGCCGGTGGTCAGTGATTTGAGCATCGCCCTCCCTGAACACCTTCGACGTGGCGCGCAGGTCGGATTGACACAAACGACTGACCACTGACCACCGGCCACTGACCATTGCTCACTTCACCCACTCGTCCGCAATCTCCGTCTCGACACGGACGGGCACGCGCGTGACGAACTCCTCGCCGGCCTCGCACATCGACTCTTCGACCGCCTTCGCCACCGCCCCCGACTCGGCCGCGTCGCACTCGACGACGATCTCGTCGTGGACGATGTTGACGATCTCGCCGCTCGTGCCGCGCAGACGGTCGTGCAGCAGTCGGAGCGCGCGCTTGAGGATGTCAGCCGATCCGCCCTGGATCGGCATATTCTTGCCGTTGCGCTGGGCGAGCGAGGCGGCCTGGCGGTCTTCCGCGTCGAAGTTGAAGCGCGCCAGGCGGCCGGCCATCGTGCGCGCCTGCCGCTCGCGCAAAGCCCTGCGCGCGGCCTCGCGCAGCCACTGGTCGAGGCCGCGGTAGGTCTGGAAGTAGCGGGCCATGAGCGCCTCGGCGTCGGCGAGGGGCATGCCCGTCATCATCGAGAAGCGCTGAGCGCCGATGCCGTACACGACGCCGAAGTTGAGGCGCTTGGCGAAGTCGCGCTGCTCCTTCGTCACCCCTTCTTCCGGCGTGTTGAAGATCTGCGCGGCCGTGACGCGGTGCAGGTCGGCCCCCGAGTTGAACGCCTCGATGAACCCCTTGTCCTCCGTGACGTGCGCCAGTATCCGCAGCTCGATCTGCGAGTAGTCGGCGATGATCAACTTCCTGCCCGGCCCCTGCGCGCGGACGCAGCGGCGGTACTCGGTGGCGTGCGGTATCTGCTGCACGTTGGGGTTCGTGCAGGCGAAGCGGCCGGTCGGCGCGCCGATCTGGTGGAAGCTGGCGTGGATGCGTTTGGTGACGGGGTTGATCTCTTCGAGG
Organism: Pyrinomonadaceae bacterium; assembly: GCA_035295985.1. Taxonomy (GTDB): domain Bacteria; phylum Acidobacteriota; class Blastocatellia; order Pyrinomonadales; family Pyrinomonadaceae; genus JAIVGV01. Next base: position 9,898 of record DATHBT010000016.1, on the reverse strand, counting down.
ATGTTCTCGCCGTAGCTCGTCAGTGACTTCTGGACGGTGCGGTACTCCAGCAGCTTGGCGATGACCGGATAATCTGCGGCGAGCGGCTGTAGTTTCCAGTTGCGCGTCGAGTCCGGCAGCGGCACGCCCATGCGCTTGAGGGCGGCGGAGAGCTGCGTGTGCGAGTCGAGGTTGATGTCGGCGCGGGCGTTGGCGAAGAGCGAGCCTTGCGACGAGCCTTCCGAGAGCATCGCCTGCAAATCCTCGGCGAGCACGGCGCGCTCTTTTTTGACTTTCTCGATCTGCTCGCGCCAGCGCGCGGCGTCGAGGAAGAGGCCCGCGAGTTCGAGCGCGGCGACGGGGACGACGCACTCGAACTCGATCTGCGCGACGCGCACCAAGCCGTCCGACTTCAGACGCTCGATCAATCTCTCGCGCAGGGGGAGCATCAGCGCGGCGTCGCGGGCGGCGTATTCGAGTTGCGCTTCGGTGAGTTCGCCGCCCCAGTCGGAGAGCTGCTGCGTCTTGTCAACGTCCTCGTCGAGGTAGCGCGCGGCGACGACCGCCAGCCCGTGCCGATCCTCCGTCTCGCCGGCCGAGATCAACTGGCTCGCGAGCATCGTGTCGAAGATGCCGCCCAACTCTACGCCGAGGTGGCGGCGCGTCCATTTCGCGTCAAACTTCGCGTTGTGCGCGATTTTGATCGGGCGCGCGGAGGCGAGCAGTTGCCGGAGCGGTTCGAGGCTTTCGGCGCGGGCGGCCGTGCCGTCGGGCGCGAGGCGGAAGAGGTCGAAGAGGTAGGCCGGGCCTTCGGGGCCGGCGAGTTGGACGAGGCGCAGCCTGCCGCGGTAGGGGTCGAGCGCGGTGGTCTCGCAGTCGAAGCCTACGGCGTCGAAACGGGAGAGCGCGGAGCAGGCGGCGCGCAGCTCCGCGGCCGTCGTGATGAGTTGGTAGGGTGTCGCCATTTACTTTAGCTTGCGCCGCCCGCGCCGCCGGTAGATCGCGAGCAGGACGACGAAGAGTGCGGACAGGACGATCAGCAGGCCCGTCAGCTTCTCGCTCACGCCGCCCACGACCACGCCGAAGCCTCCCGCCCCGAACGAGAACCACAACAACGCACGGAGCAGGAAGGCCGCCACGGCGAGCGTCAGCAGCGCGGCGAAGAAGGGGAGCAGGTATTTCATCCGACTTCTCTTCGGAGGCAGTCAGGCCCGCTCCGGGGGTAGTTTGCAAAGAGGCCGTGCCGCCGGCAGCGCAGCATGGCTTTCACGCCGCCGCCTCGGCCGCACGCTTCGTCTCGACCGAAGAGACGAGCAGCAGCGCGGCGAAGGCCCCGACGCACGCGCTCGCGAGGAAGGCGAAGGCCGGGCCGCGCCAGTTCCACAAAAGCCCCATCAGGAGCGACGCGGGCCAGACGGCGACGCTGAGGGCGAGATTATACAGGCCGTAGGCCGTGCCGCGCTGCTCCGCGCGCACGAGGTCTGCGACGAGCGCCTTCTCCGCGCCCTCGACCAGCCCGAAGTAGATGCCGTAAACGAGGAAGAGCGCCCACGCGCCGGCCGCCGTGGAGACGAAGGCGAAGCCCGCATAGACGGCCGCGTAGAAGAGCCAGCCCGAGACGATCAAACTCTTGCGCCCCAGGCGGTCGGAGAGGTCGCCGCCGATCAGGGAACTCAAGACCTTCGAGACGTGCAGCGCGGCCCACAGCAGCGGGATCGTGGCCGTGCCTACGCCCACGTCGCGCGCGCGCAGGAGCAGGAAGGCGTCCGAAGAGTTCGAGAGCGTGAAGAGCGCGAGGATGAGGAGGAAGCGTTTGAAGTTCGAGTCGAAGCCGCGCAGGGAGAGCCGGGGCTTCGCGGGGGCGGGCGCGGGCGGCTGCGTTCGCGTCGAGGTGTCCTCAACCTTGTCCGCGTCAGCCTCCCCCGCGTCCGCGTCCCGTTGTCGCCGCGCGTCCGACCCCGTCGCAGCTTCGTTCGCGCGTGCGTCTTTCGCGGCGCGGCGCGAGTGGTGCGTCTCGCGCACGGCGAAGACGGCGACGAGGACGGCGGCGAGCGCCGGCACGGAGGCGAGCAGGAAGATCGTGCGGTACTCGGAGGCCGTCGGCGCGTCGGCGTTCGCGGCGATGAGGACGAGCAGGGCAAAGCTGAGCAGCGGCCCGACGACCGCGCCCGAGTGATCCATCGCGCGGTGCAGGCCGAAGGCGATGCCGCGCTCCTCGGCCCGGACGCTGTCGGCGATCATCGCGTCGCGCGGGGCGGAGCGGATGCCCTTGCCGACGCGATCCACGAAGCGGACGGCGAAGACGCCGGGCCAGCTCGTCGCGAAACCCAGCAACGGCCGGGCGAGGCCGGCGAGCGCGTAGCCGAGGACGACCGGCCCCTTGCGCGACCCGCGCCGGTCGCTCCAGTAGCCGGCGAAGAGTTTCAGGAAGCTCGAAACGGACTCCGCGCCGCCCTCGATCAGTCCGATCACCCACGGCGAGGCGGCGAGCGTGCCGGCGAGGAAGACGGGCAGCAGCGGGTAGATGATCTCGCTCGAAGCGTCGTTGAGGAGGCTCACCAGGCTGATGAAGAAGACGTTGGCGGGGAGCCGGCGGTAGCGCCGGAAGAGTCCCGGCGCGCGCTCGTCCATCGGCGCAGACTGCACGCGCGCGTCGAAGCTGTCGGCGGCGTCTGTGTCGGTCTCGGCCATCGGGGCGGCGCGGAGGGCCTGTCTAAAAAGTCGGCCGCGGGCGGACGCGGATCGGCGCGGATAAAAAATCAGAACTCTTTCCGGTTGATCCTGATCCGCGTTCGCCCGCGGCCTCTTGACGTTCCGCAGGAGGCTGCGGTGGGCGCAAGTCAGCGGCGCGAGTTGGCGTTCGTCGCGCGGCGGTTGTCCCGGCGCTGCGGGCGCGCGTCGTCCGATCCCGAACCCAGCCAGCCCCATGCCACAAGCCCTGCCAGCACGGCCAGCACCACGAGACCTATGAGCGCGAGCCGCGCTACCATCTTCAACGCGCGCCACAGCAGGACTAAGAGCAACAGCCCGACGGCGGCGGCGACGACCGAGGCGATGGCAAGGGTCATAGGAAAGCTGTTAGCTGTTAGCGATTAGCTGTCAGCCGGAAACTGCCGGCCATAGTTGAAAGCTTTCAGGTGTGATGCCTCTTCTGTCTGGCTGAAAGCTAACAGCTAACCGCTAACAGCTTTTTTGTAACTCGCCCGCACGACCGTCTTGATGTTGCCGCGGACGTTGAAGTCGCCCTCGATCTCTGCGGCGAGTGGGTCGCACGCCTGCACGAAGTCTTCGAGGACGACGTTGACGACGTGCTCGTGGAAGATCTTCACGTCGCGGAACGAGTTGATGTAGAGCTTCAAACTCTTGAGTTCGACGCAGCGCTCGTTCGGCGTGTAGCTGATGCGGAACGTGGCGAAGTCCGGGAAGTCGGAGAAGGGGCAGACGCACGTGAACTCAGGTATCTCGAAGCTGATAGTGACCTCGCGCCCCGGGTACTCGTAGGGGAACGTGTCGAGCGGGTGGAGGTTCATCTCCGCGCGCGGCGTGGGGCGGATGTCTAAGCCCTGCGCGTTCGCGGGCGGAAGCTGTGTTCCTGCGGTCGCCATGCGTAACGATTACTCCTTGCGGTGGCTGAGAGGCCAATCTTAACCGAGCCTCTTCTGGCGCGGCAAACGGGGCGGCCGGCGCGGTCGCGTGAGAGGCGACGCCGATAAAGGTGTGCCGGGCCGGCGGAGAAGTGATAAACTCCGGCCCGAATAATCTTAAGAGGAGAATGTTCCGGTGAACACAGAAGGCCCCAGCACGTTCGGCGGCGGCGGCGAGGATGAGCGGTCTCCCCGCCTGATAGATCGGGCGCTGGGCGCGGTCGAGCGGATCGGCAACAAGCTGCCCGACCCGGCTGCGCTCTTCCTGATCCTGCTCATCGTCGTGTGGGTGCTCTCGGCCCTGCTCGCGCCCGTCGAGTTCGCGGAGATCGATCCGCGCAGCGGCAAGCCCATCCAGATCAACAACCAGTTGACGGGCGCGTCAATCGCCGCGTTCCTCTCGAACATGGTGACGACGTTCACGGGCTTCCACCCGCTCGGCGTCGTGCTCGTCGCGCTCCTGGGCGTCGGCGTCGCCGAACACACCGGCTTCATTAACGCGTCGCTCAAGGGGATGCTCACCTTCACGCCGAAGATGCTGCTCACGCCGATGCTCATCCTCGTAGCCGTCGTCAGCCACACAGCCGCCGACGCCGGCTACGTGCTCGTCATCCCGCTGGGCGGCGTCATCTTCTACGCCGCGGGCCGCCACCCGCTGGCGGGGATCGCCGCCGCCTTCGCGGGCGTATCGGGGGGATTCAGCGCGAACTTCGTCCCTTCGAGCATCGATCCGCTGCTGGCGGGCCTGACGCAGTCGGCCGCGCAGGTGATCGATCCGGCGCGCGCCGTCAACCCGCTCTCCAACTGGTTCTTCACCGCGGCCTCGTGCCTGCTCATCATGGGCGTCGGTTGGTTCCTGACAGACCGCGTCATCGAGCCGCGGCTCGTGCGCGAGGCGAAGGTGGACGGCGACGCGGCCAACATGCCGAAGATGGAGACGCTGGGCGCGCCAGAGCGGCGCGGCCTCTTCGCGGGCCTGGCGACGCTCGTTGCCGGCGTCGCCTTGCTCGCGCTCGTCTCCGCGCCGGCCCAGTCGCCGATGCGCTCGCCGACCGGCTACCGCCTGACCGCGCAGTCCTTCCAGCAGCTCCGGGCGGCGGGCGTGCCCGAGGACGTGGTGAAGAAGGCGGAGCCGATGCTCAACCGCGATCAGCCGAACCAGAAGGCGTTTCAGGACGCGCTGAAGGCGCGCCTCGGCGAAGAGGCGAACGCGGCCCACGGCGCGGCGTTCCTCGGCAGCGCCGAGACGCTCGCGCCGCAGTTGACGGTCGCCAACGCGCCGCTCATGCAGTCAATCGTCCCGCTCATCTTTCTGCTCTTCATCCTGCCGGGCATCGTTTACGGTTACGTCGCCGGGACGGTGAAGAGCCACCGCGACATCATCCAGGGGATGAGCAAGACGATGAGCACGATGGGCTACTACATCGTGCTCGCCTTCTTCGCCTCGCTCTTCATCGCGGCCTTCGGGCAGTCGAACATCGGCGCGCTGCTCGCCCTGAAAGGGGCGAACCTGCTCAAGGCGATGGCGCTGCCCGGCCAGGTGACCATCGTCGGGATCATCCTGCTCACCGCCCTCGTCAACCTGCTCATCGGCTCGGCCTCGGCCAAGTGGGCTTTGCTCGCGCCGATCTTCGTGCCGATGCTGATGCAGCTCGGCATCTCGCCGGAGCTGTCGCAGGCGGCCTACCGCGTCGGCGACTCCACCACGAACATCATCACGCCGCTGATGCCCTACTTCCCGCTGGTCGTCGTCTTCGGCCAGCGGTACGTCAAGAACACGGGCATCGGCACGCTCGTCTCCATCATGCTCCCCTACTCGGTCGCGTTCCTCATCACTTGGACGCTCTTCCTGCTGGCCTACTGGATGCTCGGCATCCCGCTCGGCCTGCAAGCCCCCTACAACTACCCGAGCTGACGCCCGGCCGACACTTTGAACTTAAGGCGGTGAAAAGATCATGAGCGAGAGAGAAACCGACCTGCGGAAGGAAGAAGGGCGGCGGGAGGAAGAAGGGCGGCCGGGCCGCGCCGCGCACGAGCGCCCGGAAGAGGCCGAGCGCCCCGCGCCCGGAATCAGGCACGAGCACGAGCCGGACGCGGAGAACATCATGCCTGCGGAGGACAGGCCCGGCACGTTTTAGCGCCGAGCCGGCTGACATAGGGCCGAGCCTGCGACGAGAAGTGTGGCGTGAATTCCGAGCCCGTGCTCCGCGGGGTTCCCGCGCACGCGGAGGCGAGTCTTTACCGACTCACATTCGACTTAACCCGGCCCGACGGGCGAGAGAGAAGCGCTAAAGCGGAAAGGCCAGGGTGGAGAGCGTACTCTCCACCCTGGCCTTTCCGCTTTAGCCTACGCCCGGCCGGCGTCCGCTGCCGCCAGCCTCCCGCGTCGGCCGGGCTACTGGCCGATTGGGAAGTAGCCCGGGGGGGCGCTCCCTCCGTTGGCCGAGCAGTACGAGGCGGCCGAGTTGGCCTGCGCGTTGACGGACGCGACGTGCGCCGAACTGCTGCTGAGCGGCACGCCGACCGTGCTGCAACTCGCCGACGTGTTGCCGTAGGCGTCCGTTACCCTAACCACGACGAGGTAAACGCGCCCGTCGCCCGCGCCGTCGCGCTCGCGGCGCAGCCGCAGCGTACCGACGCCGATGTCCGTGGCGTCGGGCGAGTGCGGGGCCGCCCCGTTGGCCTCGTCGGAGAAGACGGACACTTGGTAGGGGCCGAGGCCCGGACAGTTGTCGGTGGCCGAGGCCGAGAGGCCGACGTTGATCATCGCGTGGTTGAAGGGCGACCCCATCAGCGTGACGGCCACGGACGAGAAGAGTGAGGGCTTCTCCGCGTCGCTCACCGTCACGGTCTGCGTGGTCTGTGCCGTGTTGCCGTTAACGTCGGTCGCCGTCCACGTGATCGTCGTCGTGCCGACGGGGTAAGGAGCATCCAGGTCCTGGTTGTCACTGCGCGCGCCGACGACGGACTGGACGTTGCAGTTGTCCGTCGCCGTCGCCGTGCCGGGGTTGACGGCGGCCGAGCAGGAGCCGGCGTCGTTCACCGTGCTGACGTTGGCCGGGGCCGTGACCTTCGGCGCGGTGTTGTCGATGACGGTGACGGTCTGCGTGGCCGTGCCCTTATTGCCGGCCGCGTCGGTCGCCGTGTAGGTGATGATGTTCGGGCCGACCGCGAAGAAGTTGTTCGCGGGCACGCCCGTCCGCTCGACGGGCAGCGCCCCCTGGCAACTGTCCGCGGCCGAGGCCGTGCCGAGCACGTCGTCGCCTACCGTCGCGCCGCACGAGTCGGCGCCGGGGCCGGTATAGACGGTCACGTTCGCGGGCGGCGTGACGACTGGCTTCGTCGTGTCAACCACGTTGACCGCGACGGTGTCCTGCGAGGAGTCGCCCGAAGGATCGGTCACCTTCAGCGTGATGGTGTGCGGGCCGTAGGGCAGGGTGACGCCGAGCGTCTGGCCCGTGCCCAGCGCACTTCCGCCCTCACTCCACTCGTAGGTGAGCGGCGTGTCGCCGTCCGGGTCGGTCGAGGCCGAGCCGTCGAGCGTCACCGAAGCCTGCCCCGAAGAGCACTCGACGTTCTGGTCAGGCCCGGCGTTCGCGACGGGCGGCTTGTTGCAGCCGCCGTCGGTGTGGCCGCCGTTCTCGGTGTGGCCCGCGAGCTTCCAGAAGTCCTTGCCCGACGGGTCGGGCAGGGATTCGAGGACGAAGCCGATCTCGTAATCGCCCGGCTGCTCGACGCCGAAGACGAAGCGGAGGCTGATCGTGTCGCCCTGCTCGAACGCCGGCGGGAGCGCGACCGCGAGCGACGAGTTGAGGCCGCCGCCCGCGCCTTGCGCCGGCGGCGTCTCAAGCGTCGTGCCCTCGGCCCCGCCCGCGGCCGAAGCGCTCAGCAGCCGCAGGTCGGCCGCGCCCGCCCCGGTCGAGAGGCCGACGACGCGGAAGCGCAGCGCCGAGACGATCCCGCCCGCGTTGTTGGTGAACGTCCGGCGGAACTCAATCGTGCCGGCCGATCCGTTCGTGACCACCGTCGTGCCGCGGATGACGTTGGGCGCGTCCCCTGCGCCCTTCGTCGGGTCGAACATGGCGCGGGCGAATTTCGCCGCGCCCGTGGTTGCCGAGCACGGCACGGGGCCGCGCGGGTTGGCCGAGCCTTCCGGCCCCGGCGCGCCGAGGGTCGGCGTGGTGCTGCCGACGGGCACGTTCGGGGTCGTCGAGACTAGCGCGAAGTCGGCCGCGTTGTCCGTCGTGTCAACGGTCTGACCCTTCGAGACCTCGCGGACGAAGCTGTACTCGGAGGTGCTGCCCGCCGCCGCGGGCAGGTTCGTGCCCTCGCGCAGCAGGTCGCAGTTGTCGCCAGTGTTCGGGCCGAAGCCGACGGCGTCGAGGAGCGCCGCGGAGCCGATGTTCGGAAGCTCGGCCGTCGTGAAGAGTCCGACGTTGCGGTCGGCCTCGATGTCGGCCGAGAGCGTCTGGTCGCCCGCCGCGTAAGCGCCGAGCGAGTAGGCCGAACCCTTGAGCAGGTAGTTGCCGCGGGCCGGGATGACTGTGCCGTTCGGGATGACGGCGACGATGGCCGGCGTGTCCGAGCAGTCGGTGCCGCTCGTGACGATTGACCAGCCGGTCGAGCCGTCGGACGACGCGACCGTGACGGCGCTGTCGGTCGTGTTGAGCAGCTCGACGAAGTCGTCGCCCGCGCCTCCGGGGCCGCTCGTGCGCAGCTCGGAGATGATGACCGCGCTCGGGACGGACGGATCGTTGATCGTGCCCGTGGCCTGGCCGTCGCCGATGGTGCCGCCCACAGCGCCGGAGAGGTTGACGAGGAAGTGCTCCGCGCCCTCGCCCGCCTCGCCGTCGGCGAGCACCGGCACGGCGACGGTGCGGACGGTCTCGCCGGCCGGGAAGCTGACGCTGCCGCTCGTCGCCGTGTAGTCAGACCCGGCGGTGGCCGGGTTGGCCCCGCCGTTGGCGGTCGCGAAGTTGACCGTGACCGCGTGCGTGTACGGGTGAGACAGCGCCACGGTGAAGAGTGCGTTCGCCGTGCCGGTGGCAGGCTCCGCGACCGCGCCGTCGTTCACGTCGATGGTCGGCGGCAGCAGGAGCTGCGTGACGGTCGGGTCGGCCGCGCCGGGGGCGTCCGGGTCGTCGGTCGGGACGCCGGCGACGCCGGTGGCCGTCACCGTGCCCTGGTTAGAGACCTGCGGCTGCGCGCCCGCGAACGGATCGGCGACCGTCACCTGGAAGGTGATCGTCACGGAGTCGCCCGCGCGGAGCGTGCCGACGTTGACGCTGACGGTCTCGCCGGAGAGTGCCGTCATGGCCGAGGTGGCCGCGCGCGGCGACTCAACCTTGAAGTCGCCCGTCACGGAGACGGCGCGGAGCAGTTCGGCGCGCTCGGTGTAGGCGAGACGGCGGCCCTTGTCGAGCGAGCTTATGAACTCGCGGTCGGCCGAGAAGCCGGACGCGGCGGCCGACTGCCGGCCCGCGCCGTCCGTTTCGGGAGCGCCGAGCGAAGCGAGCGAGGGCGCCGTCGGGGGCGTGGCCGCGGCGGGCTGCGCGCAGGACGTGCCGCCGAAGAAGCCGTCGTTGGTCGTGCCCGAGGCGTTGCTGCTACCGGCGGCGACGCTCGACAGGTTGTTGCGCGCCGTCAGGTAGGCGTTGACGGCGAGGGTGTCAAACGCCGCGCCGGAGTAGCCGGGAAGCACGACGCGCGTGGCCTGGCGCTGGCGCGGGCGGATGTCGAAGCCGCCGCCAGCCTCGTTGCCGGCCGTCTGGACGTTGTTCGCCGCGCCGATGCCGCCGATGTCGGCGCAGACCTGGTTGTTGTCGCCGGCGAGGATGCCGGAGTTCAGGTGGATGCCGTGGAGGCCGAGCGGCCCCGGCGTGGTGACGGTGTTACCGGTGACGGTGACGTTCAGAGCGGAAGCCGGGCCGCTCGTCGCCGTCGCGTCCGCGTTGTCTGCCACGCCGCCGTCCTCTCCGACCTGAATGTCGATGCCCTGCTCGTTGAACTGGTGTACCTGGTTGTTCGAGACGACGGCCGTGTGCACGCCCGCGCTGCCGCGCGAGGCGACGACGATGCCCGACGACTGGGACGCGCCGGAGAGCGAGACGAGCGGGTTGCCGATGGTGTTGCCGGAGATCGTGCCCTGCATGTCGCCCGCGCCGCTGCCCTTGTTGGCTTGGATGGCGCCGCCCTGGCGCGTGCCGGTCATCTGGTTGTTCGAGATGTTGTAGCGGGCCGCGCCGTTCCAGTTCGCGCCGATGAGGAAGATGCCC
>DATHBT010000015.1:0-24086 GCA_035295985.1 Pyrinomonadaceae bacterium | reverse complement strand
CGGCCGCCGGCAACGTCAACACGGTCGGCCGCGCGGCCTTCAACCGGCCCGATCAGGTCTTCAGCAGCAACCCGCGCGTCATCCAACTGGGCTTGCGGTTCGACTTCTAACCCGCTCCCAACCATCTCTCACGCCGCGGCGTGAGACTCGAAGAGGTGGCGAGAGATCGCCACCTCTTTTTTTCGCGCCGCCGCCAAGACACCTCAGAGGGATTAGTTTTCAGTGTCCCCGCAGGGGACGCAGACAATAGCCGGGGGCCGCAGCGAGGAAGCGCGCGGCGAATCGGCCCTCGAAATTTTCGCCCGCCGCCCGCGTTCGGCCCTCTTCGGCGTCGGCGAGAAACTGATTGACTATTGCCCGGATGTGTATATGATACGGCCGCACAAGTTCCGTCCGACACGCAACCCGTGCGGCTTTCCGGTCGCTCCTCTTAACAACGGATCACCTTCCGCACGCATCGAGTGATCAAGATAGTTTCAGAGAGGTGAAGTTATCCGCCTTGAAGTCCGCCTGCGTGCTCGAAGACGCGCCCTTACCGCATGAAAGTTATCATCGCCGCGCTCGCCGTCTCTTTCTTCTTCCTATCATCTTCGGATGCGCTCGCCGCCGGCCAGGAAGTTAAGAGCGGGCGCATAGAGATATCTACCACGCCGGGGAGTTACCCCATCCTGATCGACGGCGAACCTGCCGGCGAGACGAGCCCCACCGTACGGCTTTACGCCTTAGCGCCGGGCAGCCACACGATTGAGATTCGTTTTCCGAACAATGTGATCTGGAGGCAGGATATCAGCATAGCGCCCGGCGAAAGACTATGCCTCTCTCTCGTATTCAGTCCCCTCACCCTGTCGGTAGAAAGATCGGCCGGCGGCGAAGCCGCGGCAGGGCGGCAGCCTAACGTCGAGCAGATCGAGTCGGGGCAAGTCAACGGCACCCTCTGCGACTGCGGGGAGATCAGTGAGCCAGGCGGCACGTCGGTTCTCGGAATCGGCGGGCTGTTCGGGGGCGGCGGCAGTCCGCGCCCGAAGTGTGATAGTAGGGTGAGCAACTCTCTGGAGAGAGATATTCGCCGCCTCCTGGCGAGGAAACATAATTACACGTCAGACGCGGTTGAAAAGTTTATCCTCGACATGCGGAGGAAGGAGCGCGACGAAAAGTATAACCTGTGCGAGGAGATCGAGCACCGCAGGAGGGTGAAGAAGAGGTTATGACCACGGGGCCACGACTCTCGCCCATGACACTTGAAGCCGGGATCGCGCGGCGTAGCGCCGCGCTCGCCCTCGCCCTTTTCTCGCTGGCCGTGTTTTCTAACGCCCAAGCGCCGAGTCCGGCAAGCAGCCCCGGCCGGCCGACCGCCAACCCGTCCGCATCGCCCCTCGATCCTCAAAAGGTGCTTGCCGAGGCCGAGCTGCCGCGACGCGAGGGGACGGAGGCGGGAGGCGGAGAAGCAGAGGGCGACGAGGAGAGCAAAGAGGAGGGCGGAGCGGGCGAGACATCTCTGCCAAGCGATTTGATAAACGTGCCGATGGACAAGCTGGACGAGGCGACGAAGGCTAAAGCCAGCTCAGCTCAGCAGCAGTACTTCGATTACCGCATCGAGGGTTTGAAGCATCGGCAGTCGGTCTTGAGGTGGCAGCTCCTCTCGTCGCGGGTCATCTTCGTCATGGTCATCTTCCTCGTGCTGGCGGGCGTCTATTTCGCGGGCGTACAGTTCCACCGCGGCGCGCCGCGCAAGGTGCAAAAAGTGAGCACCACGGAGGTGACCGCCTCCGTGGCGGGCGGGATGACGGAGAGCCGCGACGAGGTCACTCAGATTGAGGCGTCGCTCAAAGGCATCAAGGTGAGTTCGCCGGTGCTCGGCGTGCTGATCCTCGTCATCTCGCTCATGTTCTTCTACCTCTACCTGATCTACGTTTACCCTATCAACGAGATCAAACCTTAACGCCAACGCGCACGTCGCACCCCCGGTCCCACAAATCACAGGTTATCGATCTCGACGGGCTCGACCTCGTCGGCCAGCTCGAAGCCGAAGACGCGCGAGTAGAAGTAGAGTTCGCCGTCGAGCGCGGCACGGATGTTCTCGGCGCGGCGGAAGCCGTGCTGCTCGCCCTCGAAGGCGACGTAGGCGACGGGCAGGCCCTTCTTGCGCAGCGCCTCGACCATCACCTCGGCCTGATTCGGCGGCACGACCTTATCCTCCAAACCCTGGAAGAAGATGACCGGGCACGACAGCCGATCCGTGAAGTTGATCGGCGATCTCTCGCGGTAGATGTCCTCGCGCTCGGGGTACGGGCCGACCAGTCGGTCGAGGTAGCGCGACTCGAACTTGTGCGTGTCGCGCACGAGCGCGCCGAGATCGGAGACGCCGTAGTGGCTCGCGCCCGCGCGGAACTGATCGCGGAAGGTGAGCGCGCAGAGCGTCGTGTAGCCGCCCGCGCTCCCGCCCGCGATTGCCGAGCGCGCCGGGTCAGCGAGCCCCCGCGCGACGAGGTAACGAGCGCCGTTCACGCAGTCGTCAACGTCCGTCAAGCCCCACGCGCCGTCTAACCGCTCGCGGTAGGCGCGGCCGTAGCCGGTCGAGCCGCCGTAGTTCACGTCCAGCACCGCGAAACCGCGGCTCGTCCAGTACTGAATCTTGAGGCTGAGCGCGGTCGGGGCGGACGAGGTCGGGCCGCCGTGGCTGAGCACCAGGAGCGGCGGGAGCTCTCCTTCCGGCGCGCGGAAGTCGCGGTTGCGCGGCGCGTAGTAGAAGGCGTGCGCCGTCAGTGCGTTCTCGGTCGGGAACTCGACCGGCTCGCCGGTCGAGAAGTAGCCTTCGCCGATCTGTAGGTCGTTCGAGCGTCGCAGAACTTCCGTCCGCCCCGTCGCCGGATCGAGCGAGACGATTGAGGCGGGGATGGCCGACGCGCCGCCGCGGAAGACGACTCGGCCGGTCTCCGTCGAGGCGCGCACGAAAGAGATGTCCGTGTAGGGCGTCTCGATCTCGCGCAGGCGCTTGCTCCCGGTGTCGATCTCGGCGAGGCGCGAGAGGCCGCGCTCGGTGAAGGCGCACACGAGGCGCTCGGCCGACACGAAGGCGTAGGTCGCCATGCCGAAGCCCCACTGCGGCTGGCCGAACTCCGCCTCGCGCTCGCAGAGCGGTTCTATGCCTTCGCCGTCCTCGCCGGCGCGGTACAGGTTCCACCAGCCACTCCTGTCCGAGACGAAATAGAGGCGACCGTCCGGCGACCACTCGGGCTGAAAGATCGACTCACTCGTCCCGCCCGCCGCCCGCCGCCCGTTCGTCACCGAACCTTCTTCGTCCAGCTCGCCGAGCCACAGCTCCGTCCCGTCCCAGGGCATGTTCGGGTGGTTCCAGGAGAGCCACGCGAGCCGGCGGCCGTCGGGGCTGAGGCGCGGCGTCGAGTAGAAGTCGTAGCCGGAGGCGACGACGCGGCCCGCGTCCAACTCACTCTCGCCCGCGCCCGCGTCGAGGCGGACAATGGTGTTGGCGGGTTCGTGACCGCCCGCGGTGTGATCCTCGCGGACGGCGAAGAGGAGGTTTCGGCGCGGATCGTAAACCGCGTCGGCGAAGCGCAGGTCGCGTCCTTCGGGCGTGAGCGGGCGCGGGGCCCCGCCCCCGGCCGGGACTTTGTAGAGCCGCTGATCGGCGAAGTCTGAGAAGTAGGCCGTGCCTTTGTGGACGGCGAAGTCGCCGCCGCCGTATTCGTGCACGCGCGTGCGCGCCCCGTAAGGCTGCGGGTTCACGTCCGCGCTCGCGCCGTCGCCGCCGCGCCGGACGACGAACGAGCGGCCCGCCTCCGAGGGGCGCGACTCCAGCCAGTAAACGTCGCGGCCGTTAGTCGCCGTCATGCCCAGACCGACCGAACCGCGCACGATCAGATCGGACGTGATCGGCGACCTCCAGGAACCATAAGGCGCAACCCTTTTCTCCGTCATTTTCGCTCCTCCAGTGATTTCGGCGGACGCCCATGATGGACGAAAAACGGGACGGATGCCAGACGCGCGGGCCGCGGCGACTTATGACACACGCCCCCCCGCCGGCAAGACCGCGGCCGAGGTCGGTTAGCGCGGCCGGGCGAAAAAATTTCCTTCCGCCGCGGGAAGCACAAGCGCGGGCCGGGTTCCAGCCGTCAAGGGGTTTTACAGTCAACAACTTAACTCGCCTACTAAGGCGGCCGGCCCGCCCGCCTTGCCCGCGCCGGCGGGGTGATGGACGACGGCTCAAGAATTTCTCAAGGGGGGCAGACGATATTTACACTGGAGGCTGGCGGCACGCGTGCGTCGCGTGGCCGCGATTTTGAAAATAACGGCCGCGGCAGCTTTTAGGCCGCCCCACCCGCCGGGTACGCGCCGTGCGTAACGCCGGCGGCGGGCGCGGGCCGGGATTTGAGAGAAAACCGAATGTCTTTAATCCTCGACAAGATCACGCCGCCGGCAGAGCTGCCCCGCCTGTCGCGCGGCCGACTGCTGGCCGACCTCACCGAGAGCCAGAACTGCTGCAACTCGACCGTCATCCACGGCCGCACCGGCGCGGGCAAGACCCTGCTCGCGGCCGACTTCGCCGGCCGTTCGGGCCGCCGCGTCGCCTGGTACAAGGTCGATTCGGCCGAGTCCGAGCTGCAACTGTTCATCCAGTACCTGGTCGCCGCGGTGCGCGTCCAGCACCCCGGCTTCGGGCGGAAGACCCTGGGGCTGGCGGCGGCAGGCGCGGGCAGTGACGAGGAGGCGGTGCTGCTCGCCGAGTCGTTCGTTTACGAGATGACGATGCTCGAAGGTGGCGAGCCGCTGCTCGTCGTCGTGGACGACCTGCACTTGGTGTATGATGCCCAGTGGGTCGTCCCCTTCTTCGGCCGCCTGCTGCCCCTGCTGCCGGCCGAGACGCACGTGATTCTGATCGGGCGGACGCTCCCGCCCGCGCCGCTCTGGCGCATGCGCTCGAAGCAGACCCTGCGCGTGGTGGACGAGTCGGCACTCAACTTCACGATTGACGAGGCCGAGCAGTTGTTCGCCTCCTACGGCCTGCCCACGAAGCTCGCGGCGCAGGCGCTGGCCGAATCCTGGGGCCGCGCCGCCGCGCTCGACGCGCTCGCACGCGGCGGCCAGACGCGGGCGGAGGAGCGCGCCTCGCGCACCATCGGCGTCCTGGTCGAGAGTCCCGCGGCCGGCCCGGCGCAGCAGCAGCGCGGCCCGCAGCTACGGCTCGTCAAAGGCTACGCGCCGAAGACTTCGGCGGGCGCGAGTTGAATTGAAAACGCGCGGCCGGTGGGCCGCGCGGGAGTTTTCCGCGCGGGCGGCCTCGCTCATCGCCCGCGCGCCTGAGGATGTCCGTCACAGCCGGGCGCGGCGCATGGGAGGGCCGGTAGAGATGATTGAATCTTCCGGCCCGCGCGCGCCGCGCCGAACCCGTTCTTGCACCCCTTCGATCCTCGCGTAAAAAGTTGGCCGCCGCCCGCCCGGTCTCTCACCGGATCGGCGGAAGCGGCCGGGGAACTTAAGTCGGCCGGATCGTGCCCCCGTAGTCGCACGTAGTAACCGGCCGGCGCGGGGTTTGAGCTGCTGATGAGTAACAGGCCGCGCCGCACAGAGAAGTTGGTCACGTCGCCGCTGCCGCCGCTCCCCACGGCGGAGGCGGCTGCGACGCCCGCGCCCGCCTTCTTCCTGCGGACGAAACTCCTGCCGCCGCGCCCCGCGCCGGCACTGCTCCACCGCCCGCGGCTCTTTGAACGCCTCCGCTCGAACCTCGAACAGCCCGTCACCCTGGTCGCCGCGCCCGCCGGGTCGGGCAAGACCACGCTCGTCGCCGACTTCGTCCGCACCGAGGCGCGACGGTTCGTCTGGTATCAGCTCGACCGCACGGACGCGGACCCGTCCGTCTTCCTCGGCTACGTCGCCCACGGCATACGGCAGGTCGTCCCCGGCTTCGGCGACGCCACGCTCGCGTACCTGCACCAGTCGGCCGCCGAACTCTCCGCGCAGCCAGAGCGCGCGGCCGACGTGCTCTTAAACGAGATACTCGACTCGGTCGATTCGCGCGTCGTCTTCGTCCTCGACGACTACCACCACCTCGGCACGGACACGGCCGTCCACCGCGCCGTTGATCGCCTGCTCGCGTACCTCCCCGACGTGCTCCACGTCATCATCACGTCCCGCGACATCCCGCCGCTCTCGCTCTCGCGGTTGCGCGCGCACAACGCGCTGACCATCATCGACCGAGAAGAACTCCTCTTCACAGACGACGAGACGCAGGAGCTGTTCCGCAAGGTCTTCGACCTGGAGCTGACGCCCGAACAGCTCTCCGAGTACCGCGAGCGCACGCACGGATGGATCACGGCGCTCCAACTCGTCCGCCAGGTGGCGCAGCGGCACGTCATCCAGCGCGGCGGCGCGGCGCGCGAGGGCGGGCAGGCGACCCCAGACCTCGTCGAAATCCT
The DNA here is from genome assembly GCA_035295985.1 of Pyrinomonadaceae bacterium. Classification (GTDB taxonomy): domain Bacteria; phylum Acidobacteriota; class Blastocatellia; order Pyrinomonadales; family Pyrinomonadaceae; genus JAIVGV01. The sequence goes on along the minus strand of DATHBT010000015.1, from coordinate 17,655 downwards.
CCGCCAGTCCGAGCGCGACATCTTCGACTACTTCGCCGAAGAGGTCTTCGCCGACGAGGACGAGGAGGCGCAACAACTTTTGCTCCGCGTCTCCCTGCTGGAGCGGATCGACTCGGAAGCCTGCGGCCGGCTCTACCCGCAGACGGGCTGCTCGCAACTTCTCCCCGCGCTCGTGCGCCGCAACGTCTTCATGACCGTGGCCTCGGACGCGAGCGGCGAGGAGTACCGGCTGCACCCGCTCTTCCGCGACTTCCTGCGCCGCCGCCTGCGCGCCGAGGTCGGCCGCGCGGGCGTGGCCGCCGAGCACTCGCGCTTCGCCGACTACTTCGCCTCGCGCGGCCAGTGGGAGCAGGCCGTGCGCCACCTGCTCGAAGCCGAGGAGTTCGGGCGCGCGGCCGAGGTCATCGCCGAGCGCGGCGCCGGGTGGGTCGCGGGCGGCGCGTTCACGTCGCTCGTCCAGTTCGTCGATGAGCTGCCGGAGGCGGCCACGGAAGCGCACCCGCGGGCGCTCTTCCACCGCGCCGAGGTCGCGCGCCTGCGCGGCGAGTTCGAGTCGGCGCTGGGGCTGCTGCGCCGCGCCGCCGCGCTGCTGCACGACCGCGGCGACGCCGAGGGCGAGGCCGAGGCGCTCCACTCCATCGCCACCGTCACACGCCGTCGCGGCGACTGCCGCGGCGCGTTCGACTACCTCGACCGCGCCGTCGCGCTCGTCGAGGAGCGCTCGCCCGTGCGCGTCAAGGCCGGCAACACGCGCGGCCTCTGCTACGTCGCCCTGGACGATCTCGCCACGGCCGAGCGCGAGTTCCGCGACGCGCTGCAACTGGCCGAGGAGCTGAACGACACGCACTACGCGAACCTGATCGCGCACAACCTCGGGCTGCCCGCCATGATCCGCGGCGACTTCGCCGACGCGATGCGCTGGCTGCGCCGGATGCTCGGCGCCCACGGCGCGCAGGCGTCGCGCCGGCCCGTCCCGCAGGAGACCTGGGCGCACCTGAACCTCGCGCGCTGCCTGCTCTACCGTGGTGATTTGGAGGGCTGTGAGCAGCACCTCGACCGCGCGCTCGAACACTGCCACCTCTTCAACCTCGTCGCGCAGCGCGCCGAGGCGTTCGAGATGTACGGCAACCTCTACCGCGAGCGCGCGGACGTGCCGCGCGCCGCCGAGTTCTACAAGCACGCCGAGGCCGACTACGAGGCCGCTGGCATCGACCTCGCCCGCGCCGAGTTGTTGGAAGAGCGCGCCCTGCTCCTGCTGCAACTCGGAGACGCGCAGGCCGCGCTCTCGCTCATCGACCGCCTGCTCGAAGCGCGCCGCGCGGCGAACGACGAGCGCGGCGTCCACACGGCCTCGCTCGCCCGCGCGCGCGTGCTGGCCGCCGCCGGCCGCCACGGCGAGGCGCGCGCCGATCTCGAAGCCGCGCTCTCCTACTTCCACGCGCACAGCTTCTACTACTACGAGGCGCAGGCCTCGCTCGTCCTCGCCGGCGTCGACGAGCGCGAAGGGCGCGAGGGCGAGATGGCGGAACACCTGCGCCGCGCGCTAGACCTCGCCGCGCGCTACGACTACGACTACTGGCTGCGCCGCGAGACGGCCGCGCACGCGCAGCTCTTCGCGAACCCGGAGGCGCGCGCCCTGCTCCCGCCCGACCTGCGCGGGCAGGCCGAAGCTGTCGCGGCGCAGCAGCAGGCCGGCGAGGTCTCGGCAGATGCGGCGCCGGGCGCGCTCGCCGAGTCGCTCGCGGCGGCGGCAATCGTCTCCGCGGTCGCGCCGAAGCCTTCGGACGACCTCACGATCAAGATGCTCGGCCCCGTCGAGATTTACCGCGACCCGGCCCGCCCGCTCGCCGCCGACGCCTGGACGACCAAGCGCGCGCGCGACATCCTCTGCTTCATCGCCTCGCGCCGCCACCGCCGCGCGAGCAAGGACACCATCATCGACACCTTCTGGGGCGAGTCGGACTTCGACGCGGTCGAGAAGAATTTCCACCCGACCGTCTCGCACATCCGCAAGGCCCTGAACAGCAACCAGCCGGTCAAGCAGAACTTCCTGCTCTACCGCGACGGCGACTACCTCCTGAGCCAGGACTTCTCCTACTTCATCGACACCGAAGAGTTCGACCGGCTCACGGCCGAGGGCGAGTCGGCCAAACGCGCGGGCGACCGCGAGCGGTTCGTCTCGTGTTACGAGCGCGCGCTCGCGCTCTACCGCGGCGACTTCATGCAGGGCAGCTACGAGGAGTGGGCCGAGGAGCAGCGCAGCTATTACAAAGAGCAGTACCTGCGGATGCTCGAAACCCTGGCGGTCGCGGCGCAGAAGCAGGAGGACTGGGCGCGCTCGATGCAACTGGCGCAGCGCATCCTCTCCGACGACCAGTTCCGCGAGGACGTGCACTGCATGATCATGCGCGCGCAGGCGGCGCAGGGGAACCGCGCCGCCGTCAAGGAGCAGTACGAGAGTTTGCGCCGGCTGCTGCGCAAGGAGTTGGGCGTGGAGCCTGCGGCCGAGACGCAGCGCGTCTTCAAGCAGTTGATGGGGTGAAAAGAAGCTGTTAGCTATTAGCCGTTAGCTTCTAGCCGGAAGGAAATCAGCTTGAGCATTCGGCTTCTTCGGTTTTTAGTTTTCGGTTTGGCTAAAAGCTAACGGCTAATAGCTAACAGCCCCCCGAAAATTTGACACTTTTGTGACAATCACAATGCTCCCGTAAAGGTGAGTTAAGAGTCTAAGTTATGGTAACTTTTAAGTCCCCGACGCTCGGCTCGTCCCTCGCGAGCGTGTCCCGCCTTGTCGCGAGGCGGACAGTCCTCCGGCAAAACTGTAGTTTTAGTTCCGAAGAAAGGACTTCGCATCGGAACCCCTTTGCCATGATGCGTAAAAACTCCCCGGCGCGCCTGCGCCAGATAACTTCCCTCGCGCTCGTCTGGCTGCTCACCATCGGCACCGCCAACGCCGGCATACTCATCTCCCAGGGCGACGGCATCACGCTTTCGGGCGCGGACGGCATCACCTTGAGCGGCGCAGACGGCATCACCCTCTCAGGCGCTGACGGCTTCCTAACCTTCGGCCCCAACGGTATTACGCTCTCCGGCGCTGACGGCATCACCCTTTCGGGGGCCGACGGAGTCGGCACGTTCGGCGCTGACGGCATCACGCTCTCCGGCGCTGACGGCGTGTCGTTCGCCGGGTCGAACGGCGTCACGGCCACGGGCGCGGACGGCATTACTCTCAGCGGTGCTGACGGTATTACGCTCTCCGGCGCGGACGGCATCACGCTCTCCGGCGCGGATGGCACGCAGCACCGCGTCGATTCCGTCGCGGTGAGCCGGCCGAGCGGCATCACGCTCTCCGGCGCGGACACGTTCGCGGCCTACGGCGTCAACGGCGTCACCCTCTCAGGCGCAGACGGCATCACGCTCTCCGGCGCGGACGGCATCACGCTCTCCGGCGCGGACACCGTCACCATCTCGTCCTCGGACGGCGTCACGGCGCGCGCCCTCGACGGCCGCACCTTCCAGGCCTCGCCCAACGGCATTACGCTCTCCGGCGCGGACACGGTCATCGCCACCGGCGCGGTCGGCGCCTCGCTCTCGGGGGCGGACAGCATCACGCGCACGGGCGCGGCCGCGGCCGAGTCCTCCGCGGCGCAGCTCGGGCTTCGCAGCGTCGATCCCGAACTGGCCGTCACCCTCGACCGGATGACGGACGACAGCACGGTCAACGCCGTGGTGGTCTTCCACCGCTACCCCTCGGACACCGACCTGGCCGACCTGCAGCGCGTCGGCGTCATCTCCGGCACGCGCTTCCGCGCCCTGCCGATGGTTTACGTGACGGGCACGCGCGCGCAGATCGTCGAAATCTCGCGCTTGCGTAGCGTGCGCTCGATCTACGGCAACCGCACGCTCCAGTTGACGGTCAACGCGTCCAACGAGGCGACGGGCGTTAAGCGCGCGCGCACGGACGCCGACCTCACGCGCCGCAACGCGGGCCTGCCCTTGTCGGGCCGCGGCGTCACGGTCGCCGTGCTCGACACCGGCATTGACGCCACGCACGCCGATCTGGCAGGCCGCGTCGTGCGAAACGTCAAGCTGCTTGAAGCGCAGACGGCCGGCGTGGGCTTCGCCTACCCGGCCGGCGTCGAGGCCCTCCCGAACACGGATCAGGCGCACGGGCACGGGACGTTCGTGGCGGGCGTCGTCGGCGGCAGCGGCGCGCGCTCCGGCGGGCTTTACACGGGCGTCGCTCCGAACGCGAAACTGGTCGGCCTTTCGGCGGGCGATCTCAGCCTCGTCTTCGTCCTGAGCGGCCTGGACTACGTCGTCTCGCGCGGCGGCACTCTCGGCGTGCGCGTCCTCAACTGCAGCTTCTCTTCAAATACGGTTTACGACGCCAACGACCCGGTCAACGTGGCGACCAAGATGCTCGCCGACCGCGGCGTTAACGTCGTCTTCTCGGCCGGGAACACAGGGCCGGGGCTGCACACCCTGAACCCTTACGCCGCCGCGCCGTGGGTCGTCTCCGTCGGCGCGACGGACGGGGGCCGCCTCGCCTCGTTCTCTTCGCGCGGGAGCCTGGGCAGCCAGCAGTTCCGCCCGACGCTCGTCGCGCCGGGCGCGCGCGTCGTCTCCCTGCGCTCCTCGGGCGTGAGCCTGACGGGCGCGGAGGGGCCGGGCTTCAACAGCGACACGAGCCTCGCGCCGGCGCACCTGCCCTACTACACTACGGCGACGGGCACGAGCTTCTCCGCGCCGCAGGTGGCGGGCGTCATCGCGCTGATGCTCGAAGCCAACCCGCAGCTCACGCCCGCGCAGGTCAAGGACATACTCCAGCGCACGGCCACGCCGCTCCCGCCCTACTTTTCGCACGAGGTCGGGGCCGGGATGCTCAACGCGCACGCCGCCGTGCTGGAATCCGCCTTCCCCGCGCGCCGCATGGGCCAGTTCCGCGCCACGGTCAACGAGCACCAGGTGCGCTTCGTCGCCGACTCGCCGCAGGTCTATACGGGCACGGTCGCGCCGAACGCGACCGGCTACGAGAACGCCTTCAACATCCCCGAAGGCACCCTGCTCGCCTCCGTGCAGGTCGGCTGGGGGCCGATCTGGTCGCCCAACGATCTCGGCATGGCGCTCTTCGACGCTTCGGGCGCGAAGCGGGCGGACGTGAACACTCTCAACCTGGCGGGCCTTTCCGGCAAGCGCGAGCGGGCGCTGCTGACTAACCCTTCGGCCGGCGCGTGGACGCTGCGCGTCAGGAACACGCTCGGCGTGGCCGGCACGCCGCAGGAGGTGGCGGTCGCGCTCGAAATCCTTCGGGCCGAGTACCCGAACCTGCGCGACGTGGGGGCCTTGAGCGCGCCGCAGCGGGAAGACATCAACCTCGCGCTGCGCTCGTTCGTGATGTCGCCCGTCGGGCAGAACTTCCGCCCGTCGTCGGCCGTCACGCGCTCGGAGCTGGCGGCGGCGCTCGTCCGCGGCGGGCGCGTGCCGCAGTACACGGCGCAGGCCGCGACCTTCCGCGACGTGAACGACCAGACGACGAGGCTCTACGTCGAGAGCTGCCACTACTCGCCGCGGGGGGCGCTCTTCCCCGACGCCGCGGCCGGCGAGCAGTTCTCGCCGCAGGCCCAGGTGAGCCGGCTGGCGACGGCCGTCGCGCTCGTCCGCGCCGCGGGCCTGCGCGCCGAGGCCGAGTCGAAGAACGACGACCCGCTCCTGTGGCTCACGGACGCGGGCAGCGTGCCGGCGAACATGCGCGGCTACGTGAGCGTCGCCATCTCGCGCAAGCTGCTCCCGGCCGAAGGCATGCTCTTCCGCCCGCAGTCCCCGCTCACGCGCCTCGAACTCGCCCGCTCGATGGCCGTGATGCAGGAGCTGCTGACGAAGTAGAAAAGCCGTAAACGGTAAACCGCGACGGGTGACAGGAGAAGACAACTTCTTTCCTGTCACCCGTCACCGTTTTACATCTGTCAGTTTCTTCCGGTGTCGCAGCTCAGTCTTTTGCGGCGGCGGTCTGCCGGCCCCGCCGCCGCCCGATGATCGCACCGACCTCCGCGCCGAGACAGCCAGCGACGAGTGGCAGCGAATATGCCGCCAAGTCTTGTAGCAACCCCCTCCAGCCGGCGGGGCCTAGGAGTGGCCCGTCACCGAAGAGGACGGCCAGCACCAGCAACGGGAGCCAGGCGGCGAAGAGCCACGCGCCCAGACGCCAGCCCCGCCCCGGCCAGAAGAATCCGAGGACGGCCCCGACGATCGCGTATGCCACTCCGGTCGCCGGCCAGAGACTCGGCGACTCAGCCCCCACCACGAAGCTAAGCGGCAGAAACACGAGGAAGGGCATCGCAACGCCCATCAAGATTGCTAAGGCACGTACCCTCATATACTCCACGTGAATCTCTCCCGCCATGACGGCTTATTACAGACCTTGGGCTCTACGGAAGAAGTAAAACACCGCGACCACGAACGATTTCATACACTGCCTAGCGAACCTGCCATATTGCAGAGTGCATGCGTCGTGAACATTACACGGCCACCCGTAACCGAAACAGGCACACCTCCATCCGCAACAGCCGAAGCACCCGCCTTGCCGTCTGAAAAGCTTGGCACTAGCCGGCGACATACTGATCGCACTTAACCCGGCCCCGAAGCCGACGAAAGAATTCGACAGCGGGGGCTTACAGGTCTTGCCAAAAGCGGCCGGCCCCCCGACCTTAACCATTAGAGCTTGGACGCCCCTCCGCGCGGGCCTGCTGCCTGTGTTGGCAGCACCGGATCCCCCCGGGTCCTCTACCGGCACGCCCTCGGCGGAGTCCACAAACATTGCTACCGCATAATAGTTCAGCAGAAGCTCTGTCGACGCTTGTTGGCCGCCCTGCTCAATAATCGCCACGCTCGTCTGGTCCACCAGCGCGGCATCTTCGCTCTGCGCCCAAGCGTTTAGTCTTTCCTGGTCCGCGTCTGAGATGGGAGACGGCTCTTGGGTGTTAAGATCAAACGCGAGTGTCACGCCGCCGATGGTGATATACAGCACGCTCCTATTGGCAGCCTCTTCATACTCGTACGCGGCCTGAGCCAGCGGCCTGCCGTCAGACGTGCTCATCTCGCTATACGAATGGTAGTAGTCTGCCCCCGGATCGTATCTCTCCTCCTGCGCCGGCTCGACGTTCTCGGCACGGCTAGGAGGGGGAGTAGGAGGGGGATTAGTCCCCGCGAGGTCAACGTTAACTTTGGTGACGGTGGAGCGCAGGTTCACGACCCCTCCCGCCGCCCGGTACTGCCCGGTGAGAGTGAGGACGGTGCTGCCCGCCTGCTCGACGCGGGTCTGGCTGATGCTCAACGCTGCTTGCCGGGGCGGTGCGTAGGCTGTCGAGTTAGTTGCTGCTGTGTTGGCGCTCGGCGGGGCGAAAAGCAATAGGGATGCGGCGAGGAGTAGGCTCGTTACGCGGTTCAACATCGGACTGTCCTCCTTCCTGTCTGCGGCAGGTTCGTCTTTGCCCGTAGGCTTCGGAGAGACATTCGCGGCGAGGGCGCGTGAGGCTCCGACGGATCGGGGCTGATTGTGAGGGCGACGAAATCTCTGAGGATTGCGTCACCGCGACAGGGTTGAGAGGGGTGCGCGTCGGCCCGGACGATAAACCCGCGCCCGCCTATTTTCAAGTTAAAATTACGTTGCCCTTCTGTTGCGAAATTTTGGGCAGGGTGTTTAGCGAATTGAACCTATGCTGCGTTTGAAGCGGTGGCTCGCCGACAAAACAGGCGGGCGAGGCGATGGCCCGCCTCGCCCGCCTGTTCACTTTGCTCCCAATCTTACTGCCGCACGAACAGCTCTTCCGCATTCCAGAGCGAGAAGGGCGGGAGCGGGCTGGGGCGGTAGTTGCCGACGCGCGGGCTGGCGGCGACGGGGATGTGGCGCGAGACGACGGGGATGACGGGCAACTGCTCGGCCATGATCTGCTGAATCTCGCGGAAGAGTTCGCGGCGGCGTGCCTGGTCGGTCTCGCGCGCCTGCGCGGCGGTCAGCTCGTCGATGCGCCGCTCCCAGTCGGTCGCGGGGGTTGCCTGCTTCGGGTGCCAGGAGTGCTGCGGGCTGCCGCTGCGCAGCAGCGCGACGTAGGACGACGGATCGGGTTCGGTGACTACGATGCCGAAGAAGACTGCCTCGTAGTCGTAGGTCTGATTGATGCGCTCGGAGACCTGCGCGTTCTCGACGGGCGCGACCTGCACGTCCATCCCCAGCCGGCGCAAGTCCTCCTGCACGACGGCCGCGCTGTCCACGCGCGTCTTCGTCCCCGCCGGGGCGAGTATGGTGAAGGCGACGCGGTTGCCCCGCGCGTCGAACAGCTCCGGCGTCTCGGCCGTGCCGCGCGTCTGGAAGCCCGCCTCGCGCAGCATCGCGCGCGCCCGCTCCAGGTCGTACTCGTGGCGCGGGAGATCGCTCGCCATCCAGGCGCGGTTGCCGGGCGTGATGAAGCCGTGGAGCGGCGTGGCGAGTCCGAGCCAGACGTTGCGCGCGATGGTCTGCCTATCAACCGCGTGCGAGACGGCGCGGCGGAAGCGCGCGTCAGCGAACCACGCGAGCTTCACGGGATCGACGTAGGGCTTGCCGTCCGCGCGCTTTCCGGGGTTCAGGTTGAACCAGAGCGTGTCGGAGTAGAGGCCGGGGCCGAGGTCGTAGGCGCGCGCCCCGGCGCCTTGGGCGTCGCGCAGCGAGGCGAAGTCGGCCGGGCGCAGCCGGTCGTAGATGTCGAGCGCGCCCTGCCTGAGACGCGCGACGGCGTTGTTCTCGTCCGTGATCACTTCGAGCGTCAGCGTGTCAAGGTAGGGCAGGGCACTGCCGGCCGAATCCTTCATCCAGTAGTTCGGGTTGCGACGAAGGACGACGCGCTCGCCCGGCGCGGAGGCTTCGACCATGAACTTCCCGCTCGTCACGACCGACTTCGGATCGGCCGTGACGCCGTAGGCCTTGTCGAACGCCCCCTTCTGCAACTCCGGTTCGAGCGCGTGGCGCGGCAGCACGCCGAGGTTCGACAGGTAGTTTTCCGGGACGAGGACGGGTTCGGGGAAGACGACGGTCAGGCGGCGCGGATCGACGACGCGCGCCTCGAATGGCTTGTCGCCGATCTTCATGGCGTCGCTGTAGATCGGCGACGCGACCTTCGGGTCGTAGAGAGCGCGCAGGGTGAAGGCCACGTCCTCGGAGGTGAGCGGCTGGCCGTCGGAGAACTTCAGCCCGTCGCGCAGGGTGATCTCGACGCTGCGCATGTCGTCGCTGCGCCGCCACGACTCGGCGAGCGCGGGCGCGTAGTCCTGCCGGTCGTGATCGAACTCGACGGGGCGGCTCGCGAGCAGGAAGAAGGCGACGAGGTTGGTCGGCTCATCAGCCGCCATTATGTAGTTGAAGGTCTTCGGCGCGGCGCTCAGGCGGTAGCTGAGGTTGCCGCCCCGCCCGCCCGTGGTCTTCTCGCGCGGGAGTTCGGCGGCGGCGGGGCGGTTCGCGTTACCGTTCGTGGCAACCGGCTGCGTCTGGCAACCCGTGCCGAGGCAGATAAAGAGTGCGAGCGCGGGGGCGACCGCGCGGAAGAGTTTTAGTCTCATCTTCGAGTCACCGGTTTCAGCGGGCGTGCTGTGGCCTACAGGGGCGGGCGTTTGCGTCCCTCCGAGCGCGGACGCACGCGATTCAATCACGGACGGGCGGCGCGTGTCCACACCAATCTTAACGCCCGCGGCGAAAACTCTTGTCGGGGCGCTGCCGCCGGTGTTAGAAGAACTGCCGTATGACGAGGAGGCAGAGAGCCGAGGCCGCGCGGGTCGCGAGGCTCGTCGCCGCGAGGGCGTGGCAGGGCGCGCTGGTGCTGCTCGCCGTCTCGGTCGTCACCTTCGCGCTGCTCGCGGCGGCCGGCGGCGACGCGCTCTCCGAACTCGCGGCCAATCCGATGGTGTCCGAGCGCGCGCTCCGGGAGATGCGCCGCGTTTACGGACTCGACCGCCCAGCGCCCGAACGCTACGCGCTCTGGCTCTCAGACTTCGCGCGCGGGCGCATGGGCCACTCCTTCCACTTCCACGCGCCCGTCTCCGCGATCATCTGGCCGCGGCTCGCGCGGACGCTAATGCTCGCCGCGCTCGCCCTCGCGCTCGCGTGGTCGGTCGCGCTCTCGCTCGGCATACAGGCCGCGCGCCGACCGCGCAGCCTCTGGGATCGCGCGAGCGAAGTTCTCATCCTCGCCGCCGCCTCCACGCCGCGCATCGTGCTCGCGCTCGCCGCGCTCGCCCTCGCCGTCTCGACCTCTCTGTTCCCCGTCGGCGGCGAGGCCGAGGTGTTCAGCCCCTCACGCGCGCTGCCGGCGGCCGTCGTGCTCGCCGTCCCGCTCGTCGCACTCTTCCTCGCGCAGACCCGCGAGTCGCTGCGCGACGCGCTCTCGGAAGACTTCGTCCGCGTCGCCCGCGCCAAGGGCCTCGGCGAGCGCGCCGTCGTCCTGCGCCACGCGATGCGCGCGGCCCTCAACCCGCTCATCACGATCTTCGGCTACTCGCTCGGCGGCGTGCTGAGCGGCTCGGTCGTCGTCGAGACGGTGCTCGGCTGGCCTGGTTTGGGCAGCCTGAGCGTGGAGGCCGCGCGCCACCGCGACGTGCCGCTGCTGATGGCCGTCGTGATGCTGACGGCCACGGCCGTGCTCCTCGGCAACCTCGTCGCCGACATCCTGCTCCGCCTCAACGACCCGCGTCTGCGCGAAGAGGGCGACCGCCGCGCCGCCCCGCGCCCGCGAGGCGACGCCGCTGCCGCGCCGACCGTGTGACAGGCTGACCAGCGCCGCCGGTTCTTTCCGGCGAGACCACTTTGAAGGCGAGGACGGCCGAAGAGACTTGATGAATCAGCCCCCGATTCAGGCCGACGAGAAGGACGCCGGGACAGCACGCTTCGCCGCGCGACTGCGCGAAGGCCGGCACGCGCTGCGCCGCCGCGGCCGACTCGTCATCGGGGTTTTCATCGTCGCCATCTTTTACCTCGTCGCCGTCTTCGCGGACTTCCTCGCGCCCTACGACTACCGCGCGCAGTCGCGCGACGAGCCGTCAGCGCCCGCGTCCGTCATCCGCTTCCGCGACGTCGAGGGCCGACTCCGCCTGCGCCCCTTCGTCTATCCCCGCCGGCTCGCCGACCCGCTCGCGCGCATCTACGAAGAAGAGACCTCGCAACCCTACCCGCTCGTCCTCTTCCCGCGCGGCCACAGCTACAAACTCTTCGGCCTCTTCGCCGCCGACCGCCACCTCTTCGGCGTCGCGTCCGATGAGACTTCCGACCGGCGACATTCCCGTCAAACGCACGCGCCGCGCGTCTCGCTGCTCGGCACGGACGAGTTGGGGCGCGACCGCTTCTCGCGGCTGCTGCGCGCCTCGCGCTTCTCGCTCTTCGTCGGCCCCGCGGGGACACTGCTCGCGGGCCTGCTCGGCGTCCTCATCGGCTGCCTCTCCGGCTACGCGGGCCGGCGCACGGACGCCGTGCTGATGCGCGCGGCCGACGCGATGATGGCGCTGCCCGCGCTCGTCCTCATACTCGCGGCGCGCGCGGCCTTCCCGCCGCAGATGCCGCCCCGTAGCGCGGCCACCCTGATGATATCGATCTTCGTCGCCCTGGGTTGGGCCGAGATGGCGCGGCTCGCGCGCGGGCTGGTGCTGTCTCTGCGCTCGCGCGAGTTCGTGACGGCGGCCGTCGCCGTCGGCGCAACTCCCGCGCGCGTGCTCTTCCGCCACGTGCTGCCGAACGCCGCGCGCCCTCTGGTCGTGCAGGCGTCGCTAATGCTGCCGGCGTTTTTGCTGGCCGAGACGGCGCTCTCCTACCTCGGCGTCGGCGTGCAGGAGCCGGAGGCGAGCTGGGGGCTGATGCTCGCGCGCGCCTCCGATCTGGCGCAGCTCTCGCGCCACCCGCTGTTGCTCCTCTCGCCCGCCGTCGCCATCTTCGTCTTCGTCCTCGGCGTCCGCCTCACGAGCGACGGCCTGCGCGGCGACTCGCGCGGCGCATAAGCTACTTCAAGCATTTTCGCCCCGCGCCCGCCGTGCGATAATCGCGCCGCCCGGCGCGGAGCACTTCCCGACGGTTTAACCGAACGCGACTCATGCAGACCCGACACGCACGCCGCCTCACCGCTTCTCTGCTCGCCGCCGCGCTGCTGCTCTCCGCCTGCGCCCCGCCGGGCGCACGGGACTCGCGGCCCGCGGCGTCGCGTTCGCCGGGCGAAGCGGTCGCCGCCGTCAACGGCCGCGCCATCCCCGTGAAGATTTACGAGATGTTCGTCCGCAACGGCCGCGAGGCGCTCGGCATAGACGAGGGCAAGGAGGAGGGCCGCCGCAAGCTCGCCGAGCTGCGCGAGGGCGTCGTCTCCGAACTCATCGACCGCGCCGTCATCTCGCACGAGGCCGAGCGGCGCGGCCTGCGCGTCACGCCGGAGATGCTGGCCGAGCGCGAGCGGCGGGAGATCGACAAGCTCGGCGGCGAGGAGCGTTTCGCCGCCTACCTCGCCGAACACAACCTGACGCGCGACGACTACCGCGAAGTCACGCGCGACATGATCTACGGCGAGCTGATGACCGAGGAGGCCGCGAGGGCTGTCGAGATCAGCGACGAAGAGATCGGGAAGTATTACGAGGAGCACAAAGGCGAGGACTGGCTGCGCCGGCCGGAGCGCGTCGCGGCCTCGCACCTGCTGATCGCGGCGCGGCCGAACCAGATCAGGCAGCAGTTGGAGCGCGAGAAGAACCTGGGCGGCCCGGCGCTCGAAGCCGCGGCGCGCGAGGAGTTGGGCAGGCGGCGCGGGAAGGCGGAGGAGCTGCGCCGCCGCGCCGCCGCGGGCGCGGACTTCGCCGCGCTCGCGCGCGCGAACTCCGACGACCCGGCCTCGCGCGAGCGCGGCGGCTCGCTCGGCGCTTTCGCGCGCGGCGCGCACACGCCCGCCTTCGACGCCGCCGCCTTCGCGCTCCGGCCCGGCCAGGTCTCGCCCGTCGTCGAGACCGAGTTCGGCTTCCACGTCATCAAGCTCGCGTCGCGCGAGCCGGCGCGCGCGTTCTCACTCGCCGAGGCCGCGCCCGAAATCCGCCGCCGCCTCACGGCCGCCAAACAGGCGCGGGCCTTGAGAGACTGGCTGCGCGACGCGAGGAAGAGCGCGCAGGTTCGCGTCCGCGAGCCCTTCCGCTTCGGCGCGCTCCGCGACGAGTTCCCCGCGATGTGACCCGCGCTTCAGCCCTGTCTCCGCCCGCACCGTAACGAAACCGCAATCACCTCAAGTCTGCCCCCGTCCCGCCCGCGCGGAGGCGAAAGGCGCGATTTTCCTGAGAGAAATCGCGCCTCTCTTTTTTTTCGCGCGGCTCAAGTTTTTCTCAACGTCGGGCCGCTATTCTCCCGCCACGATTGAGGGCGGCAAATCTTTCGGCCGAAAGGGGGGCTGAAAAGGTAAGGGCGACTGAAAAACTCTCGCCCCGCCCGCGCAGGATTCGGAGGGAGCCGAAGACGCGGGCGCGGCCTCGCGACAGGAGTTACCGGAGATGAGAACCAACCTCGCAAACGAAGGAATCCCGCGCGGGGACGTGAAGGGGTCAGGCGGCCCCGGCCCGGCCTCCGCGACAGGCGGCAAGCGGCGGGCGGCGATCCCGCGCGGCTGTTTCGATTCACCGTCGGGCGACTGACGGTCGAGGCTAGCGGGCTGGCCGCCCACGGGTGGCCGCCCTGCGAGGGGAGGCCCTCGCCGCCAAGTCGGGGGCGGCGGGGGCTTCCTTTTTTAAAGCTGTTAGCTGTTAGCTATTAGCCGTTAGCCGGAAGGCAGAAAGCAGAAGGCAGCCAGGAATCAGGGCGCGCGTGCTCTGACTTGGCTGCCTTCTGTTTTAGCTAACAGCTAATAGCTAACAGCTTCCTTTGTTGCGTTTTCGTTACTTTTCGGCCCTTAAGCCCGCGGGGGCCGCATCCTCAAGTCCCCCTCAAGTTTAACTCAAGCCGCGGCTGTTACTTTGCGCCCATCCTGACAGGGACGCAATTTAGCGAACATTTTCGACTTTCACCCGACTTGAGGAGAGATAAACAGATGCGCAGGCCGAGATTGCTCACCGTTGCCGTAGTCATCGCCATCATCGCGAGTTTGATCCTGACGACCCTGCTCGCCCCCGGCTCGCAGGCCGCCGCGACCGCCGGGGCGGCGACTGCGCGCCCGGACGACCTCTACACCCGGCCCGCGCCGGACTTCGATCTGAACTCCGTGCAGAAGGTGGCGGCCGTCCGCCAGGCTACGGGGGCGCAGCTCGCCGCGCTCGAAACCTTCAAGGCCAACGCCGCGGGGTCGAACCCGACCGTTCGCTGGAACGACTTCGGCGGCTCGCCCGACGTGGTGATGGACTTCGCCAGCGCCCCCTCGACCGGCACGCCCGAAGAGGCCGGCCGCGCCTTCATCGCGCAGAACGCCGCGCTCTTCGGCGTCGCGGCAGTCTCAGACCTCCGCCTCGTCTCGAACGTTGCGGCGCTGGGCGGCCACCTCCTGCGCTTCCAGCAGACCCACAACGGCGTTGACGTGCGCAACGGCGGCGTCGGCCTCGTCATGAACGCCAAGAATCAGGTCATCATGGCGAGCGGCCCGCACTTCCGCGACGTGAACGTCAGCACCGAGCCGACCGTCAGCGCATCGGACGCCGCGCGCACGGCCGACGCCGATCTCGCGCAGTTCAGCCGCGCGCTCCCGCAGAGCGCGCTCGACCTGCTCAAGCCGACCTACGAGTCGTTCCTCGCGCAGACCTCGGCCGTCTCACGGCTCGAGCCGAAGCTCGGCATCTACCCGACGGCCGACGGCTACCGGCTCGTCTGGAAGGTGGCGAAGGTCTCCACCAACCCGTTCGGCGTTTACATGATCTCGGTTGACGCGCACACGGGCGAGATCGTCGCCCGCCGCGACTACGTCAAGTACCAGTCGGCGACCTCATCGACCGGCGACATCTTCCCCACGTCGCCCTGCATCACGAAGAGGCTCAAGGACGAGGGCATCATCGAGAACGGCCCGAACGGCGCGCCGTGCGGTCAGGAGCGCGTCACGCTGCGCAAGTTCGACCCGACGAACCGCGTGACGGGTTTGAACGGCACGCTGACCGGCACGCACGCGCTCGTCAACAACATCCTCCCCACGAAGCTCCCGTTCGCGCAGGCAGCCAAGGGCACGTGGCACTTCGCCAAGGATGACCCGGCCAACTTCGAGGCCCGCACCAACGAGAAGGATCACTTGGCCGAGCCGGCCGAGCACCAGGACGAGATCAACGCCTTCTTCTTCGCCACCTACCTCGTCGAGTACATCGACTACCTGCACGTCGCCGGCGACGCGAAGCACAGCCGCATCGGCCAGGGCGACTTCCCGGACGACTACCCGAACAAGACCGTCCCGCTCCCGGCCACCGTCCACATCGCCAACGCCTTCATCACGAACCAGTTCCCGGCCAACGACGACCCGCAGTACGCGCAGAAGATGGCGGCCGTCGTCACGCACCCGGACTTCCACCTGAAGGTGCTCGGCATGGACAACGCCATCGCCGTCCCCGTCACCGCCATCGTGCAGGACATCACCGGCGAGAAGATGCCCGTCGCCGCCAACCCGACCTTCTACGGCCACGGCTACCTCTACAACAACACCGCGATGGAAGGCACCGTCCCCTACCACGAGGGCATGCACGCCATCACGACGCCCATCGCCGGCCTCGAAGGCGACGACGAGGCGAACGCGCTGAACGAGGGGCAGGCCGACATGTGGGCCTTCACCATCACGAACACCCCGTCGCTCGGCGAGTACGTCGTCAGCGGCCACCTGCTCCGCCAGCGCTACCGCGACACGGGCCGCGACCCCGACACGCTCGCCTACATCCGCAGCGCGCGCTCGACGCTCAAATATTCGGACTTCGGCACGTCGCCTGCGGACAACTACCTGCCCGAGGAGCACTACGACGGCGAGATCTACATGTCCACGACCTGGGACGTGCGCGAGATGCTCAACCGCCTCTACCCGTCCGAGACGACCTACCGCCGGCCGACCCCGCGCGAGGGCACGCCGACCAAGCCGGTCTCGAAGGGCGTCGAAATCTTCGAGCGCATCTTCCTCGGCTCGATGTACATCCTCGGCACGACCGCGCCCGACACCTTCGTCAAGGCGCGCGACGCCATGATCGTCGCCGACCAGATGCTCTACTCGACCGACCCCAGCGACGACGACGCGCCGGGCCAGAACCGCGCGCTCATCGAGCAGGTCTTCGCCGCGCACGAGATGGGCGTCAACGCGCGCGAGACGGTCGCCAACTACGCCACCATCTCGACGGGCGTCTCCGAGTTCGTCGCCTCGCAGGCCGCGCCCCCCGCGCCGCAGAACGTGACGGCCGCGCCGGCCTCGGCCACGAGCCTGCGCGTCTCCTGGCAGCCGGTCGAGGGCGCGGTCGCCTACGAAGTCCTGAAGCGCCGCCCCGCGATGGCCGGACGCCGCGAGTTGAACCAGGATCAGTTCGCCTCGGAGTACGGCCGCAGCCGCGACTTCTTCGCCCCGATCCGCGAGTACGACGACGGCGACACGACGACCACCGGGTTTACGCACGTCGCCTACGTTGACGGCAACCAGACCTCCTACGTGGACAATGGCCGCGTCAGCGAAATCTTCGCACCCTTCGGCATCAAGGACCTGTTCAGCCACGAGTACGTGGTGCGCGCCGTCGGCGGCGGGAGGAACGGCCAGCAGCTCGGCGTCTCGGAGCTTTCCGGCTCCGCCCGGCCCGTCCTCGTCAAGCAGAACCTGACGACGCAGTTCGACTGGGGTTTCACGAACCCGGACTTCGCGGGCGGCGTCTTCTCCATGGACGAGATCATCACGAACGCGCGCGGCGCGATCTCGACCGACAAGACCGTGTACGGCCCCGTCGAGTTCCGCGTCTTGAACATCAGCGATCCGACCGTCTCGGTCAGGAACGCCGACGTGACCAGCCCCGCGCCGACGTTCATCTACAACCGCAACTTCGCGCTCGGCGAGTCGGGCAGCCGCCGCTTCGAGTTCAACGCCCCGCGCGGGATGCTCTTCACCTTCGACGCAGAGATTCGCGGCTTCGCCCTCGCCGGCTCGACGACGGGGACGGGCAGCCAGGCGGGCGACGGGACGCCGACCGCGGCCCCCATCCCCTCCTACTCGATTTTCCGCGAGGAGCGCACCGGCGTCATCGCCGCCGGCGAGCCGCACCTCGGCCTGCCGCAGACCTACGGCCACCCGCTCACCAAAGACATCACCTGGGTGGACGTGGAGATCACGACCAAGCCGGACGCGCACGTCATCGACGCTAAGCTCAGCTCGACGACCGCCGTCGATCTAGACTTCGAGCTGCGCACCGCGGACGGCGTCGTGCTCGACGACTCGGGCAACACGGACGCCAACGAGCACGTCACGGCGCGCGTCAAGGGCGGCCTCAAGTACATCCTGCGCGTCAAGGGCTTCACCAACGGGCCTTCGGAGTTCCGCATCGTGAGCGACCAGTGGCTCACGGCCGGCTCGCCGAACGCGAACGTGCCGGGCACGATCACGCCGGGCGCGGACGGCGGCACGGCGACGAGCACGAACACCTCCGTGACAGCCGTCGTCAGCCGCGTCGTCCGCTTCACCGTCAACCCGCTGACGAAGA
>DATHBT010000014.1:0-22308 GCA_035295985.1 Pyrinomonadaceae bacterium | reverse complement strand
TCGGCCGCTTCGACGGCACTGCTCTGTACGAGCACCTCGACCCGCGCAAGGGCGAGCACCCCGACTGGGGAACCTACATCTTCAACTACGGGCGCAACGAGGTCAGGAATTTTCTCATCGCCAACGCCCTCTTCTGGCTCGAAGAGTTCCACGTTGACGGCCTGCGCGTTGACGCCATCGCCTCGATGCTCTACCTCGACTACAGCCGCACGGACGGCCGCTGGGTCCCGAACAGGTTCGGCGGGCGCGAGAACCTTGAGGCGATAGATTTTATCAAAGAGCTGAACACGGTCGTCCACGAGCTGCATCCGGGCGCGCTGATGATCGCGGAGGAGTCAACCTCTTGGCCGCTCGTCAGCCGGGGGGTGAAGGAGGGGGGCTTAGGCTTCGACTTCAAGTGGAACATGGGCTGGATGCACGACACACTCCAGTATTTTAAGCGCGAACCCATTTACCGGCGCTGGCACCACAACAACCTGACCTTCGGCATCGTTTACGCCTGGAGCGAAAACTTCATCCTGCCCTTCTCGCACGACGAGGTCGTCCACATGAAGGGTTCGATGCTCAACAAGATGGAGGGCCGAACGGTCGAGGAGAAGTTCGCGTCTCTGCGCGCCCTCTACGCGCACATGTGGGCGCACCCCGGCAAGCAGCTCCTCTTCATGGGCGGCGAGATCGGGCAGTGGCGCGAGTGGAACGACGACCAGAGCGTTGACTGGCACCTGCTCGACGACGCGCGCCACGCCGGCGTCAGCCGCCTGGTGCGCGATCTCAACCGCGTCTATCAGGACGAGCCCGCGCTCTGGGAGGGCGACGTGGAGCCGGCCGGCTTCGAGTGGATCGACGCGAACGACGCCGAGCACTCTGTCATCTCCTACCTGCGCGTCGCGCCGCGGTCGGGGCGGCGCATCGTCTCCGTCAGCAACTTCTCGCACCTGCCCGTCGCGGGCTACCGCCTCGCGCTCCCCGCCGCCGGCACGTACCGCGCCCTGCTGCACACGGACTCGGTTGACTACGGCGGAACGACCGAGAACTTCGAGGGCGTCGAGGCCAGGGAGCCGGGCCTGCACCTGCGCCCCTACTCCGCGCTCATCGATCTCCCGCCGCTCACGACCGTCTGGCTCGAAGTCCCGCGGGAGAGGGCGGAAGAGGCGGCGACCGCGCAGCCTCCGCCCGACGAAGTTGCGAAGCCCAAGACCGCGGCGAAGCGGAAGGCCGCGAAAACGGCCAGCGCCCCGACGAAGAAAAGGGAGACGAAGTCCCCGGCAGCTCAAGGGGACGCGGCAGGCGCGGCCGGAGAGGGCGGCGGGGAGCGGGAGGGCGAGGGCCGGCCCGCGACGAAAGCGCCCGCCGCGAAGCACGGAAGAAAGTCGGCAGAGACTTCCGGCGCGCCCGGCGCGGGGGCCGCGAAGGCGGCTCGCAAAAAGCGTTGACGCGGGCGGGCGCGCGCCGACCGCTCAAGGCTCAAGCTCGTCGATCTGCAGGCCGACCGGGTTCGCCCCCGCGCCCTTGACCGCGTCGATCACGCGCGCCACCTCGCCGTAGCTGATCGAGCGCGGCGCTTTGACGAAGACGGTCTTCTCGACCCTCTCGCCTTCCGGCAGAGCGGACGGGTCGATCACGCCGCGCCTGAACGTGCCCGCCTCAAGGCGACGCCTGAACGTCGCCGCCAGCTCGACGGACAGTTTCGACATCTCCCCGGTTGTGCCCAGTGGCTCGCCGCCGTTGAGGCTGACCGCGCCCGCGCGGTTGATCGCGACGACGAGCGTCAGCGGATCGGGCGACAGGTGTTGCTGACGCGGCGAGGGTTCTTCGGGCACGAGTGCCTTGAAGCGCGCCGGCCGCAAGGGGGTGATGACCATGAAGATGATGAGCAGGACGAGCAGCACGTCGATCAGCGGCGTCACGTTTATCGAGGGCACGGCTTTCACCCGCGCCGCGGCGGAGTCGGAACTCATCGGCCTCTCCTTCCCAAACTTTTCCCGAATCACGGCACGTTCTCGCCCCGCGAACTTTAAGGGTTGCGGGCGTGCGCGAGGATGATTTAGACGGCGCGGGACGGGGAATGTTCCAGCGGCGGGGCGGCGTGGCAAACGACCGGCCGCCTGCTACAATCGATGCCTCTCCCCGCCGCCCGGGAAGTCCTCTGGAGGATCAATGCGAAAGACAGTTCTGCCGCTCCTGTTTGCAATCATCTCCTGCGCCGTCCCTGTCTCCGCGCAGCAGCCGGCCGCCGCCGCGGCCACGCCGCACCCGTGCGGCTGCGAGGGCGAGCCGCAGCCCGAAGTGCTCGCCACGGTCGGCGGCGTCAAGATCAGCCGGGCAGAGATTGACAACGCGGTCGGGTCGCGGATCGAAGAGGCGCGCGGCCAGGTAGTCGAGGCGCGCAAGCGCGAGCTGGACTTGCAGATCAACAGCATCCTCCTCGAAGCCGAGGCGAAGAAGCGCGGCGTCTCGACGACGAAGCTGCTCGAACAGGAGATCGTCGCCAAGGTGGGCGAGCCGACGGAGGCCGAGGCCCAGGCCTTCTACAACGAGAACAAGGCCCGGATTCAGCAGAGCGCGGGCCGCGTCGTCGAGTTCGGCGAGGTCAAGGCCAACGTCGTCGAGTACCTGCGCGGCGAGCGGCAGCAGCAGCGCGCCAAGCAGTTCGCCGAAGGCTTGCGCGCCGCCTACCCCGTCACCGTCAGCGCGAAGGAGGCGACGCCGCCCGCCACCCCGGCCGACCGCGCGCGCGTCTTCGCCACCGTCAACGGCAGGCAGATCACCTCCGCCATGATCGAGGACTCGCTGCGCCCTCTCATCTACGAGGTGCAGCGGCGGGTTTACGACCTGCGCCGGCAGCAGCTCGAACTACAGGTCAACGATCTGCTCCTCTCGCAGGAGGCGCAGAAGCGGCAGTTGACGCCGCGCGCCCTGCTCGACGCCGAGGTGGCCGCCAAGAAGAAGCCCGTCACGGACGCCGAGGCGTTGGCCTTCTACAACGAGAACAAGGCGCGCATCAACGGCGAGTTCGCGCAGCTCAAGCCGCAGATCGTCGGCTACCTTGAGGAGCAGCAGCAGCAGCAGCTCTCGGCCTCTCTAGCCGAGCGGCTGCGTACGGCCGCCGGCGTCCGGTTCTTCCTGCGCGAACCCGCCGCGCCCGTTTATGAGATCGCCACAGACGATCAGCCCTCGAAGGGCGCGGCGACGGCCGCCGTGACCGTCGTCGAGTTCACCGACTTGCAGTGCCCGAGCTGCGCGGCGATGCACCCCGTCCTCGAACGGCTCGCCGCGGAGTACGGCGACCGCGTCCGCTTCGTCGTGCGCGACTACCCGCTCGCCCAGCACGCCGACGCGCAGAAGGCGGCCGAGGCCGCGGAGGCGGCGCGCGAGCAGGGCAAGTACTGGGAGTACGTCGCCCTGCTCTACCGCAACCAGTCGGCGCTCTCGGTGCCGAAGCTCAAGGAGTACGCCACGCAGGTCGGCCTCGACCGCGCGAAGTTCGACGCGGCGCTCGACAGCGGCCGTCTCGGCGAGAAGGTTCGGCGCGACGTGCTGGACGGCAACCGCGTCGGCGTCAGCGGCACGCCCTCCTTCTTCGTCAACGGCCGCTTCGTCGAGGAGCGCAGCTACGAGGCGCTCAAGGCCGCCATCGAGGCCGCGCTCAAGACGAAGGGCTGAGGCGCGACACAACCGCAGTAACGGTGACGGCCTTAAGAGGTCGCCGGCGCTTTGCATGCGCCTGCGACCTCTTTGCCTTTCCGGCCCCTCACTCTCCGGCGTCGGCGGCCGGCGTGGCCGCCGTGTTTGTCTCGACAAGCCGCCTCACCTCGCGGTGGAGCGAACGTCGTTCGAGGAGCAGGCGGATGAAGCGGCGGCGGTCGCGTACGAGCAGCAGAGAGGCGCGGAACCAGCCGCGCAGGTCGTAAGTCTCTTCGAGTGAGCGGAGCGCGACGTAACCGCACAGGGCCGCCGCGGGGATCGAGAGCAGCGCGGGCCGCCAGCCGAAAGAGAAATAGACGAAGGCCGCGAGGGTGAGCCACGTGAGCGGCACCAGCAGGACGGCCGCGAGGATTTTGACGGTCGGCCTGATGTCGTCAACGCCGTGTTTGGGGAACAGCTTCGAGAAGAGCGTGCTCAGCAGGTAGGCGGGGAGGTGGAGCAGCGCGCCCGCCGCGACGAGCGGCGAGAGCAGGAGCACGACGCCGAGCCGGAGCAGGAAGTGGCGGAAGACGTGCCAGCGCGAGTGTGCGAGGACGGACAGGTTTTCGGGGACGATGCCGAAGCGCCCCAGGTCTTCCTCGTACTCGCGCAGCCGCGCGCGCAAAGTTTCGACGCCGCGGGGCAGCGGCCGGGGACTCCGGGTCAGAGTCTCGGCGAAGCGGCGGCGCAGCTCGAACTCGGCCGCGAGCGGCTGGCGGAAGTTGAGGCTTTCGTAGATCGACGAGAAGAGCTGTTCGGCCCGGACGACCGCCTCAAGCTCCTCGTCGTCCGGCACGTTCAAAGTTACCTCGCGCAGCGCACGCTCGATCTTCTGTGAAAGCTCCTGGACTGCATCGCGCGCCGGCTCGCCGTCCTCGCCGAGCGCGGCGGGCGCGACCGCGAAGGGTGTGCCGAAGCGCATGAGGGCCTCGCTGCGAAATCGCGTCTTCGCCGTGTAGTACAGCCCGACCGGCGCGATCTTCAGACTCCCCAACGCGCCGCCGGCTTTGGCCGTCTCCTTCCCGTCTATCTCCGTCTGATCATTCTCGTCTCCGTCCGCGAGTGCGCCGAGGGCGATGCGGGCGGCGCCGGTCTTGACGGGCAGCAGGCTCGTCTCGTTGTGCGAGCGGCCTTCGGGAAAGATGGCGATGCAGCGGTTGCGCCGGAGGAGCTCGCGGCAGCGTCGGAAGGTGAGGCGGTTGAGCGAAACGTCCGCGGGCGCGTCAACGCGCCGATAGACGGGCAGAGCCTCGACCGCTCGGAGCAGTTGGCCCAGGACGGGCATAGTGAAGAGCGTCGACTTGGCGAGGAACGAGATTCGGCGGGGCAGCGCGCAGAAGACGAGCGCCGGGTCGATCAGGCCGTTCGGGTGGTTGAGGACGAAGATCAGCGGCTCGCCCGCGGGCACGCGGCCAGCCCCGTAAGTCTCGATCCGGCGGAAGAAGAGGCGCAGCGCGGCGCTCAAGATCAGTTGGACGAGCCTGCGGCCGAGCGTGCCGCGCCCGCGGCGCAGCGCCATCTCGCGGAAGCTGAGAACTGAAGTGTCCGCCATTTTCTCCGGTGGATTATAAACTTAATGAAACATGGCTCCCGCCCGGCGCGTAAATTCGCCTTCCCCTCGTACAAAAATCGGCCGCGCCCGGTTCAACCTGACAGAGCGCCGGCCCGCCGGCACCGGCCGGGGCCGCCCGCGGGCGGCGCGCAACTAGCCAAATAGCAGGATTTAGGCTATTGTGACAGTTTACCCGCCGGGGCGTGTCGGCGGACAGTGTCCAGACACCCGCGGGACGGGCGGTCGCATCTAATTGACCGGAAAAAGCTGAGTTGGAAATACAACAAGGGGGAAATGGCGATGAAAAAGCTCTTTACTAAGTTGACTTCCCTCGTCGCCGCGCTCGTCCTGACGGCCACGCTGGCCGTCGCCGGGCAGGCGAAGGAGGATGTTTCCGGTCGTCAGCGGGTCATGGAGAAGATCCGCAAGGAACTCGTGACCCTGCCGTTCTACGGCGTGTTTGACAACCTCGCCTACAGCTTCGAGGGCGGGACTGCCACGCTATACGGCCAGGTCGTGCGCCCGACGACGAAGTCGGACGCCGAGCGGCGCGTGGCGCGCATTCCGGGTGTGGAGCGCGTGGTCAACCGCATCGAAGTGCTGCCCCTGTCGTCCTTCGACGACTCCGTCCGGGCGCGGGCCTACCGCCAGATTTTCGGGACGGGCGGGCTGTACCGCTACGCGATGGGCGCGAACCCTTCCGTGCACATCGTCGTCAACCGCGGCCACCTGACGCTCGAAGGCGTTGTCGCCCACGAGGGCGACCGGCGTCTGGCGCGCATGGCGGCGCTCCAGGTTCCGGGCGTCTTCTCCGTGACGAACAACCTGCGCGTCGATGGCGAGGAGCGCAGGGCGCGTTAAGTTCGATAATGCGGCCGTGCCGTCGGCGTCCTGACGCGCGGCCGCAACCCTTCAGTCGGGCGCAGGCGGCGGCCTCGCGGGAGGCGATTTAGGTGGGGATGATGGAGAAGGACATCGACAAGGGTGGATTCCGCCCGCCGGTCCTTGGGGCCGACGGGTTTCTTTCGTACGACGAGATGGGCGGCGACCAGCCGACCGAAGCCCTCTCGACGGGCCGTCTCGAAGACGTTCTGCAGAAGCTCTCCGGCGAGTCGGACGCGGCCGACCTGTTCCTTGAGGCCGACTCGCCCGACCAGGCGGACGACGCCGACGCCGGGAGCGGCGAGGCGGAACTCGACCTGTCGGCCGGCGAGGACGACAAGGCGAGCGACCCCGTGCGCCTCTACCTCCGCCAGATGGGGCGCGTGCCCCTCCTGACGCGCGAGCAGGAGGTGGTGCTCGCCAAGCGGATCGAGGCCGGCCAGATCAAGTCGAACCGCGCCATCGCGCGCTCGCCGATCTCCGTGCGCGAGCTGACGCACATCGGGCAGGAACTCGAAGCCGGGGCGCTCGGCATCCGCGACGTGGTCTCCTTCGGCGATCAGGTCGAGCTGGTCGAGTTGGACGACCGCGCCGAGGAGTACCTGCGCTCGACTGTCGAGGCCATCCACCGCATCGAGAAGCTCTTCAAGGGCGAGCTGCGAGAGGTCGAGAAGCTGAAGGCCGAGCCGGCGTCCGCCCGCACGAAGAAGACGAAGAAATTCCTGCGCCTGCGCCGCCGCCTGGCCGCGGCGCGTCTCGTGATCGCGCGCGAGATCAAGCACCTGAACCTGACCGAGGCCACGCGGCAGCGTCTGATCGACTCCATCGGCTCGGTTTACCGCGAGGTGCGCTCAATCGAGCGCGAGATCGAGAAGCTGAACGACCGCCTCAACCGCAAGCGCCTGAAGCCCGAGGACGAGAAGGAGATCAAGCGACAGATCGCCGCTGCGAAGCGGCGGCTGCGCACGGTCGAGAATGAGACGCACCAGTCGGCCGTCGAGATCAAGCGCTCGCACCTCGCCATCGCGCGCGGGGTGGCGCAGACGGTCGAGGCCAAGAGCCGGATGACGGAGGCCAACCTCCGCCTCGTCGTCTCGATTGCGAAGAAGTACGTCAACCGCGGCCTGCCGTTCCTCGATCTCATCCAAGAGGGCAACATCGGGCTGATGCGCGGCGTCGAGAAGTTCGACTGGCGGCGCGGCTACAAGTTCTCGACCTACGCGACGTGGTGGATCCGGCAGGCGATCACGCGGGCCATCGCCGATCAGGCCCGCACGATCCGCATCCCCGTCCACATGATCGAGACCATCAACAAGCTGATCAAGACCTCGCGCGCGTTGGTGCAGGAGCTGGGCCGCGAGCCGACGGAGGAGGAGATCGCCAGGCGCGTTGACATGACGCCGGACAAGGTGCGCGGCATCTTCAAGCTGGCGCAGCAGCCCGTGTCTCTGGAGACGCCCATCGGCGACGAGGGCGACGCCAGCCTCGGCGACTTCATCGAGGACAAGACGCGCGCCACCCCGGCCGAGGGCGTGGTCACGACGAACCTCCGGGAGATCACGCAGGAGGTCTTGCAGACCCTCTCCCCCCGCGAGGAGAAGGTCATCAAGATGCGCTTCGGCATCGGCACGCAGGGCGAGGAGCAGACGCTCGAAGAGATCGGCCAGAACTTCGACGTGACGCGCGAGCGCATCCGCCAGATCGAAGCCAAGGCGCTCAAGAAGCTGCGCCACCCCTCGCGCGCCCGCATGCTCAAAGCCTTCACGGGCTGACCGAGGCGTGAAACTTAACCTCGCGGGCGGGAGGGTCAGGCGACTGGCCCTCCCGTCTTTCTTTTGACCCGCTCGTTGAGTCGTGCCACCCGCCGCGTTTATCTTTATCCCCGTCGTCGCCATCACGGGGACGAACGGCAAGACGACCGTCACGCGCATGATCGGCCACTGTTTCGAGCAGTCGGGCGTGACCGCGGGGGTGACGACGACCGACGGCATCTGGGTCGGCGGCCACTGCGTCGAGCGCGGCGACACGACGGGGCCGCACTCGGCCCGCTCCGTCCTCTTCGATCCGTCCGTGGAGGTAGCCGTGCTGGAGACCGCGCGCGGCGGCATCACGTGGCGCGGCCTGGGCTACGACTGGTCGGACGTGGGGGTGATGACCAACATCCAGCCCGACCACTTCGGGCAGGACGGCATAGAGGACTTAGAAGACCTGGTTTACATCAAGTCGCTCGTCGCCGAGCGCGTGCGCGACGGCGGCACGCTCATCCTGAACGCCGACGACGAAGAACTCGCCCGCCTGCCCGAGAACGAGCGTGTAGCGCGCGGCGAGAAGCGGGTGGTCTTCTTCACGCTGCGCGAGAACCACCTGCTCGTCGTGCGCCATCTGGCCGCGGGCGGGACGGCTTACCTGCTGCGCGACGGCTGGGCGGTCGAGGCGGCGGCGGAAGGCGAGTCGCGCCTGTTCCGCGTCGCCGACGTGCCGGTCACGATGTCGGGCACGGCGCGCTTCCAGATGTCGAACGTGCTGGCCGCGACGGCCGCCTGCCGCGCGCTGGGTCTCGCGGCCGACCAGATCGCCGCCGCGCTCGCCACCTTCCGCGGAGAGAGCGCGAACCCCGGCCGCGCCAACCTCTACGGCGTCGCCTCAGGCGGCTACGTGATGCTGGATTACGGCCACAACCCGGAGGCCTTCCGCGCCGTCTGCGAGACGGCCGCGCTGTGGAAGGGGCGGCACGTCACGGGGATCATCGGCGTGCCCGGCGACCGCAACGACGAGTTGATCCGCGAGGCCGGCCGCGTGGCGGCGCGCGGCTTCCATCGCATCATCATCCGCGAGGATGAGGACACGCGCGGCCGGCGGCGCGGCGAGGTTTCAGGAATACTCTGCCAGGCGGTCGCCGAGGCCGCGCCGGGCCGCGAGTGCGAGGTCGTCTGGGAGGAGCCGGAGGCCCTGGAGCGTGAGCTGAGCCGCCTGCGCGCGGTCGACGTGATCGTCCTGTTCTACGATAAACTCGAACCCCTGCTCGAAGTGCTCTCGCGCCACGGCGCGTTGCCCGTCTCCTCAATCGAGGGACTGGCCGCGCACGCCGCCCAAGCCGCCGCTTCCGCCTCGACCCGCCCGCTCGAAGCGCCACCGGCCGTCGCACCCGCCGCGTCCAACGTGGCCGCGCCGGCTGACGCCGAGCGACGCCCGCCTTTCGTGCCGCGCTGCGAGCCTCTGGCCGCGACGGGGCAACTGCCGCGCTGGCGCTGAGGTCGCGAGGCGTGACCACGGCGCGCGGCGGGGAGGCGGGAGGGGCGAGCGCGGCGGCCGGCGCGCCGCTCGTCTTCGTCGCGCGCGGGGGCGTGGTCGAGTCGATCCACCGCGTGCACGTCGCGGCCGTGGACGGGGCGGGCCGGCTGGTGGCTTCGCTCGGCTCGCCCGGCGCGGTCTTCTTCCTGCGCTCCTGCTGCAAGCCGCACCAGGCTATCCCGCTCGTCGCCTCCGGCGCGGCTGATCACTTTAAAATCACTCCGGAAGAGCTGGCCGTCGCCTGCGGCTCGCACAACGGCGAAGAGGTTCAACGGCGCGCCGTCGTCTCGCTGCTCGGCAAGGCGGGTCTCGCGCCCGGCGCGCTCAAGTGCGGCGCGCACGAGCCTTACGGCCGGCAGGCGGCCAACCAGTTGGAAGAGCGGGGCGAACAACCCTCGGCGCTGCACAACAACTGCTCCGGCAACCACGCCGGGATGCTCGCCCTCGCGCGCCACACCGGCGCGAGCGTCGAGACTTACGATCTTTCGGAAAACCCCGCGCAGCAGGCGATCCTCCGCGCCGTCTCGCAATTCACCGGCGTCCCGGCCGAAGAGATCGAACTCGCAATCGACGGCTGCGGCGCTCCCACCTTCGCCGTGCCCTTGCAAGCCGCCGCGCTCGCCGCCGCACGCCTCGTCGCGCCGCCCGTAGAGTGGGACGCGGAAACGCGCGCCGCCTGCGCGCGGCTCACGGCGGCGATGAACGAGCACCCCGCGCTGGTCGCGGGCGAGGGCGAGCTGGACACCGAGTTGATGCGGCGCTGCGGCGGACGCCTCGTCTCGAAGGTCGGGGCGGAGGGGATGTACACGGCGGGCGTGCGGCCGTGCGGGCGCTGGCCGCGCGGCCTGGGGCTAGCCATGAAGATCGAGGACGGCGACAAGAAGGATCGCGCGCGCCCCGCGGCCGCCGTCCGCCTGCTCCGACAGTTAGGCGTCCTGAATGACGAAGACGTGGGCGCGCTCGCAAAGTTCGCGTCGCAGACGATCACGAACCACCGCGGCGACCGAGTCGGCGAGACGCGCGCCGAGTTCGAGCTGGTCTGAGGCCGCCCCGCCGCGCGATCCCGCATAACCGCCTTTGACCGGCCGCGGCAACGGTATAAAGTAGGGCCTCACATCGCCCCCGAATTGACCTGTCCGCCTGCTGAGAGAAAGCAAACCCGCAGCCGAATTATGAAACGCTCAGAAGTCTTCCGCGCGTGGGGCCGCATCCTCACCGGCCGCTAACCGTCGCTCTCAATCGAGATACGCGCGAGTGCCCGCTGCGCTGCCCGGCTGCTACGCCTACGAACCCGAACACCTAGGCGAAGAGGTCGGGCCGCTCAGGTCGCTCGCCGACTACAACTGAATTAATCGAATCAACGCGGCGAGATCGCCCAGCGGAAGCCCGCCCGTCGTCCGCCGGACGGCGAATCCGCTTCGTCTCGCGACAGGTGTGACCAGATGTCCGGCCGCGAGCCGTCTGCGTCCGTGAAGCCGTACTCGTCTGAAAGGCCGCGGGAGCTGTAGAGGCCGCCGGACTTCTCCAGAACTTTCGGGTCTGCGGCCAGCGCGGCGACGGCGCGGCCGACGAAGAGGGGCGACTCCGAGTTGGCGAAGTGGGCGTCGCGCCTCGCGCCCTCGCGCCAGTTCTCCTCGGTCACGCCGAAGAGTTCGAGCACGGTCTCGGTTCGCATGAAGCCGGGCGTGAGCGCGACGGCGGCCACGCCGTGCGGGCGCAGCTCCTCGGCCATCGCGAAGGCCAGTCGGCTGACGGTGACTTTGACCAGATCGTAGAAGAGCGTGCCGCGGTAGGCGAGTGAGTCGCCGTCGCCGATCTCGACGACGAGGCCCGCGCCCCGCTCGATCATCAGCGGCGCGGCGTAGCGGCTCGTAATGACGTGCGTGTTGATGCCCTGGCGGAGCGCGCGGAAACCCTTGTCGAGCGAGACCCGCCAGAAGGGCTTCCAGTCGTGTGCCTCGCCCTCGGAGATGTCGTTGACCAGAACGTCGAGCCGCCCGCGCTCGCGGCCGATCCGGGCGAACAGCGCCTCGACCTCTTCCGGCACGAGGTGATCGACGCGGGCGGCTATGCCTTCGCCCCCCCGCGCCGTCACCATCTCGGCCGTCTCGTCGATTGATTCGGGGCGGCCGGCGAAGTAGCCGGTCATGTTCGGACGTTCCCGTGTGCTCCGGCCCGTGCAGTACACGGTCGCTCCGGCCTCGCCGAGCGCGCACGCGATCCCGCGGCCCGCGCCGCGCGTCGCGCCCGCGACGACGGCGACCCTGCCTTCAAGTGTCTTCTTCATCACGCCTCCTCGAATCTTTCGCCCGACAGCTCTCTTGAGTCGTGCGTTGCGGCACTCGCCGCGGGGACGCAGAGTACACGGAGGGGGCGCGGAGGAAAGATTCAACCCTCTGTGCGACCTCTGCGCCCTCTGTGTCTCCGTGGTGAGTCTGTTTCGTACACGCCCGACTGAGAACTGATCTCGCCCTGCCGAAAAATTACGCGCGGCCCGCGACACCCCTTGTCATATTTCTCTGCTAAAGTTTGCGGCGCTCGGAAGTGAATCCGCCGGGCCGGAGGCGACGCGAGGTGAGGGCCGACAGGCTGCTATCGATCCTGCTGCTGTTGCAGATCAACCGCCGGATGACGGCGAAGGAACTCGCGCGCCGTCTCGAAGTCTCGGAGCGGACGATCCACCGCGACATGGAGGCCCTCTCGACGGCCGGCGTGCCCGTCACATCCGAGCGCGGCTCGCACGGCGGCTGGTCTTTGATCGACGGCTACAAGACGAACCTGACGGGGCTGGCCGGCGCGGAGGTGCAGGCGCTCTTCGTGCCCGGCCCGTCGCGGCTGCTCTCCGATCTGAATCTGGGCGGAGCGTCTGAGTCGGCGCTTTTGAAACTTCTGGCCGCGCTGCCGGAGGTGTTCCGGCGCGACGCGGAGTACGTCCGTCAGCGCATCCACGTTGACGTGACGGGCTGGAACCGCGCGGAGGAGTCAGTGCCTTGCCTGCACACGATCCAAGACGCCGTCTGGCGGGGCCGAAAACTTTCTTTCGAATACGGGCAGGAGGGGTGCGGGAGCGAGCGCACGGTCGATCCGCTCGGGCTGGTGGCGAAGGGGAGCGTCTGGTACCTGGTCGCGTCTGTCGGCGGCGACATCCGATCTTACCGCGTGTCGCGCGTGCGCGGGGCGGCGGTGCTCGACGAGCCATGCATGCGGCCCGAAGGTTTCGATCTAGCCGCGCACTGGGAGGAATCGTCCCAAAAATTCAGGGAAAATTTCCCGCGCTTTTACGCGACGCTGCGGGCGCACCCGTCGGTCGTCAAGCGGATGCACTTCGCGCGCCCGTTCGCGCGGGTCGAGGAGGTCGGTGAGGCGGACGAGGAGGGCTGGCCGCGCGTGCGGATGCGCTTCCAGTTCGCGGAGGAGGCGTGCGAGTTCGCGCTCGGCTTCGGTGATCGGGTCGAGATAGTCGAGCCGGCGGAGCTGCGCGACAGGGTCTTAGAGATGGCCGAGGGAGTGGTCGATTTCTACAGGCGGAAGAGGGGCGAGTGAAGGCCATTCGCTTGAGTATGGTGTAAGTCGGGTTCACCGCGGAGGCGCAGAGGACACAGAGGGTGCGCGGAGAAGAAGTTAGATCGGAGTTCGGAATCTTTTCTTCTCTGCGCGATCTCTGCGCCCCCTGCGCCTCCGCGGTGAATCTTTTTGCTCCTCACCCAACCCGAACAACGTTCACAGGCTGAAGCGGAAGCCCGTCTCGATCCGACGGCCGGGCAGGGCCGACGTGGGCTGGCCGAAGAAGGGCGAGGTCTGGACGCCGGAGTAGCCCGACAGGTTCGCCGTGTTCAGGAGGTTCGTGGCCGAGGCGTAGAACTCCATGCGGTACTTCTGGCTGCCCCCGCCGGGCATCCCGCCGATGCCGTCGGGGCCGATGCGGATGGCGCGCGGCGCGGAGCCGGGGCCGGCGTCGGGCTTGCGCGCGCCGCCGAAGTCGATGCCGTAGGAGAGGCGCGCGGTCACGTCAACCCGGGAATCGCCGCGGGCGCTGTTGCGGCCGAGGCCCGCGGGCCGGTCGGTGAAGACGGTGTCGCCGTTGTCGTCGCGGCCCGTCGTGACGTTGTAGGGGCGCGCCGAAGACGCGCTGATGATGGTCATCAGGCTCAGGTTCTTCATGAGCTTCCGGCTGACGAGCGCCGAGAAGTGGTGGCGCATGTCAGAGAGCGTCGGGCCGCGCTCGCCACTGAGGTCAAAGTTGTTGGCGGGGAGTGTGAAGGGGCCGTCCGTGTCGCTCGTATGGTGCTGCCAGCGGTAGTGCACGTTCCAGAACCAGTTGTTGCCGCCGATCTTGAGCATCGCCGGCGAGAGGTGGAACATCACGCGGTGCAGCGTGGAGTTGCCCGACGACTCGATCTGCGTGACGTTGCCGAGCGTCGGGTCGGGGCGCGGCAGCCCCGGGCCGAGCGGCGCGTTGATGTTGCGCCCGCGCAGGAGGTGTACGCCGCGCTGGAACTGGTAGTCGGTCATGAAACGGAAACGTTTGAAGAGCTGCGTCTCCATGCCGACTGACGATTGCAGGACGTAGGGCATCTGCAAGTTCGGATCGCTCTGGATGCGGCTCGGCGGGAGCGCGCGGCCGTCGCCGTCCACGAGTGGGTCGGGGAAGCCGGGCGAGGTGACGATCAGATCGCGCTGGCGCACGCCGTCAACGCGGACGGTCTGCTCGAAGGTCGAGGACGTGAACCAGTCGTAGAACAACCCCGCGCCGCCGCGCAGCGTGACCTTGCCGGATTTCAGGGGCGACCAGGCGAAGCCGAGGCGCGGCGCGAAGTTGGAGCGATCACCCAGGTGCGTCTGCATCTCGTGGCGGACGCCGTAGGAGAGGGTCAGGTCTTTGCGGACGCGGAAGTCGTCCTGCCAGTACCAGCCGAACTGGAAGTTGTTGTAGGAGAGCGCGGGGTCGCCCGTGCGCCGCGAGTAGGTGGTGGGCCGATTGGCGACGAAGTCTTCGAGGCTCGCGAACTGGAAAGTGCCGAGGTAGTTGCGGCTCTCGTCCGACTCGTAAGTGCCGAACTCGAACAGCAGCCCGGCGCGCATCGAGTGCTTCTCGAAGGGGATGTCGAAGTTCTCGGCCAGCTCGAACTCAGTCGCCCGGCGCGAGCCTCGGAGCTGCGCGCCGCCGCGGTTAAACGCGCTGTTGACGATGACGGTCGGCAGATCGACGGCGGGCGTCAGATCGACGGCCTGCGTGCGGGCCTGGAAGCGCAGCTCGTTGAAGTAGCGGCCGAAGACGGGGCCGGTGGTGGCGGCGCGCAGGACGTGCTCGGCCTGATCGGAGGTGTAGGCGCGCTCTGGCATATCGTGATCGCCGATGCCCAGACTGTTCTGCCGCGAGGCGTTGCGCTGGTATTCGAGCCGGAGCATCTGCGTCTTGTTGAGCGCGTGCTCGGCGCGGGCCTGCACGTTTAAGGTGCGCGAGGGGCGCGTGACGGTCTCGTTCAGGATTCCTTCGGGGAGCGCGGCGTTGATCGACTTGGTGTCGAAGCCCGCGTTTGCATCAGCGGAGAAGAAGAACGAGGTGCGGTTGCGCCAGAGCGGCCCGTCGAAGGCGAGGCCGAAGCGGCGCTGCTGCTCCGGGTTGCGGCGCGGCGCGAAGACTGGCCGGGCGTTCAACGCCTCGTCGCGGAAGCCGAAGTTGAACGTGCCGTGCCACGCACTCAGTCCCGGCTTGGTCGTGATGTCAACGAAGTGGAAGCCGGTCTCGTGGTTCTCGGCGGCGTAGGGGTTGAGGCGGAAGCGAATCTCCTTGATGTGCGATTTGGGCGGGAGCTTGCCGCCGCGGAAGCCGTTGACGCGGATGGTCGCGCCGGGGCCGGCCAGGGTGTTAAGCGCCTGCTCAAGCTCTTCGGGATCGTCGGGCAGTTGTGCGATCTGCGCCTCGGTCAGAATGTTCGAGAAGGCCGGCCCCTGCGGATCGACCTTCTTCTCCTGCTCGCTGCGCGAGACCGTGACCTCTTCGCTGACGGCCGCGACTTCGAGACGCACCTCCGTCTGGTTCGCGCCCGCGGCGACCAAGAGCGCCGGCTGCACGAACGCCTCGAAGCCCTCGGCCTCGACCGTCAGTTGGTACTCGCCCGGCCGCAGGCGCGAGAACGCGGCCTCGCCCTGCCGGCCCGTCTCGTCGCTCTTCTCCGCGTCTTTCGAGCGCAGGCGCACGCGCGCGCCCGCGACGAGCGCGCCGGTCGGATCGTAAACCGTCACGCGCAAGGCCGCGTCCGCGGCGTTCCTCGACTGAGCGAAGACGGACGCCTGCGGCGCGAGGAGCGCGGCCGCCAGGCAGAGGGAGAGCGCGAGTCTGCTGAGTCTTTCATTCCGAAACATCGCTCACACCTCCGTCGGTTAGGGCTTCTTGAAAGTGTCGGGCTTGAGCTGCGGGTTGATCTCGTACTTCGTGATCTCCCACTCCTCGGTCATGTCGCCCGCGTCCGAGGTGTGCGTGATGCGGTGCGGGAGCGTGAGGCCGCCGACCTTCCTGAAGTCGGAGAAGCGAATCTGGTGCTCGACCTCCTGCGGCGGGCCGGCCTTCTCCT
The DNA here is from genome assembly GCA_035295985.1 of Pyrinomonadaceae bacterium. Classification (GTDB taxonomy): domain Bacteria; phylum Acidobacteriota; class Blastocatellia; order Pyrinomonadales; family Pyrinomonadaceae; genus JAIVGV01. Next base: position 6,324 of record DATHBT010000014.1, on the reverse strand, counting down.
GCTGCTCCTTGATCATCTTGTCGATCTCTTCCTTCGACATGCCGTTGCGGATGCTGAGCGGCCCGCCCGCGATCCTGCGCGCCGTGATCTTGTAGGTGAGCATCAGCGGCAGGTGCGTCTGCTTGTCGAGGAAGAGGCGCGCGGCGAACTTTTCGGGGCCGGCGGCGTCGAGCACGTCGGCGCGTCCGTCCTCCGCCTCGGCCTCGCCCGCGTAGGTGAACTGGACGGGGAAGGAGGGCTGCGTGGTGAGCAGAAGCCCGAGTGCGAGGCGCGCCCACTCGGTCTGGAAGTTGCGGCGGAACATCGCCATCCTCTGCTCCTCGCTCATCTCGGGGCCGCCGACGAAGATCATGCCGCCGCGCCCGCCCTGCCACGCCTGCTCGCCGTTCATGCCCTTGCTCGTCGTCATCGCGGTGCTCAGGCCGCCGACGGCGAAGCTGTCCGCGATCAGATACTTGTCGGGGAACTGGAAACTCAGCTCGCGCTCGCCGGCGGTCTCGCGCTCGCCGAAGACGCGCCGGTACTTGCCCTTCGCCGTCAGGCTCTGGACTGCGCCGAGCTTCTCCTCGCCGCCGACGGCCTTGCGCGCCTGCTTGAGCGTCTCTTCGGCGCGCGCGGCGTCGTTTGAAGGCGTCGCGGCGACGGCCGCGAGGGTTAAGACGAATGACAGGGTGATGGATGTGGAAAGTCTGCGCACTGCTGTGATGCCTCCCGTGGCTGTTATTTACCGGCGTCGGCCGGACACACTTCGGCCTGTCGAGACGAAGCCTCGCGTCTCGAAGAGACGAGTCCCGTTGAAGATGGATTTACTGTCGGTCGGCGGGCTTAAGGGACGACCTCTCGGCCGGCGGTTCGCGCCTGCCCACAGTATTCAGCCGGGGCCGTCCGCGAGTTCCACAAATTTTTTGGCGGATGAGCCGGGAGGCGGAGTAACGAGACTGAGCTACGGGGGCGATTTTTGGTCGAGCGAATCGGTAGCCACTCACCACGGAGGCACAGAGGTCTCAGAGATAGCACAGAGAAATCCTCTGTGCCCCCTCCGTGTCCTCTGTGCCTCCGTGGTGAGTGCGCCTTCTTGGCGCTCAAGTGAAAAGTTCATCAGACGGAGCGCGCGATCTAGAGTTCACGGGGACGCGGGCGGCCTCGTTTCCGCGACCCTGATTTTCAAGCGCGCTTTCTCGGCGAGGTCTTGCGGCCTCTGGGGCGCGAGCGGCAGTTGGCGGCCCCGCAGCGGCAGACGGGCGGGTGGTCGGGGTCGCGGTAGTTGATCGTGATCTCTTCGCCCGGCTCGATGTCGCGCAGGGCGAAGAAGGCCACCTTCTCGCCGGGCACGATCCGCATGAAGGCGTTCGGCGCGCAGGAGTGGTTGATGTAGGCGGTGGCGTCGCCGCCGACCGCCCCGTCGATGGCGAGGTCGTCGCCGAGCCGGATCACTTTAACGTCGCCGTCCTGCTCCCACAGACGCCGCTCGATGCGGCGCGGCCCACGCACGATCTCGCCCGCGTAGAGCGCAATCTTCCTGCGCGCCGGGAAGCGCGCGAGCGCGTAGCAGCCCTTCCCGTAGATGCCGCTCTCCCTGACTTCCAAGTTCGCAGACACGCCCGCCAACCCCCGTTGCCCGAAGCCTCGATTTAAAGTTGATTGTTAGTGGCCCATTATAGACGCAAACGGCGGGCGGCGCGCCAAGAATGATCGAATCATCTTGAGGGGAGAAGCGAGGTGGCGGGCCGGGCCGTTTGCTCGTGTCAGGCGGACGTGTCAGAGCAGCAGCGTCTCGACGCGGTGGGCGTGAACCGCCAGCTCGCAGGGCGACCAGGCGAAGACGGTGAAGCGCCCGTCCTGCGAGGCGACGAGCGCCACGGTGTCGCGCTGGTCGTGCGTGAACTGCGCGGCCGAGAGGTGGCGCGTGCCGCCGAGTTCGACGGGGCTGACGACCGCGGCCGCGCCGCCGACGACCGGCTCCGTCAGGACGACCTTCTCCACTAGCGGCGAGCCGTCCCTGATCCTGATCTTCACGCCGAAGGCGAGCAACTCGTAGCTGTCGCTGATGACCGTCGCACCGTCCACGGCCGTCAGCCCGCCGACGGCCTCGACCGCGTCCTGCAAAGCCTCCTGCCACAGCCGCTCGTCCCGCTCGCGCGCGTTCGCCCCCATCAACTCGGCCAGCTCTGCGTACGGCGGATCCACCTGATATTTGGCGGGCCACACCACCGAATCGCGCCACGCCGCAGAGCCTTGCGGGACGACGAGGAGTGAACCGCCGCGGCCGTGCGCCCTCATCGAAGCGGCCAACTGCACGAGCACGCTCAGCGATTCGGGGCGCGGATCGCCGGCGCCGAAGCCGAGCAGCGGCGTGATCAGCTCCGGGCAGTCGGGCAGCCCCGAGCCTTCCTCGCTCACCAGCTTGATCTCGTCGCCCTTGAGGACTGCTACGTTGACGTACTTGCCCGTCTCCTGCCGGCGGCGGTACTTGATCACCAGCAGGCCCGGCTCCACCACTTCGAGGATGAAGCAGAACTTCGGCACGCTGCGCGTCGTGCCCCAGACGTACATCCCGGCGTCGTCGTACCAGACGCCGAGGTGTATGCCGGGGCGCTCGACGGCGGGCGCGAGCTTGGCGAGCGAGCCGGCTTCGAGCGGGAGTCGGCGCTCGAAGAGGAGCGGCGGCGCGGCCTGCGCGGGCGGGAGGAAGGCGAGAGAGATTTTCGGCGAGTGCCCCTCCTCGCGGCGCAGGCTCGCCCAGAAGGCCGCGTCGATGACCCTCTCGATGCACTGCGCGTCGGGCGCGGACGCCAGCCCGTTGACCTTGCCTTTGCTGCGAGCCGCGTCGATGTGGCGCGCGAAGGTGGCGCGGACGGTCTCGGCCACGGCGCGCGCCGCTGGGTATGCCGGTTCTGTCATGGCTTCAGTAACGCCGAATCAAACATGGAAGTTTAACCGGGCGGCGCGGTTCTCCCCAGCCGATTTGTGGGCGGGAGACGCCGCGGGGTACTTTACACGAAGAATCAGGTTTTGTGTTTACGCGCGGCTAGGGGGCGACGGCCGGGTATGTGAGCGTCGCTCGAACGATTGATCCGCGACAGAGACGACGGAGGTGATAGCTTCGTGCCCGAACAGTTGAACAGGAAGATTCTGCTGGCGAGCCGCCCCAGGGGCGTGCCGACGCTCGACAACTTCGAGATCGCGGACGCGGAGATGCCGCGGCCCGGCGAGGGCGAGGCGCTGGTTCGCACGCTCTACCTCTCGGTCGATCCCTACATGCGCGGGCGCATGAACGACCGGAAAACTTACGTCGAGCCGTTCGCGCTGAACGAGGTGATCACGGGCGGCGTCGTGGGCGAGGTGGTAGAGTCGCGCGCCGAAGAATTTCGGCCGGGCGACATCGTTACGGGGATGCTCGGCTGGCAGCTCTACCAGACGGCCAAAGCAGATCCGCGAAACCCCGTGGCGATCCGCAAAGTCGATCCCTCACTCGCGCCCGTCACGACCGCGCTCGGCGTGCTCGGCATGCCGGGGCTGACCGCCTACTTCGGGCTGCTCGACATCGGACGCCCCAGAGAGGGCGAGACGGTCGTCGTCTCCGGCGCGGCCGGCGCGGTCGGATCAATCGTCTGCCAGATCGCGAAGTTCAAAAATTGTCGCGTCGTCGGCGTCGCCGGCTCGGACGAGAAGTGCGAGTACCTGACGCGCGAACTCGGCGCGGATGCCGTTATCAACTACAAGACGGCGGGCGATCTCGATCAAGCCGTGCGCGAAGCCTGCCCCGCGGGCGTTGACGTGTACTTCGACAACGTCGGCGGCGCGGTGTCGGACGCCGTCATGGGCCTCATCAACAGCCGCGCGAGGATCGTTATCTGCGGTCAGATTTCGATGTACAACTCGGAGCGTTGGGAGGCGGGGCCGCGCGTGCAGCCGCTGCTGCTCATCAAGAGCGCGCTGATGCAGGGCTTCATCGTCTCCGACTACGTCGCGCGCTTCGGCGAGGGGCTGGCGCAGTTGTCTCAGTGGGTCGCGGAAGGGAAGTTGAAGTACGCCGAATCCATCGTCGAGGGCTTCGAGAACGCGCCGCGCGCCTTCATCGGCCTCTTCGCGGGCGAGAACCTTGGCAAGCAACTGGTGAAGGTGGCCGATCCGTCCGCGGCGGGTTGAGAATCGAAGACGACGCTGCGGCGGAGTGGAGAGTGAGACGGGCCGCGCCGCCACATTCTATCCGCACCTGATAGTCTTAACTAGGCGGAGACGGTACTTCCCTACGCCCGCGGTTCAGGGGACGCACGACTCGGCGCGGGTCGGGAGCAGGCTGAGGCTCTTGAGCTTGCGCGTCGCGGGGTCGAGCGAGATGAAAGAGACGAGCGTGCCGCGCTCGCAGGTGAAGCGCGCGGTCGTGTCGCGCGCGCCGTCGCCGCCGAGCACGTCGCGCAGGCGGCACGCGCCCCACGGCGCGGCTGCGGCGAGGTGCTTGCTCAGCCCCTCCGCGTCCGCGCCCGGAGCGGCGAGCGCCGCAACTGCGCCCCTGTCAGAGCTGCCGAAGAGGGGCAGGAGGGAGTCAATCGCCTTCGTCATCGCCTCGTCCGGCGGCATGACCGACTGGACGGAGAGGGCCTGCACGAGCGGCGTGGTGGTCGGCGCGAGCGTGATCGCGACGCTCAGCCAGCCGCGCTCGCAGGGGACGCGCCAGTCGCCGCGCAGGGCGTTCTCGGGCTTGATCGCTTCGGGCGCGCCGCAGGAGCCGTGCTTCCGCATCATCTCGGCGTAGCTTTTGGCGCGGCGCTCCGCCGGCTCGTCCATGAAGAGGTTGTCGGCCGCCACGCGGCGCGCGAGCGCGTCGTCCCACTTCGTCACCAGTTGCGTCACGTCGCGCTGCATGGCGAGCAGGGCGGGCGAGGGCCGGGCGACGCGCGGTTGGAGCGCGCCCGTGCGGTGAAGGGCGGCGAGCGCGTCGTTGAAGAGTCCCCCCCATCCGGCGTAGGTGACGTTGCCCATCGAAATGAGGCCGACGCCGTACTCGGGCAGCCAGCGCATCAGCGACCCGTAGCCCGGCAGGCCGCCGCCGTGGCCGACGACGTGGCCGAAGCGGCAGTCCTGCGAGACGCCGAGGCCGTAGCCGTAGGCCGACGAGCTGAGCTGCAGGGGCGCGTCAACCGCCGTGCGGAAGGCGATAGCGCCCTGCGAGCGCCAGGCCTGCTGCATCTCGCGCGCGCTGCTGCGTTTGATCGGCCCCGCCTCCGCGTCGTCGCGCGCGGGGAAGGCGGACATCAGGAAGGCGACGTAGCGCGCGAGGTCTCGCGCGGAAGTCCACAGGCCGCCCATCGCGCCGAACGAGCCGTGCGCGAGCAACTCCTCGTCCTCCCACCTCTCGTCGCGCCAGCGGTAGCCGGGCGCGATGCGTTCTTTGGGAACCTCCTTCGCCTCGAAGGTCGAAGCCGTCATGCCGAGCGGCTTCAAAATCTGCTCGCGGACGTAAACGTGGTAAGGCTGGCGCGCGGCGCGCTCGACGATCTGGCCGAGGATGGCGAAGCCGTAGTTAGAGTATTCGTATGTCGTGCCGGGCGCGGTGGAGAAGGGGATGCCGGCGCGCATCCACGCGCGCATCACGTCGTCCGGCTGCGCGAGCTGGCGGTCGCCCCAGGGGTTGTCTTCCGGGAAGCCCTCGGAGTGCGTGAGCAGGTGTCGGATGGTGATCGTCGGGGAATCCTTCGTCGGGTAGGCGAGGCCAGCTAACGCGGGGACGTAACGCTCTACGGGGTCGTCGAGCGAGAGCTTGCCCTCGTCGCGCAGTTTCAGGATCGCCATCGCCGTGAAACTCTTCGTCATCGAGGCGATGCGGAAGACCGTGTCGGGAGTGACCGGGGCCTTCGTCGCGGTGTCCTGCACGCCGGCCGTCTTCACCCAAACGAGCTGGCCGTCGATGACGACGCCGAGGACAGCGCCGGGCATCCTGCGCCGCTCGACCCAGTTGTGGAAAAGCTTCTCGATCTCCGGGAACGCGGCGGCCAGCTTCTTCGCGCGGTCGGGGTCTGCGAACTGCGCCGGCGGGACTGACCCCGCGGCGTGACGGCGCTGCGCGCGGACGCCGCCGGGGAGGCAGAGGGAGACTAGGAGGAGCGGCGCGAGTAAAGAAAGCAGTTTGGATGAGCGGAGCATACGGCGGCCTTTCTCAAGGAGTGCGGATGTCTGGCGGGAGCGGCCCGCGCTGTCGGGTTGGCAGAATTGGTAGAGCGTGCGGGAGACCTTGCGGCGCGGATTATAAATTAGATGCGGGGCGGGGGAAAACTTTTACGGGCGGCGGTTCAGTCGGTGTTGAGCTTATGGGTAGGCACTCAC
>DATHBT010000013.1:0-9504 GCA_035295985.1 Pyrinomonadaceae bacterium | reverse complement strand
AGGGGACGGTGGTTGGGACATCGGTCTTGCGGTCGCGCAGGACGAACTCGCCCTCGCGCCGCTCGGCCACGTAGCCCTTGATCTTGCGCCCGTCCGTGAGCCAGACCGTCACCTTAGCCTTCTCGCCGATCCCGGCGCGATCAACCTTCGCCCTCACGTCGGCGGGCTGCACATTTTTGGACGAGGCGGCAAGCGCGGTCGTTGCGGGTTGCGCCACCGCAAGCAGCGCGACGAGCGCCACGGCCAACAGTTTCCTGAACATCAAAATTACCTCAGTGCGGAATTAAAAAACGGTACTGCCGAGCACTCGCAGGGCAAGCCGAGTGCCAACGGCTTCGCAGGGGTGCGCGCGGCCTTTTGCCGCCGCCCGAACCTGCCCCGCCGAGACTCGCGCCCCCGCACTGACTTTCGGCGCAACAAAAATCCGACAAGTGCTGCGGGCCTGATGCGGCCCGGCGGCTTTGCCCGCCAATAGCTCCTAACGCTTGAATTGTCGGGCAGGGGGAATAATTGTCGGGCAGACTTTCGTGAGGCAGGATTAGGAATTGTGGGGCAGACGAATTTCCCGCCCTTAAGACCTCCCAAACAACCCCGGCCCTAAAAACCTCGTCTCTCTACTTGCAAAGTGGTACCACCTGCGGTACCATTCGTTTTCAGGGACTCGCGGGAGAGGGAAAGGGATGGATGGCGCGGTGTGAAAAGCTACTCATAAAGGCCACGAACGCTCCTCACAATCTGAGATTTGAGGAGATTTGCGCGCTTGCCGAGTGTTACGGCTGGCAGAAGGTGCGACAGGAAGGAACCTCGCACGCGGTTTATATGAACCCCGCGCTCGGAAACGGCGTCGGGTCGTTGATGAATTTCCAGAACAAAAAGGGCAAGGCCAAAAGGTACCAAGTCAGACAGCTTCTTGACGCAATCGACGTGCTAGACATTCAAGACGATGAACGAAAATAGATACCCCTTCAATATCGTGTGGAGCGAGGAGGACGAGGAGTTCGTGGCTACTTGCCCGGCCTTCCCCGGCCTCTCCGCTCTCGGTGAAACTGAGGAGGAGGCACTGGCAGAGGCGAAGGTAGCCTTGCGTCTGTTTATTGAGACGTGCAAGGAGAAAGGCATACCGCTGCCAGAGCCGCAGACCGTACAGGCGTACAGCGGGCAATTTAGGCTAAGAACGCCTAAGTCTTTACACCGAAAGTTGGCGCAGCAAGCCGAGGCTGAGGAGGTTTCGTTAAACTCCTTGTGCGTGTCTTACCTCTCCGAAGCTGTAGGCGTTAAGGCAGAGGTGCGGCGGCAGAAGGATAGGCGCGAGCGTTATAAGAACTTTACGCAAGATGCGCCCGCACACCATCTCATTTTACAGACGCAGAAGACGGTAATGACCTCAACGTCCCTTTACGGACAGGACGCTGATTTGGCCCAAGTTCCCCAAGCTGTTAGCCCCCTCATTCATGAAAAGGGTCACTAAAGAATGAAGCTCTCACCTTTACAGGTTGAAGGGTATTACGTTAAAGAGGCGTCTTTCTCGCTACTCCCTGACATCGAGAAGGATGTCGTGTTCTCCCTGACGGCCGGGCTGCAAATCCAGCCCGCCTCGATGATCAATAACGAGACGATCAGGGTTGATGCAGTTCCTTACCTAGCGGTAAATACAGCCGAACCTTCGCGCTTCCGATGCGAACTGGTTATCGAATCGCGCAACGATCCGAGCGAGAAGTTCCCGTACACGTTCCGCGCGGTCTTAGTCGGCTACTTTAAACTAATCGAGGAGTTGCCCGAAGCGGAAGCCGCCTACATAGTGGCGACCGGTGCCCCCGGCATCCTCTACTCTGCGGCGCGCGAGTATCTAGGTACGATCACAGGCCGGGGGCCGTGTCCCGGTGTGCAACTGCCTGTCGTTAGCTTCGCGCCGCAACCGGCCAAACGAAAAATGCTTCCCGCGAAGGCCACGAAAAAGGGCGGTAAAAGAGCGGGCAAGAAAGGTGCGGGTAAAAAAGGAAGGAAGTAGGCACTAAAGACAGCCTAAAGTGAGGGGCCTCGCCTGTCGCGGCGGGGCTTTTACTTCTTTGGGGTACTCGCTTGGCGCGGCCTGTTCCAGTAAGGGCTTTTACACTTCGGGCAGACGCGCGGCTCGTTGTCCACGTCTCGCGGAATCCATTCGTGTTCGCACCGCTCACAGGTGTACTGGAACACGGTAATCTTTTTCTTAGCCATACCTCGCACTATATACCTGAAATAATATACCGTCAAGTGGCTTTTCCCTTGACGTGTATATGTACCTATAGTAATATACTCATGCGAAAGCGGCAGGCGACACACCGGAGGCGCACACGCATGAGTCTGAGAGAGAAAAAAGGTCAACAGATTGCGGAGAAGTCGAAAATCACGCGCAAGGGCAACCTCTGGCTTGTGCCTTCTCAGGCCGGGCGCGGCCTGTACAGGGTGGACTTCGAGCGCGGGGAATGCTCCTGCCCTGATTTTGAGATTCGCCGCCAGCCCTGCAAGCACTTTTTCGCCATCCAGTACGCGATTGAAAAGACCATCATCACGAGGGAAACCGTCACGGAGAACGGCAAGACCACTACCACGGAAACGGTCGAGCGCAGGACTTACCGACAGGAATGGCCCGCTTACAACAAGGCGCAGATGAACGAGAAAAGGCTTTTCCTCTATCTGCTAAACAAGCTCTGTCAGGGCGTCGGCTCGCCAGCACAGCACGGCGCGGGGCGTCGGTACTTGCCCCTTGAAGATGTGATCTTCGCTCTGGCCTTCAAGGTCTATAGCACGGTGAGCGGTCGGCGGTTCATATCGGACTTGAGGGACGCGCACGCCAAAGGCTACATCTCGCAAGTTCCGAGCTATAACGCCATGTTCGACTACTTCAACACGGAGATGGTTACTGATTACCTGTTGATGCTGATTCAGGAGTCCAGCTTGCCGCTGTCCGCTATCGAGCAGGACTTCGCGGTTGACTCTACGGGGCTGTCGGGTTGCCGCTTCGTCCAGTGGGTTGAAGCCAAGTGGGGCAAGGATGAAAAGCTAATCGAGCAGAGGGACTGGATTAAGATGCACCTGATTACGGGCGTTCGGACTAACGTCGTGACGGCGGTCGAGATTACAGAGAAGTACAAGCACGACGCCCCTTACTTCAAGCCGCTCGTGGAAGCGACCGCGCGCAATTTCAGGATGCGCGAAGTGTAGGCGGATAAAGCCTACCTCTCGCAGGCGAACCTTCAAGCCGCCGCCGACGTGCGGGCCGTCCCTTACATCGCTTTCAAAAAGGACAGCGGCGGGCCGGATAAGAAACAGCGGCAGACCCCGCTATGGAAACAGATGTGGCATTACTTCTCCTGCCATCAGGAGAGGTTCATGCGGAGCTATCACAAGCGGTCGAACGTCGAAACGACCTTTATGATGATAAAGGCCAAGTTCGGTGACAGCATGAGAAGCAAGACGGAGAGGGCGCAGATTAACGAAGCCCTTTGCAAGGTGCTCTGCCACAACATCTGCTGTCTCATTCAGGCCATGTATGAACTAGGGTTAAAGCCGAAGTTCTACTCTCAGGCGGCGTGAGACACGCGGTCAACTCGGAAACAAAAAGGGCGGATCGGCTGTGAACCGATCCGCCCTTCGTTCTCACAAACTTGCGTCTGCGAGGTCGCGCCAAGTGCTCTCACCGCGCCCTTGACTATTTCTGCTCACCCGACGGCTCTGCTGGCGGCGGTGGTGGCGGCGGCGGCGGCGGCTCTGGCTCTGGTTTGTTCTCCTGTTTCCTGTCTTCAATGTCTTCCTTTGAACTTCCCCACCCCATAACTTACGTCTCCTTTCGGGCGCGTGAGGCTATGAGTTCTCGGCTGGCGTCCTCACCCCGCTGACCGAGGCGGCGCGCTACGAAAGGGACGCGCCGTGCGTCGCGCATTATATGCAATACTCCGATCTTGTCTAGTTGAATTGTCGGGCAGGCTGCCGAATTACCGGGCAGCGGGGTATTGTCGGGCAAAGCCCGGCCCGGCGGCCTTGCCCGACAATTCAAAGGCCGGATGTTGTTGCCGGGGCAAAGCCCGCCGCAGCGAAGATGGCGCGCGCGTCTCGACTTCGGCGGGCGCGCCTCCGCCGGAAAGTGTTATCATTCGCGCGGCCCTTTCGCGCTCGAACTCCCATGAAACTCAAGATCGAACAGGAACGTCCGTGCGACGCGCGCCCGCCAGCCATCTCGCGGCGGCGTGCGTTACACGCTCTTTCGCCGGCCGCCGTCGCGCTCGCCTGCCTCGTCGCGTCGGTCTTTCTCGCGCCCGACGTTTTCGCCCAACAGCGCCGCCCGCCCGCGCGGCAGCCGCGCGGCGTCGCGAGGCCTGCGTCGCAACCGCGCGTGCCGGACGAAGTGCTGCTGAGGATCGTCCGCGCGGAGGACGAGCGGCGATGGGAGGCGGACGACCTCGGCGCGCTGCTCTCCGATCAGTCGGCCGCGGTGCGCTCGCGGGCCGCGCTCGCGGCGGGGCGCATCGGCGACGCGCGCGCAGTCCCCGTGCTCCTCTCGCTGCTCACGACCGACAAGAGCCTGGACGTGCGCGCCCGCGCGGCCTTCGCGCTCGGCGAGATCGAATCCGCGCAGGCCGCGGACCTGCTTGTCATCGCCTCGCGGCCCGGTCAGGCCGCGCAGGTTCGCGCGCGCGCCGTCGAGGCGCTCGGCAAGATCGCCGCCGCGCTCCCGCGTGAGGATCAGGCGAACTCAAAGAAGATCGGCGACGCGATCATCGCCGCGCTCAACCACGAGCACGGCCGGCGCTCCGCGCCCGACCGCGAGACCGCGCTGCTCGCGCTGACCGCGGCGTTGCGCGCACGCCCGCAGGAGGCCGGCAAGGCTGTCGCGCAGTTCCTCGACTGGTCGGACGCGCGCGTCCGCGCCGACGCCGCCAACGCGCTCGCGCGCCTGCGCTCGAAGGACGCGAACGAGCGCCTGCGCGCTCTGCTCTCCGACAGCGACGCCGTCGTGCGCGCCAACGCCGCCCGCGCCCTCGGCGCGGCCGAGGACAAGCAGTCGCTCGGCGCGCTCGTCGCCGCCGCGACGAAGGACGCGGATCAGCGCGTCCGCGTCAGCGCCCTCCGCTCCGCCGCCGCGCTGCGCGAGGCGAGCGCCGCCGCCCCGCTGCTCGAACACGCCAACGCCCTGCTCGCCGCCTACCGCGCAGAGAAGACCGCCAACCCGGCGGCGCGCCCCACCGTGCTGAACGAGTTACTGGAAGCCGCCTCGGCCGTCGGCCGCGTGCTCGCCGACACGAACGACGCGCGCGCGCTCGAACTGCTGCGGCACTTGCGAGAGGCGGAAGGCTACGCCGCGCCCGAAGCGGAGATCGCGTTCGCGCGCGTCGCGCCCGCGCAGTACATGCGCGGGCGGCCGTTCACGAACCTGCACCTGCGCGCGGCCGACAACAAGCTCTCGTGGCAGGCAGTGGCGGCAGTCGCGCAGGGCCTCGGCGAGCTGGCGCAGCTATCGAGCGCGCGCTCCGGCAACGCCGTGCTCACCGTGCAGGCCGACGCGCAGTTGGCGCTGCGCGCGCTGCTCGGCGAAGATTCGACGCCAGCGCTCGCCGTCCCGGACGTGCTGCGCGCCGCCGCCGCCTTCAAGCCGCTCGATCTCTCCGAGGTCGCGCGCGTTCAACTCAAGGCGCAGGACACGCTCGTCCGCGCCACGGCCGCAGAACTCCTGGCCTCCGCCGAGCCTGACGCGGAGAACGCGCGCGCCCTCGCCGCGGCCCTGCCCGCCGCGATGCGCGACGAGATGAACGACGCCGCGCTCGCCATCCTCGAAGCACTCGCGAAGCAGAAGACGGCCGCGGCCAACGACGCCATACGCGCCGCGCTCGAATCGCCCGACTACCTCCTGCGCCTGCGCGCGGCCACGCTGCTCCGGAACAGCCAGGCCGCGGTCTCCGAATCCGACCGCATCCAGACCGTCGCCGTGCGCTTCAGGCCCGACGACTACCGCCGCGCGCTCTCGCGCGTGGGTAAGCGCGTCACCGCCGTGGTCAGCACGGACAAGGGCGCGTTCACGATTGAGCTGCTGCCCGACGACGCGCCGCTGAACGTCGATAACTTCGTGGAGTTGGCGCGCCGTAGGTTCTTCGACGGGATCGCGTTCCACCGCGTCGTGCCGAACTTCGTCATCCAGGGCGGCGACCCGCGCGGCGACGGCAACGGCGGCCCCGGCTACCAGATTCGCTGCGAGATCAACGAAGTGCCGTACGAGCGCGGCGCGGTCGGCATGGCCCTTTCGGGCAAAGACACGGGCGGCTCGCAGTGGTTCGTCACACACTCGCCGCAGCCGCACCTCGACGGCGGCTACACGGTCTTCGGCCGCGTCGTCGCCGGGATGGACGTGGTGGACGCAATCGCGCGCGGCGACCGCATCCGCGGCGTGACCGTCACCGAAGCCGCGCGGCGCAGGTAACGTCTTGCGGCGGGCAGGTTTTGGCGGGCTGAATTTTTAGGCGACAACTCCTCGGCCGGCGACACGGGGCATGAAGTTTCGACGCGCAACACTACTGCTGCTCTGCTGCGCGGCCGTCTGCGGCGGCGCGCGGGGTCAGGCGCAGACGGCGCGGCCGGGCGCGCCGCCCTCCCGCCCGCAACTGATCTCGCCCCCCGCGCCCGGCCGCACGCTCTACCAGGTCAGGCTCACGCTCGACTTCGACGCGCGCACCTTCACGGGCACTTCGCGCGTGCGCTGGACGAACCGCGATGCGCGCCCCGCCTCCGTCGTTTACTTCAACCTCTACGCCAACGTCCGCGGCAACGTCGTCGAGCCGGCGACGCAGCCTCCGTCCGCCGCCGCGTCGCCCGCGCCCATCGAAGACGAGCCGCGCATCGAGATCAAGGCGGTGCGCGCGCGCGCGGCTTCGTCGCCGGCCGTGGCGGCAGCGCCGCAGCAGTTCGCGTTGGAGGAGCGGGCGACCGTCTTGCGCGTCTCGCTGCGCGACGCGGTCGCGCCCGACGCCGCGGCCGAGATAGAGATCGACTTCGCCGGGAGCGTCCCCGAACTCGACGCCGACGAGACGAGCCTGCCCGCCCACGTCATCCAGCAGCTCGGCGCGGCCCTGCGCGACACGCGCGAGATGCGCGGCGCGCGCGACACCAACTTCCTCGCGCGCGGCGTGATGCTGCTCGGCGCGTCGTACCCCGTCATGGCCGTGCGCGAGGGCGCGGAGTGGCGGCGCGGCGCGCGCGCGGGCGTCGGCGATCTGATCTACGCCGAGGCGGCCGACTACGAGTTTGAGGTCGAGACGGCGCGCGGTGTGGCCGTATTCACGTCGGGCGAGCCACACGGCGGTGCGGCCGTCGTCTCGGGCGACGCGAACCCGCCCGTGCCGCGCACTTTCGTCGGAAACAACCTGCGGGGCTTCGCCGTCGTCGCCGGCCGCAACCTGCGCTCGGCCGTGCGCGACGTAGGTAAGGTCAGAGTCCAGTCCGTCTTCTCGCGCGAGCACGAGAAGACGGGCCGGCGCGTGCTCGACGTGGCGGCGCGCGCCGTGGAAATCTTCTCGGCGCGCTTCGGCCCCGCGCCCTACCCGCTGATGACGATTGCCGAAGCGCCGTTCTCGGCCGGCGTCGGGAGCGCCGAGTTCACGGGGCTGTGCGCGATTGCGAGCGCATACTACGTCGATTTCGACTCGCCGGCCGTCCGCAACCTGCCCGAACTCGTGCGCGAGCAGCGCACGTCGGTCGAGGACAGCCTTGAGTTCGCCGTCGCGCACATGATCGCGCACCAGTGGTGGGGCGGGGCCGTCGGGAGCGACCCGGCGCGCGAGCCTGTTTTAGACGAGGCGCTGGCGCACTGGTCTGCGCTCGTCTATTACCGCGAGGCGCACGGGGCGGAGCGCGCGGCGCAGGCGAGCGAGGATCAGCTCGAAGGCGTTTACGAAATCTACCGCACGTTCGGCGGCGAGGACTTGCCGGCCGACCGCGCGGCGCGCGAGTACCGCAACTCGTTCCAGTACGCGGCCGTCGTCGCCGCCAAGGGCGCGCTCGCCTTCGCCGCAGTCGAGAAACTGCTCGGCGCGGAGCGCGTCTTCAGGGCGCTGCGCGGCTACCACGAGGCCAACCGCTTCGAGATCGCCGAACTCGACGACCTGCGCGCCGCGCTCGTCTCCGAGGCGAACGTCTCGGAGCGGCGGGCCGTCACCCGCACGCTCGCGCGCTGGCTCTCGCAGCGCCACGGCGACGAAGACATCTCGCCGCCCAACGCGCAACTTGCCTCAGACCTCGGCCTCTCGTCCGAGCGCGGCCCCGCCGCCCCGAACAACGGCAACCGATTCTCCCGCCTCGGCAAGTTCTTCTGGCGTCAGATGACGCGCATCCGCTAACTCATCCCGCCCGTGGAAGCCACGGGGCGCAGTACCTCCAGGGCCGGAGTCTTCGCCGCGCCCCGATAGAGGCTGCCTGCCCCGGCTCACTGTACAGGCCCGAAGCGTGCCTGGTACTCGTGCGAGTAGATGAAGCCGAAGATCATCGTCCGGTAGTCGCCCGACGTGTTGAGGACGTTCACCCACCTGTTGAAACCCGGCTCGTCCGGGTCGCGCTGCAGGTAGCCGAAGTACTGCATCGCGACGAAGGCGCGGTTGTAGAACTTGGCCGACGCCTCGTTGCTCTCGGCCACGGCGCGTAGCACCTGTGCGGGCGTCATGCGGCCCGCCGCGAGGGCGGCGGCGAGATGATCGCGGTTCGCGAGCGTCACCCCCGCGCGTTCGAGCATGTGGTCGAGCCGGCCCGCGTCGTCGAGCTCGCCGTTGCGCGCGGCGAACGACTGCTGCCCGGCCAGCGCGGGCCGCGCCATGAACTCCTTGGCGAACGTCGCCTTGCTGACTTCCAGCTCCCCCGGCGTCTGCGGCCCCGAGAGGAGCTGCATGTCGGAGAGGAACTCCTCGTAGCGGGGCGGCCGGCCCAGCGCCACCTCGTAGAAGCGGTAGGCGAAGTAACCGCGCTCGTGGAACTCCTCAGAGCGGTAGAAGCCCGACGAGACCGTGAGGCGGTCGCACGAAGGGTCGGAGCCCGACTTGCCCGGCCCGAAGTGGCCCTCGAAGGCGCAGCCGCGCAACACATTAGTCCACGCCGCGAAGCCGCCCGCGTCAGGCTCCCGGCCCAGGAAGTCCAGGTACTGCTGGCGGACGAAGAAGTCGGGCGAGCCGATGGGGTTGCGCGCGCCCGGCTGGTCGTCATCGATGACGGTAACCGTAGCGACCGGCGACTCGACCGTGTAACCCGCCGACGGGTTGCCGAGCGCGAGGCGGAAGGTCTCGGCCCCTTCGGCGTATGAGTCGTCGGTGACGAAGACGGTGACGGCCTTCTCCGTCTCGCCCGGCGCGAAGCGCAGCCGCGCGAAGGTCGTCGAGAAGTCGCAGCGCGGGCGGGCGCGGCCGTCCGCCGTCGAGCATGGCCTGTCGTCGAAAGGCTCGCTGACGAGTTCGACCGTTGACTCGCCGAGCGGCCCGCCGGAGCGCGCGACGCGCA
>DATHBT010000012.1:0-11102 GCA_035295985.1 Pyrinomonadaceae bacterium | reverse complement strand
ATGCGCGGGCGTCCGTAGACGCCACTTAAAGCAGCGCGGACAGAGAGATGAATGTGAATCTGGCTGAGACTGGATAGCTGTGTTTAAAGATGGAAGAAGAAAATGCTTGACGCGGGCGGGCCGCTTCACAGAGACGTTATGATACACCAATTCTTCACGACCGTTCCGTCTGATTTTGTGGCCCGCAGCGCGACTGACTGGACGCTACCGTCCGCTTCAACTTTAAGCCGTGCGATGCCCTCTAACGACTCGGGTCTGCGATTGGTGCAAGAGACCGCATCCTGCTAAAGGATGCGGTCTCTTGCTGAATCTCCATTACCGGGCCCTAATGTCGCGCCGAATCCTTGTCGTCTAGCGTCTTGCTTTAGCGGCCTTCTTTAATGCTTCGGTGAACTTTGAGGCGGGTACGGACATGACGGGGGTTAGCTGACCCCCTTCACGCAACCGCAGGAGGGCGTCTGCATCAATTCTGTCTACTTTGACGCCCAAGCGAAGTCTGTAGAGGCGAAAACCGAGATTACACTTCTCCAGCATCGAGAGGCCGAAATTGGGGATGTTGACGATGATAGTCGTCGTCTGCTGTCTCCCTGATTTTTCCCCTTGTGGTGAGGAGGGGTCGGCAAACCCGCGAAGGGTGAACGGGTCATCCCGGAGAAACGCCGCGACGGTCTGCTGACCGTTGCTCACCTCGTAGATGTAATCGCTTGTGGGGACTGAATTCAGGCGCACGTAACCCGGCAGTTCGGCCGCCCTCACGACCGAGAACGAGCCACCCTCGCTGATTTTCAACTCAAGATTCAAGTAGGTGCGTGGCTCGTTCAACTGGGCGGCCTCACTCTGACAAACACAGGTTGCCTTTCCCTGCGTCACCATCCTCATGTCTCGGCCGACAAACTGCGCCGTCGAGTAGACGGGGTTTAACAGAAGGGTTCCAGCCAACACTACGCAGCAGAGTAAACCTTTCTTAGCCATCGTCGCATCCCCCTTCGAACCGTTTCTTCCTATGTTGCCGGCTGAACCCGTAGTTGCTACGCTGCCGTCGCTTAACCGGCTGCCACGGCCAGCGCAACTCACCTGGTTAGATATTGCTTTACCCCTAAAGGCTGCCTAAATAAACCGTTGGGAGCTGCCCGTAACCATCTTTCCTGCTAGCGGGCAGGGGGCGGTCACGCCGCCCCCTTGCATCGCGCGCCGTCATGCCATTGCGGAGGACATCACAGACGATTCACTGAATCGACCTGACATCAACCCGCTTGTTCACAACATCTTTGAGCTTACCGGGGGAGACGCGTGTATTCTCCTCAAGCACCCTCTGTGACCTCAACTGCTCGATGTTGCTGATGGTGTTCGGGTCGAGGTGGAGCGAGGGTTCGGGCTTCACCTCGTAGAGTTTCAGGCTCACGCCCGGCCCTGTCGTCGCTGTGCTGAGGTTAGTCTGCGGCACCCTAATGACGATCGTCGCCTCGTCCGTCTCTTGGAAGTGTTCCCCGCGCTCGACGTTGTTTGGGTCGGCGAAGCCGCGGACGGTGAAAGGGTCGTCCTGTAGGAACTGAACTCCGAGCGTCTGATCGCCGGTCTTGGCCTCCATCACGGAGTTGCTGGCCTGCTGATCCTGCGCCGGCAGGACGCCCTGCACCTCCGTCACCTTGATGGGTGTGGCGTTGCCCCCCTTCTTCACACGCACCACCACCTGAAGGTATGAGGTTGACTGCGGCGAGGGCGTCTGCGTCTGCCCGTAACCCGTGGCGAACGAGGCGTTCATGAAGAGGGCGTGGCTCAGGTTCAGTCTACCCGTGACTGACCCGGCCGCAGGGCCTGCCGGTTCCGGCCCGAGGTACGGCGCGACCGCCGCGTTCATCAACTCCAAGCACACCGGACAGAACAGAGGCGCGTTGGACCTCATGCGGCACTCATGCACCGGCCTGTAAATGCCCGCCATATAGGTGGCGCAACCCTGGAACATGCCCACCGTCTGATTCGGGTCAATGCCGGCCCCGAGTTGGGTCGCCGGGGGGATGACGAAGCTCTGGTTAATCATCCTCGTCCACACGACCTGATTCCTGTTCAGGTGGGTCGAACAGTTGCGCGTGTTGACGGGCTGGCCGACGTAGAGCGGGTTGCCAGCCACGGAGTACTCGTCGAAAAGCCCTCCGACGCCATGCCCGTATTCATGCGCCACCACGTCCCACCCCACGCCGCCGGTCACGTATAGCCGGCTGCCCCGGCGGCAGCCACCGAACCCGGCCTCGTTCTGGATGATGAGCACGTAGTCGTACTTCGGCACGTTCGCCAGCGCGGCGTTGAGCAGCTTCTCCGTGTCAGGAACCGAGGGTTCTATCCAGCAGCGTTGCCAGAGGCCCGAGTAGATCGTCTTGAGCGCCGTGTTCTTCGGCGCGCCCGGCTTGCTGATCCCTGAATCGGTCGAAGTCAGGTCAACGCGGTAGACGTTGAAGGCCCTCCGGTTGTCCCTGTAGAAGTCGCGCGCCATGACACCGTTGACGACGAGTCGGTCTACATCGGCGGCGTACTTAGCTTGGTCGGCGGCGCTGTAGCCGTCCCCCACGACCGCGAAGACCAATTTCTCGCCATCGGGCCCGTTGTCAATAATTTTCCGCGTGGTGACGGTCTGCGCCGACGCCTGCGCGAGGCCAAGCAGAGTGAGCATGAGTATTGCGATGGAGCATCTGGCGATTCGCATAACGGTTCCTCCTAAAACGCCTCCGAACTATGAAATGATTTCTGCGCCCAGGGGCCGCACGTCTCCCGCGGCCCCAATTCGTACGTGCCGCGCCTAACGGTTTTCGTCAATCGAGATAGGCGTCGGCAGCGTCGTGTCGCTCTTGCTGTTCGTCACGCGGCGAACCTTGTCCGCCTTGATGTAGTTAGTGTAGTCGGCGATGGTGTCCGACACGATTGACTTGCCGTTGCCGTCGAAGAGGTTGTACTGGACGATTGCGCCGCCGCTGTGCGAGACGCGGTTGCCGCCAGTGAAGATGTCAACGAGCAGGTTCGTCTTAATGCGGTTGTTGCCGCCGGCGTTAATCACCTTAAGCTGGAGCCAGTAACTGCCTTCGGCGGGCAGCGCCGAGAGCAGGCTCTCTGTGCGGATGAAGTTCGTCAGAGGGTTCACGCCGTTCGCGTCCACCTGCACGAGCGCCTTGACGAGGTTATCGAACTGCGCGTTGAGGGCCTTCAACTGCGCGAGCGCGTCGCCGGGGGCGAACGCCGGGTTGAGCTTGGCGGTCAGCGTCGTGATGACGACCTTCAGCCTCGCCTCCTCCGTCTCCGCGTTCGTCTTATCCTGAATCGCCTTCGCGAGCCTGCCGACGGTGTCGTTGATAACGTCCCTGAGCGACAGCATCTGTTCGAGCTTTTCGGCAGGCATCCCCGGGCAGGCGTCCGTGTCGGAGATTCTGGCTATCAGATTGAGCATCGCCGTCGCCTGTATCGGCTTCTCGGGCAGGCTCATAACCGCGTTGACGTCGTTTACGAGGGTACGGCAGTTGGCCTTGATGATGTTGGCGGACGCCGTCACCGCCTCGTTTCTCCTGCGCGGCAGCGCCTCGTTTAACTGGGCAGTGAGTTGCTTAATGTTACCCTTCGCCTCTTCAAGGGCCTTCTCGGCCTCCGCCAAGTCCGCCGCCAGCTTCTCGCCCGCCACGCGCAATGTGCGCACCCGCTCAAGCTCGGCGAGGATGGTGGAACCTTGGCCGAGGTTGACGTTGGGCGAGAAGACGTGCGGGTAGTAAAGATTAACGGTGCTCGGCAGTCCGATGGTCGGCCTGCGGGCGGCGCGGAAGACTTCCGCCACGAGCGGCCCTTCGTCAATGACGAAGGTCTGGCCCTTTATCTCGACGTTTGTGCGCAGCAGCGAGGTCGCGTCTATGAACGCGCCGAGGAAGCTGCGAGCGGCGAGCAGGGGCGCTATCGCAGGCGCGACCGCTTCGCCACCGGCCGACGGCTGGGGGGACGCCGGGCAGAGGGTCCCGGTGGCGGCGGGCGTTAGGATGTCGCAGTAGCCCTTCCGTGTAATCTCGACCTGACTCCGCGCCGTCCTGTAGCTGAGCAGCAGGCTGACGTCCCTCTCGTTATAGATGGCGATGCTACTTATCGTTTTGCGGTCCTGTATAAATCTGGCGTTGATTGCCTCGATGATGCGGTTGGCTGCGCGCGCCATCGAGACGTAAGAGACCATCTGGCTCTCGATGACCGCGCCCTCGACCGTCGTCTTCCCTTCGAGCGCAGTGGCGCTGGGCGCGGGGAACGCCGCGTCCAGCTTGGCCTTGCGCGCCTCGGTTCCCATCTTGTCCGCCTCGTGCTCCATCTTGTCCGCCTCGGCCTTCGCCTTGCGGAGCGTCTCCTTTCGCATCTCCTCGTCCGGCGTCGGTGCGGGCGTCGCCGCCGGCGTCTCCGCCTCGTCCTGCGCCCTGACGGCCGTGACGTTCAAAACGCCGAGGCTCAGGACCGCAACCAGAAAGGCCAGGTAAATGGGCAGGCGTCTGCGCCTTGAAGACTGTTCTCTGTTCATGTTTCGCTCCTAAACTCGCCTCACGGCGAGGGGTCAAGTGGCCCCGTAGGGGGCTAAAGGATGCTTGAGAATTTGCGGATGGCACCGATGGACACTCCATAGTTGAATCCGCTGACGGCCGTACAGCCGCCGTTGGTGTGAACGCCCACGAGTTCGCCCGTGACGCCGTTCAGGATGGCGGAGCCGGACGAGCCGCCCAGTGTATCCACGCTGTCGTAACTAATTCTCCCGCCCAAATTGCTCTTGAGCGGGCCGGCCTCGACCATTTTGGGCTTGCCGTTCGGGTGTTGAATGACGCAGAGGGTCGAGCCTTCGGCCGTGAGGTCGCCGCTCGCCACCGTCATCGTGCCGTACTTCTCGCCCGCCACCTCGCCCTTCTCGTTCCTGTCGAGCTGGACGATGGCGTAGTCGAGCTGGCCGGCACGGAACTCCAGCAGCCGAATGACCGGATAGCGATCTTCCTCGCGGAGATTCTTCGTCGCGCCGTCCACTTGGAAGTTGAAGTTGACGTGCATCAGCGTCGCAATCTCGCTCTCGGGGATAGTGACGCCGTTCCTTTTCGGGCGCACCCAGCCGCCGCCGGTCTGGTCGAAGCAGTGCCCCGCGGTGAGGTAGAGGTCGTGGCCAATGAGCGAGCCGGAACCCCAGCGCACGCTGCTGACGTTGCCGGGCGAGTCGCCCGGCCCCTTGAAGATGTCCTTCAGGTTGGCGCCCCACTGCAACTGGCCGACGGGTGGCGAGAAGTGGCGCACGAAGTCAACGCTCACGCCGAGCGCACCATCGTACAGCTCGACATCCTGCATGTCGTCGCTCAGGCCACAGATGGACTCGGAGGCGCGCAGGCTGAGTTGCGCCTCAAGGAGTTCGAGCCGGTGGAGTTGCTCCTCGCGCTCGCGCATGAGCTGTGTGAGCGCGGCGCGGGCGCTGACGCTGTCGCCGTCGAGCGTCACGCTCTCGATAGCCATCAGGGCTTCAGTCTCGGGGGGGTAGGGTAAGCCGACGCGTTTAGGCAACATGTGCTGTTTCCTCTAGTGATTTGTTTCGACATTGGCCGGGGCTCCACCGCGTGCGCCACCCTCAGAACGCGGGCCGGAAGCCGAAGCTGAGCCTCGCGGCCCGTCCCAACGATCTTGCTGGCGATTGAAGGTGCGGGTAATGACCCCGAAGCCGTCGGCAGCGTCGTCCATGAAAGGCTGCGCCGCTCACTAAGGCGATTGATGTGCCAGACCGCGCGAATGTGGCGCGCGCCTCCCTCCAGACCTGTTTTGCACGGGGCGACGCAGGACGCTACGTGCGGGGTGGCGGGGCGGTCGGGGCGGCGGCTATCAAAATTGATTGCTCGGCAATCGTTACTGATAGGCCGAGCCGCGTGCTGATTCGGCTGGCGCGCGGTGCGGCGCGTGCCGCCAAACTCCTGTTGACAGATTGGGGCGGCGTCTTTACCCTTGTGCGGCTTCAAGAGCTTCGGCGCTCGCGTTCACCCCGACAATGAGCATCAAGCCAGTGTGTCTGTTTTGCTGGCACCGTTTTTGCGCTGCGCACGGACGCCGCCGACTGTAGCGCCCCGTGCAAGAAGCGCGCGGGCGTTCGACCACCTGACGAACGGGCCGCGGCGGGGTCGTCCGTCATTCTTTCTCCGAGGTGTGAGACATGGGTGAGGTTAAAGGCAAGTTAGGCAAGGTCGTACGCGTGGACGAGGACGCCAACGCCGAAGGGGCGTCGCCGGCCGAGAGGTTTCTGGACGCGACGGGCGGGCTGGGCGGCGTCAACTTCGAGCTTAATGACGGGACGGTTTACTCCATCAACAGGCTAGACCCGCGGTTCAACGCGTGGCTCACGTTCCTCAGGTCGCGCCGCGAGTCCGGCCGCCCCGTCTACGTTGAGGACGACGAGGGTTCCGTCAAAGAAGTCTACGCGCCGAGCGCGCGCCGCGTCGCCGGCATCAGCCGGGACACGGCGGATGGTAGGCTGTTGGTGACTCTGCCCCCGACGCCGTCGCCGCGCTACCTCAACCCGGCACACCCGCACTTCGGCGACCTGCTGAGTAAGCTCGAAGCCGCGCACCGGAGTAATGAAAAGGTTCTAGTCACTGTCAACCCATACAACGACGAGATTGTTGACGTAAGCCCGGCCGACGAACCAGACCCCAGCGGGGTCGTTCCGAACGGGGCGGTGGCCGAACTCGACGCCCCGGCGGACAAGAATCTCACCTTGGACCTCTCGCCCTTCTCCATCGGCATCGGTGACGCCTTTAGGGAGTTCGACTTCCTCGCGACGCGCCCGCACATCGCTTTCAGCTACATCAAGGATTGCTGCGCTTCACGCGCGCACGAGATGTGCGAGTTGTTGCGGCGGCACAGCGTCCGGAGCGGGAAAATCTGGCTCTACGGCAGACACTACACCGCCACCCAGTCAAACTACCCCCTCGCCCACTACACCCTCGGCGGCGTCCACGAGGAGAACCCGTCCGTGGTCTCGCCGTGGCTCTACCACGTCGCGCCCGTCGTCTCCGTCACACAGGATGACAGCTCGACTTCGCTCATGGTCATGGACCCGGCGCAGTTCCGCACCCCGAAGTCGGTCGCGAGGTGGATTCGGCATCACGGTGACACCGGCGCGAGGCATATATTCTCATCCCCGCGGGTCTGGTTCCGCTCCCCGGAGGGCGTCGAAGAGACCGACGACGGGTTCGACTTGACCGAGCAGGAGTTGGATAAGCACAGATACCACGGCAACCTTCTCAGGCTCCCGCGACCGTCACTGTAGGACGTTGCTCGGCGGCCGGACGCCCTGACGCTTTACCAGAACGCACTTAAAGGAGATAGAACATGAATGGCACGTCGCTGATACGCGAGGCCGCAGCGCTCAGGCAGGCCTTCCAGTTGAACGGCCGGTTACAGTTGGAGTTCCTCGCCGACCTCTCGAAACTCCTCCGCGAGCACAAGGTGGTCGCCGACGACCGGCTCATTAGCAATCTAATCCTGGCCGTCCCCGACGAGCTAATGAACGGGATGCAGGCCGCCGGGAAGAGACCCAGGAGCAGCGGGAGCACCGTAAAGCCCCCACAGGGAATCACGAAGCCCCCGCAGGACCCGACGACGAAACCGCCCCAAGACCCTGCGAAGCCGCCGCAGATGCCGACGAAGCCGCCGCAGAAGCCCGGTGAGAGGGCGAACAAGCCACCACGGCACCCCAAGAAGAGCAGCGTCAAACCGCCACAGACGCCGGCTAAGAGGAGCGGTGTGAAGCCTCCCCAGAGGCCGACCAAGAAGAGCAGCGTCAAGACGACGAAGAAGCGAAAGAGCTGAAGAGTTGAGCCATGGCCGGGGAGCACCTTTCCCGCCTTGTGCACAACTCGGCAACGCCGTCGGTCGAGGGGTGTATGTCTTATGTCGAGGAACGGTTCGGGCGTCCGCGAGGCCGTGTACGTCGAAGAGGTGCGGGGCGTCCTCTCGCTTCAGCTCTTCGGGGCGCGCGCTGCCCGCGACCTGCTCGCGCGCGTGAGAAAGGCGCGGGGGTGGGAGTTTGCGCCCGTCGGGGTTGAAGAGCCGGACGGCGGCTACGGCGTGGTGGAGGCGCCCGAAGACCGCTCGGCCAGCGCGCTGGCTCCGGGTCGGCGCTCTCAGTTCGAGCGCGAGTTCGACGCGCTGATGGACGGGGTCGTCAAGCCGCTCACCAACAACTTCTGGGGGACGAGTCTGACGCGGCACGCCTCCACACATTTCGTCCGCTACTCGCCCGGTGACTTCTACCTCCCGCACACCGACACGACGCCGGAGGAAGACTATCGTTACTTCACGGTGCTCTGCTACCTCAACGACGACTTCGGCGGCGGACAGACCTCCTTCCTGCATCTCGGCCACGCCGTCGAGCCGCGCGCGGGCAAGGCCATTATCTTCCCCTCCTCGTACCTCCACGGCGCGGAGCCGGTCACGGCGGGCGAGAAGTACGTCGTCGTCTCGTGGCTGACGGGGCTGGCACCCGTCAGTTGGCTCTGATCCCGCCGGGAGCGCGCCATGCCGATGAGCCGATACCGCATCGTCGTCTCCGCGGAGAACACGCCCTACATGGCGTGGCAGTGCAAGCTGTTTCACTACTCCTGCGTCACGCGCCTGAAGACGGCCCCGGCCTTTGTCGTCCACGAGCACGACGCGGACTGGCACGACGACTTCCGCGACATCGTGCGCGCTGGCGGCCTCGTCCGCTCGGCACCCAACTACCGCGTCACCGCCTGCGGCTGGGACTACGCCCCGCGCAACGCACCGGGCACGCTGATGCACGCCGAGGAGGTGTGCGACGGCGAAGAGTTCATCGTCCTCTGCGATCCGGATATGCTCTTCGTGCGCCGCCCGCGCTTCCCGCGCACGCTGTCAGGCGACTACTACCCCTACATGGATTACGACCAGCCGGCCGTCAGGCGCGCGGCGCTTGCGTTCGGCGTCAGCCAGAAGGACCTCGACGCGCGCAAAGGCGGGCTGAGCTTCGGCGTGCCCCACGTCATCCCGCGCGCGTCGCTGCGGCTAATGGCCGAGACGTGGATGGAGGCCGTTGATGCGTTCCGCCCAGAGCTTTGGGAGATAAGCATGTACGCCTTCGGTCTCGCGGCCATCAGGCTCGGGCTGCCCGTGAAGCTGACCGCTTTCAACGACTACAACTTCTGGCCGCGCCGCGCGCTCAAGCGCGACATGATTCATTACTGCTACGCTGACCCTCTATGGCGTAAGTATGACTACATGGACGCCGCGCGCGCGCGGCAGGTCTGGGTTTCGGCACCCAAAGTCCCGCGCCGATCAGTCCTCGGCGAGATAGTAGCGCAGCTCCACGAGGCGCACGACTTCTACCGCAGGCCAAGTCTCTAGCCGCACTCAGGGCCTCCATCTTTACCGCCGACGCCGCGCGGCTCCCTCCCTTGACTTTTCACCCGCATATAATAGAGTAAGCCCTGCCTCCCACGTCCCTTAACGGTCTGGACGCCTTGCCCCATGCCCTACGCTGACGGGACTCAACTCGGACGCTACGTCATCCTGAAGCCCCTCGGTAAGGGCGGCATGGGCGAAGTCTATCTAGCACAGGACCCAAGGCTCGGGCGGAAGGTTGCGCTCAAGATTCTCCCCCCTCATCTCTCTTCTGACCTGCGCAACACACACCGCTTCGCGC
This sequence comes from Pyrinomonadaceae bacterium, assembly GCA_035295985.1. Classification (GTDB taxonomy): domain Bacteria; phylum Acidobacteriota; class Blastocatellia; order Pyrinomonadales; family Pyrinomonadaceae; genus JAIVGV01. The sequence goes on along the minus strand of DATHBT010000012.1, from coordinate 1,417 downwards.
AGGAGGCGCGCGCCGCCTCGGCGCTCAACCACCCGAACGTCGCACACATCTACGAGATTGAAGAGGACGACGGCGTCAGTTTCATCGCGCTGGAGTACGTAGACGGCGAGACGCTGCGCGAGCGTCTGTGGCGCTCGCCCTTCGGGCTGCTCGAGGCGGTGGACATCGCCACACAGGTCGCGGACGCGCTGGCGTCGGCGCACGCCGCTGGCGTCATCCACCGCGACATCAAGCCCGAGAACATCATGATCGCGCGTGAGGGCTATGTGAAAGTCCTCGACTTCGGGCTGGCGAAGCTGCCGGAGGCGCGGCCACCCGAGGGCGACAATAGTAACTCAACGGTCTCGCTCATCTATTCCGAGCCGGGCGTGCTGCGCGGGACCGTCGCCTACATGTCGCCGGAGCAGGCGCGCGGCCTCGCAGTGGACACGCGCAGTGACGTGTGGAGCCTCGGCGTCGTGCTCTACGAGATGCTGGCGGGCCGCCCCCCTTTCGAGGGCGAGACGAGCAGTGACGTTATCGCCTCCATCCTCAACCAGCCGCCGCAACCCCTCGCGCGTTTCGCGCGCGAAGTGCCGGAGGCGGCGGAGTGGATCGTGCTCAAAACGCTGACCAAGGAGCGCGACGAGCGCTACGGGTCGGCGCGCGAGCTACAGACCGACCTGCGCCGGCTCAGGCAGCGTCTCAACGCGGCGGAAGACGTTGAATACGCCGCATCGGCCGGGTCGTTGGGCGGACGCAGCACCGACTCCGGCAACCTCCGCGCGTCGGGCGACGGGAGGGCGCGGGCCTCGGGCGCGCAGTCCGCCTACCCGGTGTCTAGCGCCGAGTACATCGTCAACACCATACAGCGTCACAGGAAGGTTTCGCTCGCGGTGGTCTTCGCGCTGCTGCTGTTCGCCTCCGCCGTGGGTGCAGCCGCGCTGCTGTGGCCGAGGCGCGCCGTACAGCCGCCGACGCGGCCGCTGCGTCGGCTGACCTTCGAGCCGGGGTTACAGGACAACCCGTCGTGGTCGCCCGACGGGCGCTATATAGCCTACAGTTCAGACCGCAGCGGCAACTTCGACGTGTGGGTGCAATCGGCGCAGGGCGGTGACGCCATCCGAATCACCAGCTCGGAGCAGCACGAGTGGCAGCCGGACTGGTCGCCAGACGGTAACCGCATCGTGTTCAGGTCGGAGCGCGACGGCGGCGGGCTTTTCGTCGTCCCCGCCCCGTTCGGCGGCCAGCAGCAGAAAATCTCATCTTTCGGCTATAACCCGCGCTGGGCACCGGATGGCTTGCGAGTGCTCTTCTTCAGTCTGGGGACGCGGCTCTACGAGAGACCCAAGGTCTTCGTCGTGGGGCTGAATGGCGCGCCGCCACGCGAAGTCTCCGCCTTCATCGAGGGCTACGAGCAGGGCGTCAAGCGCGGCGC
>DATHBT010000011.1:0-4788 GCA_035295985.1 Pyrinomonadaceae bacterium | reverse complement strand
TCCTCCGTGCCCTCTGTGCCTCCGTGGTGAGTGCCTGTCCACGCGCTCAACCAGAGAACAACGCAAACCCCGCCGACAAATTTCCCTCGAATGTCGATCCTTTTTACCATCTCTTCCGCGTTAGTGGGTGAAGGCAGCCGTGAACGGTTTTCGCGGTCAGTCTCCCAGACGTGAAGACTTCGGACAGGAGGATCGACCCCATGCACGCACCCGCCAACCTGAACAGAACTCTCGCATTCTTAATCGTCCTCGTCGCCGGCCTCGCCGCGCAGGCCGCGGCGCAGCAGAAGAGCGTCAAGGCCGCCGCGCCCGCTGCCCCCGCCGGCAAGCCCGTCGCCTACCGCGACCCCGGCGACATCTCCAAGCTCGACCTGCGCAGCGGCCCCGGCTCGGCCGAACTCGCGCCGGCCGCCCCCTTCACCTTCGTCGCGGAAGACGCCGTCGGCGCGTCGCCGAAGATCACGGTCAAAGATTCCAAAGGCGTCACCTGGTCGGTCAAGACCGGCGTCGAGGCGCAGGCCGAGACGGTCGCCACGCGGCTCCTGTGGGCGATGGGCTACTACTCGGAGGAGGCCTACTACCTCGACCGCGCGGTCGTCAACAACCTGCCGAAGAAGCTCGCGCGCGGGCAGGAGTTCGTGCGCGACGGCGCGCTCGTCGGCGCGCGCTTCGAGCCTCGCCGCGCGAATGTTGAGCGCGGCCCGCGCTGGGACTGGGAGGAGAACCCGTTCGTCGGCACGCGCGAGTTCAACGGCCTGAAGGTCATGATGGTCGTCCTCGGTAACTACGACACGCGCGTTGACAACAACACGGTCTTCACCGCCCGCGACGAGCAGACCGGCGAGCTGCAGGCGCGCTACTACGTCTCCGACGTAGGCGCCACGCTCGGCAAGGTCGGCGGCCTCGGCGGCAAGCGCTCGAAGAACTCTTTGGAGGACTTCCGTTCGAGCAAGTTCATCGAGAAGGTCGAGAACGGCGTGGTCAGCTTCGACTACCACACGAAGCCGAAAGGGGCTGGCATCTTCGCGTCGCTCTTCAAGCCGAGCTACGGCAAGAGCCAGGCGAAGAAGGAGCGGGCGATGCGGCAGGCGTCGGTCGAGGACGCGCGCTGGATCGGCCAGCGGCTCTCGCTCCTCTCCGACGAGCAACTCCGCGACGCGTTCCGCGCGGCCAACTACGACGAGGCCACGCGCGAGGGGTTCGTGCAGGCGATCCGCCAGCGGGCTACAATGCTGGCCGGGCTGCCCGCCGGCAGCATCGCCTCCGCGCAAAATCCGGCACAGAAGGAGGACTAACGTTTGAACAGAAAGAGTAAAGCGGCGAGCACCTACCGCCGCACGTGGCTCGCAGGCTTGGCCGTCGCACTCGCACTCGCGGGCGCGGCGGCCTCGGCCTCGGGGCAGCGTTCGGCGGCGCTGGAGATCGAGAACTTCGGGAAGGTGAACGACAACTACTTCCGCGGCGGGCAGCCCAAGGCGGAGCACTACGGGGAACTGAGGCGTCTGGGGATCAAGACCGTGATCGACTTGCGCAAGGACAGCAAGCGCGAAGCCGCCGAGTGGGCGCGCGCGGCAGAAGCGGTTCGTTTACGCCTTCTACGAGCGGCACGCCTCGTCGAAAGACCCGGCCCGCGCCAACTAAAGCCGCGACAGGTGACGGGCGACGAGTGACAGGTAACGAGCAAGGGCTGTAGTGACTCTTCACCCGTCACCTGACCGGCGAATCTCAAAGCGGGAGGGGGGAGAGCGTTGATGACGCTCTCCCCCCTCCCGCTTTGATCTCGTCGCTTCGCGCCCGTTCGATGGAGAGTGGAAGCCGCGGCCGAATCGCTTGGCGGTCAGCGATGTTTCGCTTGAGGCCGTCGCTTCTTGCCCGCGGCGTACAGGTGCTGCTTCTGCCGCTCTTCGAGTTCGGCCTTGATAGAGGCGAACTGCGAGCGGCAGAGGTTGATGAAGGTCTGCATCACGGGCGACTGGTAATGGCCGACGAGCGACGCGAAACCAAGCTCCGAGTTGATCTGCGCGCCCTCGATCCACCAGCGCACGAGCCTCCCCTCGGCTAGCTCCTGCACCGCCGACTGGTACGGCACGATCCCCACACCCATCCCCTGCTCGACCATCCGCTTGATGGCGTTGATGCGCCCCAGCTCCATCGCTATCCGCGGCTTCAGGCCCGCCTGAGCGAAGAACTCGTCGATGAGCCGCCGGGTGTTGCCGCCCTTCTCGCCGAGGATCAGCCGCTCGCCCGCGAGCGCGAAGGAACTGATCACGCGGCGGTCTGCTTGGGGGTGCTCGGGGCTGGCGATGGCGATCAGCTCGTCGCGCAGCAGCAGCTCGGTGTGGATGCCCCGCGCCTCGACCGGCAGTGATACGAAGGCCACGTCCAGGTCGCCCGCGAGGATCTGCCTGACCAGAGACTCGCTCGTGCCGGAGACGACCGACACGTCCGAGTGCGCGTGGTGCGCGCGCAGGTCGCACAGGATTTGCGGGAGCGGATCGGCGCTGAAGGTGGTGGACGCGCTGCCGACGCGCAGCCGCCCGTGCGCCGCGCCGGAGAGTTCGGCCAGCTCGGCGAGCGCCGCGTCGTGCTCGCGCAGGATGCGCCGCGCGCGTTCGAGCAGGCGTTCGCCGGCCTCGGTCAGGACGCAGCGGCGCGGGGTGCGCAGGAAGAGCGGCGAGCCGACCTCCCGTTCGAGCTGCCTGATCTGCATGCTGATCGCGGCCTGCGTGACGTGGACGCGCTCGGCCGCGGCCGTGAACGTGTGCGTCTCGGCGATGGCCGCGAGAGCTCTCAGTTGTCGGATTTCCATCAGGGCCTCGTCATCAGTGATGATTATCGAGCGGATAAAATCTTTTAGTTTCCATTATACGTGAACCGTCCTTACAATCAACGACTGATTTTCACGGCGCGCCGTCACCACCGAGAGTCTCGGCGCGCCGCGACGCGAAGTGATGGCTAAGCCCGGCAGACAAACTCTCCCGCGCAAGGCGGCTGAGCCGCACAACTTCGGCGGGCGCGCCTACGTGCTCGGCGTGGACGGCGGCGGGACGAAGACGCAGGCCGTCATACTCGACGGCCAGGGCCGCATCGCGGGCGAGGGGCTGTCGGGGCCGTCGAACCCGCTGCGGGTCGGCGTGTCGAACGCGGCGGCGGCCGTGCGCGAGTCTTTCGACCGCGCGCTCGCGGCGGCCGGCTTGCGTCGCGCCGACATTGCCGCCGCGCAGGTGGGCTTGGCCGGCGTGCGCCGCGCGGACTTGCGCGAGCGGATGCGCGAGACGCTGCTCTCGCTCGGCGTCGGCACCATCGAAGTCTCGACCGACGCGGAGATCGCGCTCTACGGCGCGACGGGCGGCGAGCCGGGCCTCGTCGTCATCGCCGGCACGGGTTCGATCTGCTGCGGCGTCAACGCCCGCGGCCGGAGGGCCTGCGCCGGCGGCTGGGGGCCTGTGGCTGGCGACGAGGGGAGCGGCAGTTGGATGGCGCGCCGTGGCTTGCAGGCGGTCGCGCGCGCGGCCGACGGTCGCGGCGCGCAGACTGCACTCGTCACCCCCTGCCTCGACTACTTCAAAGTCGCCGCCGTCGAAGACCTCTCGACCGCCATCTACGCGCCGAGCATGACGAACGAGCGCATCGCGGGCTTCGGCCGCCACGTGCTCGAAGAGGCGGCGCGGGGCGACGAGGTGGCCGGCCGCATCGTCGAGGACGCGGGGCGCGAGCTGGGGCAGGCCGCCGCGGCCGTCGTCCGGCAGCTCCGCATGGAGCGCGAGCGTTTCCAGGCGGCCTGCGTCGGCGGCGTCTTCAAGGCGGGCGAGCTGGTGCTCGAACCCCTGCGCGAGACGCTTGAGCGCACGGCCCCGCGCGCCTACCTCGCGCCGCCGCAGCACCCCCCGGCCCACGCCGCCGCGCTCATGGCACGCGCCCACCTGCCGCGCCTCGCGCTCGCGGGGTGACGCAGCTACTAGCTATTAGCTGTTAGCTGTTAGCCGGAAAGGAAGACACCTTCAGCTTTCGCCTCCACTTCGGTTTTTTGGTTTCTGGTTTTGCTAACAGCTTACAGCTAACAGCTAACAGCTTCTTCATGGACGAAGGCGAGTTCTTACCCATTACCGAGGCGGAGAACCCGCGCACGGCCGACATCAGCTCGCTCGCTACCGAAGAGATCGTGCGGCTGATGAACGAGGAGGACGCATGCGTCCCCGCGGCGGTCGGGCGCGTGCTGCCGGAAGTGGCGCGCGCCGTTGACGGGATCGCGGCGCGGCTCCGGGAGGGCGGGCGGCTGTTCTACGTCGGCACAGGCACTTCTGGTCGGCTCGGCGTGCTCGACGCTTCGGAGTGCCCTCCTACCTTCGGCGTGCCGCCCGAACTGGTGCAGGGAATCATAGCGGGCGGCTACGACGCTCTCCACCGCGCGACCGAGGCCTCGGAGGACGACCGCGGGGCGGGGGCGCGCGATCTCGAAGAGAGAGGCGTGACGGGGCGAGACGCCGTCGTGGGAATCGCGGCCTCCGGGCGCACGCCCTACACGGTTGGGGCGGTCGAGCACGCGCGGCGTCTGGGCGCGTTCACCGCCGCCGTCACCTGCGCGCCTGGGTCGCCGGTCACGCGCGCCGTCGATGTCGCGATTGTGCCGGTCGTCGGGCCGGAGGTCGTCGCAGGCTCGACGCGGCTCAAGGCCGGGACGGCGCAGAAGCTCGTGCTAAACATGCTTTCGACGGCCACGATGATTCGGCTCGGCTACGTGACCGGCAACCGCATGACAAACATGCTGCCGCGCAACGAGAAGCTGCG
>DATHBT010000010.1:0-11874 GCA_035295985.1 Pyrinomonadaceae bacterium | reverse complement strand
AGAGCTTTCTTCCTGACGTAAGGAGCCTCACGCCAAGGCGCTAAGGCGCAAAGGGAGATGTTGGGCTGGTTTTCGAGCGGCCCGGCGCGCGGGGTGAGGCGCTTGCGCGCACTGCCCTTTGGCGTTAGTCTCTCAGCCGAGAAAACCCCCGACGGCCAAAAGTTAACAGCTAACAGCTAACACGGAGAGCGCGATGCAGCAGACGCCGAGCGCCAGCTACACCTCGACCCTGCGCGTGAAACTGACCAACCGCCCCGGCACGCTCGGCGAGCTGACGACCGCCATCGGCCGGGCCGGCGGCGACATCGGCGCTATCGACATCGTCTCCGCCTCGCGCGGCTCTATGGTGCGCGACATCACGTTCACGGCCGGCTCGCTCGATCACGTCCGCGAGATCGTGGAGGCGGTCAAGCACGTTGACGGCGTCGAGGTGGTCAACGTCTCCGACCGCACCTTCCTCATGCACCTCGGCGGCAAGATCGAGGTCACGTCGAAGATGCCTCTGAAGACGCGCTCCGATCTCTCGATGGCCTACACGCCCGGCGTCGCGCGCGTCTGCGAGGCCATCCACCGCGACCCCGAAAAGGCCTTCACCCTGACGATCAAGCGCAACACCGTCGCCGTCGTCTCCGACGGCACGGCCGTGTTGGGCCTGGGCGACATCGGCCCGGCCGCCGCGATGCCCGTCATGGAAGGGAAGGCGATGCTCTTTAAAGAGTTCGCGGGCGTTGACGCCTTCCCCATCTGCCTTTCGACGAAAGACCCGGACGAGATCGTCCGCACCGTCAAGACGATCTCGACGGCCTTCGGCGGCATCAACCTCGAAGACATCTCCGCCCCGCGCTGCTTCCAGATCGAGGAGCGCCTGAAGGAAGAACTCGACATCCCCGTCTTCCACGACGATCAGCACGGCACGGCCGTCGTCGTCCTCGCCGCGCTCATCAACGCGGTCAAGCTGGTGGGCAAGCGGATGGAAGACTTAAAAGTGGTGGTCAACGGGACGGGCGCGGCCGGCGTCGCCTGCACGAAGATCATCATGGCGGCGGGCGTGCGGAACGTGGTGGGCTGCGATCAGACGGGCGCGCTCTACCGCGGGCGCAAAGAGCACATGAACTGGATCAAGGACTGGTACGCGCAGAACACCAACCCCGACAACGAGCAGGGGACGGTGCACGACGTGATGCGCGGCGCCGACGTCTTCTTCGGCCTCTCCGCCCCCGGCGTCATCAACGCCGACGATCTCAAGAAGATGAACCCCGACCCCATCGTCTTCGCGATGGCGAACCCGATTCCAGAGATCATGCCCGAGGAGGCCGAACCCCACGTCGCCGTCATGGCGACCGGAAGATCGGACTACCCCAACCAGATCAACAACGTGCTGTGCTTCCCCGGCATCTTCAAGGGCGCGCTGGCCTGCCGCGCCTCCCGCATCAACGAGGAGATGAAACTCGCCGCCGCCCACGCCATCGCCTCGCTCATCGCCGACGACGAACTCCACCCCGAATACATCATCCCCTCCGTCTTCGACAAGCGCGTCGCCGACACCGTCTCCCGCCACGTTGAAGACGCCGCCCACGCCTCCGGCGTCGCCCGCCGCGAGCGCGCCGCGACTGAAGTCGGGCTTTAAAAAGGGCCTGCCCGCCGTCACGTTAGTGACGGCGGGCAGGGCACGCTTTAGCTTCTGGTGGGAGAGTTCCGCAGCGAAACTGCTTGTTCGCAGGCTTACTTAGCCGCCCGTTCTCTGAAAGCGGCAACTCGTGTCTGTTTGTTCTCAACCCAGATAATGGCGTCGAACAGGAAATCCCTCTTCTTGATGTCCTGATCCGCCATGACGGAAGCCATTTTGCCCTCGGGGACAGCGACAAGGAAGAGCCGCCCGAAGACCGTGCCGAATGGCACTTCTTTGAGTGTGGCTAGGCTCCTGTGCTCGCCGCCCGGCGCGTCCGGCAGCAACTCAAGCTTAGTCAGGTTCTCGAACCGCTGACTCTCTTTCACCACCAGATCGTTCTGGATGTTCTCCAAGGTGAAAGAGCCGGGGTAGACGATTGCCTCCGTGCCGGAGACCGCCGCCGCAGGTTTATCTTTCGGCTTGTCTGCGCCGCCCTTCTTATCATCTTTGCTGTCAGGTTTCTTCGACATGGTGTTCTCCTTGAGGGTCTACTGCTGAGTCCGTAGTGCCTTGCTGATTCGGCTGACGCTGTTGGGCGGATCGTCCCGATCAACCTGCCGCATTGCCTGCCCTAAGGCGTCGAAGAGTTGCGTGGGTGTTATGTCCACCGGGGCCGGCTTTCCTGTCAATTCTTCTATCGCCGCGCGGGCTATCTTTACGGCTTCCGCCTGCCGGGCCGGATCGACCGCGCTCAACGCATCCTGCCGCAGCTGGTTGTACCGCCTCAGGTTGGCGACGGCCGAATCCGCTTCCGCCGTTGTGACGCCTTGGCGACCCCGCTCAAGATTTCTGACTTTCTCTTCCTCGATGGCCGCTGTCTGGGCCGTCTCTTTGGCTACCTCTTGGAGCCCTTTTTGGAGCGTGCCGGCGTAGAAGTAGTTGATGAGGTCGCCGAGCGCTTCGTCGAGCGAATACTCATCGATCCCCTTGCTGCGTTTGTTCAAGATGAGCGTCGCCTCGATCCGAGCGCGCGACGCCTGCATCTGAGAGATGATGACTTGGGTCGTCCGCTCGCGGAAGAAGTTTTCGTCTATCGACTTGCGCCCGCCCTTGAAGCCCGTCAACGCGGCCGAGATGATGTTCTTGGCGCGCTCTCCGTTGGTGATGTTAATGGCTACCGCCGAACCGAGTTCGGTGATGTCGAAGAGGATGTTGGCGCGGGCGCGCCCGGTGAAGAGCTGGTTTTCGAACTCATGGTAGTTTGCGTCGATGTTGGATTTCAAGCGATCAACGACGCGGTCTCTGATCCTGCGGGCCTGCTGGGGGAGGTTCCCGTTAACTGCCTGATCGTAGGCGCTCACGTCAGCGTCAAACTTGGCGATTTCGTAGTTAGCGATCCGGCGTGAGAGGGCCGACGGGGCGTCGGGCTTGCTCTTCGGGCAGCCGGTCGCGAATACGACGACGCCGAGCAGTAGAAAAAGGCATGTCTTCCTCATGATCGGGTTCTCTCCTTGTGCGTTGAGGGACGGGCGAACTGAAATGCCGGGGCGACTCGAAGATTCGCCCCGGTTCGGAGGCCGATGTGGCGTGTAAAAGGGCCGGAACTCGTGGCGCGTGAGAAGGCTTGATAGGACTAAGCTCTCGCGAGCGCGAGCCTTATACCAGCTAGTCGGTGGATTTGCAACAGCTATTTCGGAACGGGTGTTTGACCCCACGGCTCGTCTGAAATGGAGCGCCCTCTTCACCTCGCGGCCCTGCTGCGTCACGCCCTTGCCGTCACCCTTCTGCCCTTAATGCGCGAAGGCGATAAAACGTTTCACGCAAAAAAAGAGGCGCGGCGCGCGGCGTCCGGACAGAACACTCGTCGCGCGGCGCGGGCCGGCGCGGACAGGTTAGACGTTGGCGCGCAGGGATTGGGCGATGAGCGGGACGATGCGGCGCGGCGTTTCGATGGCGGCCTTGATGTGGCGGGCGTGGGTGAAGTGGCCGGCGACGTGGAGGCCGGGGACTTCGGTCTCGAAGGTGTCGGGATCGTAAACCGGGACTTCGCAGAGGCCGGCCTGTTCGGTGCGGACGCCGAGGCGGTTGAGGAGGGAGAGGTCTGCGTCCGAGCCGATGAGGACGAAGACGGCGTCGTTGGGGAGCGTGACCACAGGGTCTTCGCCCGGCCCGTTGGCGGCGTCGGCGCGTCTGATCCGCACCGCCCGGTCGGCTATCTCCTCGATCTCTTTGAACAGGCAGAGGCGCAGGCGGCCGATTTCGATCTGGCGTTGGAGCGGGGCGCGCACCCAGTGTTTGATGCAGCCCCGCTTGGGATCGCGGTTCTCCCAGTCTTCGGGCCAGACGGCGAGGGTCGTGCGCGCTCCCTCTTCGGCGAGGAAGAGCGCGGCCTCGGCCGCACTGTTGCCGCCGCCGACGACGAGTGCGTCCTTGCGTACGTAGGGGTACGGCTCGACGAAGCGGTGGTGAACCTTCGGCAGGTCTTCGCCGGGCACCTTCAGGCGGCGTGGCCGGGCCATCGCGCCCGTGGCGACGAGCAGGCGCGCGGTCAGGTACTCGTCGCGCGAAGTCCTCACGGCGAAGCCGTCGGGTTCGAGCCTCTTGATTTCTAAGACTTCCTCTTCGGTGTTGATGCGGAGGTTCCCTTCGAGGGCGAAGCGGACGTAGTGGGAGAGCAGTTCCTCACGCGTCGGCTTCTCGCGGCAGGGGCGGAGTGTGCCGGGGCGTAGCTCCAGCTCGTCCACGGTGGAGAAGACGGTCAGGCCGACGGGGTAGTGGTAGATCGTGTCGGCGATGAGGCCGCGTTCGACGACGAGGTAGTCGAGGCCTTCGCGCGCGGCGCAGTCGGCGGCCGAGAGTCCGGCCGGGCCTGCGCCGACGATGAGCAGATCGAGTTGTCGTGGCGGCGTCATGTGCGTGCCGGGCAATCGTCGCACGCCGCCCGACGCGAGATCAACCGCGCCGGGTCGCCGCCTCAGGTTGTCTCCTGCTGCCACACGCCGGGCTGCCCCGCGCCGTTCGGACGCGGCCGCTCGTCGGGCGGGAGCGCGGCGGCCGCCGGCAGGATCAGCCGGTTCATCTGCCGGACGGCGAGACGTGCCCCGGCCGCCTCCGCGATCCTCATCGTAGCGGCCGACCGTGACTCGGGCCGCCTCGGCGAACTGCGCCACCCCGAGCGGCCGGGCGTCGAGCGAGTCGGGGTCTGCCTCGTCGCCGGCGCCGCGGCGATCCTTATCCTTCATGCCGGGGCAGGGTTCTCCCGGCTCGGAGGCAGCCCGCCGTTTATCCTCTCGCACTCTTCCTCCAGAACCTGGTAGAGGTGCATCGGCAGGTCGGCTTCCTGTCGGCTTCCTGGTTGGGCGTAGGTCGGTGTCGGCTTATTGGTGCTGTGTCCGGCTTCGCCGGGGCCGAAGGGTCGGTGGCATCCGGCATTAGAGTGGGTGAACGCCGGGCGGGGCCGGCTTGAGGTCGTTCCGCGTCCGGTCGTGCTTAGAATCGGCGACCGGAGGTTGGCCGCGTGCGCGCGGTGCGGCGGCCGGCGTCTTCTGACGAGAACGGCGCGACGATGATGCGCGCCGCGGGGAAAGTCAATACCCCCCGCGCGGCACGGCGGCGCGCATTGCGCCGCTTTCCGGGCGGTCGCTATAATTCGCAGACTTTGAGCCGGCAGGAAGAGACACAAGGCGGCGGCACGAGTGCCGCGCGACTCGCTGCGCGCGACCTGCGCGGCGTGCTGCTCCCGTTCCCGACGCCGTTCGACGAGCGCGGGGAAGTCGATCTCGGCGCGCTGCGCTCGAACGTCGCGCGCTGGAACGAGACGGGCGTGGCGGGCTACGTCGCCCTCGGCTCGACGGGCGAGCGCGTCCACCTGGATGAGGCGGAGGCGCAGCGGGTCGTCGAGGCGGCGCGCGCGGCCGTGCCGCAAGAACTGCTCTTCGTCGTCGGCGTCGGCCAGCAGAGCACGCGCGCGACGATCAGCGAGGCGCGGAGGGCCGCCGACGCGGGGGCGGACGCGCTGCTCGTCATCACGCCCCACTTCTACCGCTCCGCGATGACGCAGGACGCGCTCTCGGAGCACTACGAGCGCGTCGCAGACGCCTCGCCTGCGCCCGTCATCATCTACAGCATCCCGCAGAACACAGGCGTCACGCTCGCGCCCGAGACGGTCGGCCGCCTCAGCCGACACGAGAACGTCATCGGACTGAAAGAGAGTTCGGGCGACGTGGTCGCTTTCGTCGAGATGCTGCGCGCGGCGGGCGACTCGGAAGACTTCTCGATGATGACGGGGCACGCTTCCGCCTTCCACGCCTCGCTCGCCGCGGGCGCGCGCGGCGGCATACTCGCCGTCGCCTGCGCCGTCCCGCGCTTCGCGGTCGCGCTCCTTCGCGCCTTCGAGTCGGGGGAGCACGCGGCGGCGCGCGCGATGCAGCACAAACTGATCCCGCTCGCCCGCGCCGTGACCACGCGCTTCGGCGTAGGCGGCTTGAAGTACGCGCTCGAACTCGGCGGCTACGCCGGCGGCGCGGTGCGTGCCCCGCTGCGCGAGCCGAACGAGGAGGCGCGGCGAGAGATCGCTCGGCTGTTCTCCGGGTTCGGAGAGTACGAAGGCGCGGCGACCTCTTCGCGCGGCGGCCCGGACGAGGCGGCGGGGGCGAACAAAGGCGCGGCGGCGGTCGTAAACTCGTCAGGCGCGGTCGCGGCTTCGTCTGCTGACGACGGCGCGACCGGACGTAAAGGAGCGGCGAGTTGAGCACGACAGTCGGCGAGAGCGCGGGAACGAGCGCGGAGAGCGCGTGTTACAGCACGCCGGCCGAGGCGGGCCTGCGCGTCGAGCCGCTCCCGTTCGAGCGCGTCCCCGGCCAGTCGCGTCTCTTTCTGGACTACCTGCGCGATCCCACTGCACTCCGTAAGTACTACCCCTCGGCCGTCCGCTACCACCACGAACTCGCCGCGCGCTCGACGGAAGTTCTATCCGCTCATAAAACTGATCGCGCCGCGCTCTGCGACGCGCTCGCCGAGATGAACGCCGCGTGGGGCGCGGGCGAGAAGACGCTCGCGAACGTCGAGCGCCTGCGCTCGCCCTCCTGCGTCGCCGCCGTGTCGGGCCAGCAGGTCGGACTCTTCACCGGCCCGCTCTACACGATCTACAAGGCGCTCTCCGCCGTGAAACTCGCGGGCTGCCTGACGCAGCGCGGCACGGAGGCCGTCCCCGTCTTCTGGATGGCGACCGAAGATCACGACTGGGAGGAGGTGCGCTCGGCCGAGTTCACCGCCTGCGACGGACGCCTCGCCTCCGCTTCAGTCCCCGCCGGGACGCACGCCGAAGGCAAGCCCGTCGGCGCGGTCGTGACAGACGCCTCGATCACGGAAGCCGTCAAGCGACTCCTCGACCTGCTCCCGACCACCGAGTTCACGGGCGATCTCGCGCGCGTCGTCCGCGACGCCTACACGCCCGGCCGCACCTTCGCCGAGTCTTTCGCGCGGATGATGACGGCGCTGACGAAGTCTTACGGCCTCGTCCTCCTCGACCCGCTCCACCCCGAACTTAAGCGGCTCGCCGCACCGCTCTACGCAGAGGCCGCCCGCCGCGCGCCCGACCTGGCCGCCGCCCTCGAAGCTCGCAGCCGCGAACTCGAACGGGACGGCTACCACGCGCAGGTTCACACCTCGGCGGACGCCTTCCCCCTCTTCCTCCACACCGAAGACGGCCGGCGCACGGCCCTCACACGCCACGCGGACGGGCGCTACCGCGCGAAGGGCGCGAGCGACGAGGCGGGCCACACGGCCGAAGAGTTGGCCGGGTGGGCCGCGCGCGAGCCGGAGCGTTTCAGCCCGAACGTGACGTTGCGCGCGGTCGTTCAGGACTACCTGCTCCCGACCATCGCCTACTACGGCGGCGCGGCCGAGGTCGCCTACTTCGCGCAGACGGCCGAGGTCTATCGCGTGCTCTCGCGCCCCGCCACGCCCATCCTTCATCGCGCGAGCCTGACCGTCGTGGAGCGCCGCACCAGCCGCGCGCTCGAACGCTACAACCTGCACCTGACGGACTTCTTCGCCGGCCACGATCACGTCGTCGCCCGCGTCGTCGAGGAACATCTGGGCACGGAGCAGGCGCGCGCTTTCGGCCGCGCCGAAGAGTCGATCAACTCCGCGCTCGCCGAACTCGGCGAAACCCTGCGCCGCTTCGACCCGACGCTCGCCGACGCGCTATCGACCGGCGAGCAGAAGATCGAGTACCAACTCGCCGGCCTGCGCGCGCGCTTCCACCGCGCGCAGATGGCCCGCGACCGCGCCGCGCACCGCCAGCTCGAACGCGCGGCGGCCGCGCTCTTCCCCGAAAAGTCTTTGCAGGAGCGCCACCTCAACGTCACGTCCCTGCTCGCCCGCCACGGCCTCTACTTCATGGACTGGATTTTCAACGCCGTGGACATCGGCTCGGTCGATCACCAGATTGTTTACCTCTGAAAGAATGTCCGTGGTCAGTTGTCCGTTGTCCGTCGTTTGTGCTTCGCCAGCTTGATGCCTTCGACTAAAAGCCGAGGCCAATTAACCACGAACAACTGACAACTGACCACGGACGACGGACAGCTTTTGTATGTCAAAGATTCGCGTCCTCTCCGATCATCTCGCCAACCAGATCGCCGCGGGCGAGGTGGTGGAGCGGCCGGCCTCCGTCGCGAAGGAGTTGGTCGAGAACGCGGTTGACGCGGGCGCGCGGCGCGTCGAGGTGGACGTGGAGGCGGGCGGGCGTCGGCTGCTTCGCGTGTCTGATGACGGGAGCGGGATGGTGCGCGACGACGCGCTGCTCGCCTTCGAGCGGCACGCCACGTCGAAGATCGCGGCCGTGGAGGATTTGAACCGCATCGGCACGCTCGGCTTCCGCGGCGAGGCGCTGGCTTCAATCGCCTCGGTCGCCCGCGTCGAGCTGCTGACTTATGTCGAAGGTGAAGAGGCCGCGACGCGAGTCGTCATCGAAGGCGGGCGGATGCGCGACGTGCAGCCGGCGGCGCGGCCTGTGGGCACGACCATCGCGGTGCGCGACCTCTTCTTCAACGTACCCGCGCGCCGCAAATTCCTGCGCTCCGAGGCGACCGAGAGTTTTCACCTGACGAACCTCGTCACGCACTACGCGCTCGCGCACCCCGAAATCGAGTTCACGCTGACGAACAACGGGCGCGAGGTGCTGCGCTGCGCCCCGGCGCGCGACTTGCGCGAGCGCGCGTATCAAATCTTCGGCGCGGAATTCCTCGACGGCCTGCTCGAAGTCGCGGGCGGGCACGAACAGGTCGCGCGCGTCTCCGGCTTCGTCTCCGCGCCGCGCGACCGGCGCACGTCGCGCGACGCGCAGTACCTTTTCGTCAACGGCCGCTACGTGCGCGACCGCCTCATCAGCCGCGCTCTCTCCGAAGGCTACCGCACCGTTCTGCCCACAGGCGTCTATCCGGCCGCGCTGCTCTTCCTCGAAGTGCCGCTCGAAGAGGTTGACGTGAACGTCCACCCGGCCAAGACCGAGGTGCGCTTCCGCCGCGCCGCGGCCGTGGCCGACGCCGTGCGCGAGGCGGTGCGCGCCGCTCTCGCCGCCGCAGGGTTCGTGCGCGAGCGCGCGGACTTCGCTGACGACGCAGGCGTTTTCGGCGAGACCGGCGACGCGAACGCGCAACAGGGGTCAATCGAGTTCAGCCATGACGCGCCGCGCGCCGACGGCTTCTCGCGCTTCGTCGAAGAAGGGGCGCGAGACCGTGGGCCGCGGGCGGAAGAAGCGCCGGGCAACGGCGTGGCGGCAGGGCAGACGCCGCCGCACGGGTTCGCCCCCGACTCGAACGCGCCGAACTCGACAGAGTCGGGCTTGGCGGGGGACAGGCCCATCGAGCAAGTGGACGCGCCGCCATTGTCCGCGCCCGGGGCCGTCGCGCGCAGCGCCAGCCCGCTGCGGGAGTCGGGCGAGAGTCTGTCGTCGGATTTCGATCTCAGGGATGTCGCGTTCGCGTCGGCCGGAGGGCGGGGCGGGGAGGGCGCGGCGGATGCGGGCGGGCGGGCGGCGTCCGCGCTCGCGCGCACGCCGAACGGCTGCGAGGCCGGCGAGTCGAACCGCGCTCCGACTGCGGAGAGCCGGCTCCCGCCGCTCAACTCGATCTCGAATGCCGTGCGCGCGCCGGCCGGTTCGGTGTCGGCGAACGTCCGGCCGCTCTTCCAGCTCGAAGAGAGTTACATCGTCGCGGTTGACGGCGAGGGCTTGCTGATGATCGATCAGCACGCGGCGCACGAGCGCGTGCTCTTCGACAAGTACCACGCGCTGCTGGGGGCGCGCGAGCCGGAGTCGCAGCAACTGCTCGTGCCGGAAACTTTCGATCTGACGCCCGCGCAGGCCGCGGCTTTCGACGCGGTCGCGCCCAATCTGGAAGCTTACGGCTTCGGGCTGATGCGTCTCTCAGGCCGCACCGTCGCCGTCAAGGCCGTGCCCGCCGACTTGCCGCCCGCCGAGGCGCGCAACATGCTCGCCGAGGCGCTCGAAGCGGTTGACTCGGAGAAACGCGGCGCGGCGCGCGCGAACTTGCGTGAGCGCGTCGCCGCCTCGCTCGCCTGCCGCGCCGCCATCAAGGTCAACACGCCGCTCGCGCCGGAGAAGATGCGCTGGCTGATCGACAGGCTGCTGACCACCTCCTCGCCCACCACCTGCCCCCACGGCCGCCCCGCGATCCTGCGTTTGACGACCCGCGACATCGAGCGCGGCTTCCACAGACCCTGAACAGAATTGCGGAATGCGGATTTCGGATTGCGGATTGAAGAGACGACTTGTCTTCTAATCCGCAATCCGAAATCCGCATTCCGCAATTCAGGCGTCCGCACTCCGCAATCGTCTTACTGTTGCGCGAGGCGCGTGGCCTGCGTGGCGACGACGCGCCAGCGCCCGCCGGTGCGGACGAAGAAGTGCGTCCAGCGGTAGCGGGCACTCGCGTCGCGCCCGTCCTGCGTGCCGCGGAGCGTGCCGTCGTGTGTGAGCGCGGCGGCGTTGCCGTGGACGCGCGCGTGGTAGTTGCCGAGCGTGAGTTCGTCGATCCGGCGCGAGCCGGAGACGATGTCGGCGACGTACTCACGCTTGCTGCGGACGCGGCCGTCGGCCATGGTGGCGGAGAAGTCGTCCGCGAGCAGGCGTTCGAGCGCGCGCCTGTCGGCCGCGCGCGCGGCCCGCGCCCAGTCCTCGACTATGGCGACCAACTGGCGCTCGACCGACTGCTGGTAGGTCGTGGGCCGCCCCCTCGTCTGCGCGGCCGACGACATGCACGCGGCGGCGAGCAGCGCGGCGGCGATGAGAACTCTTTTCATCAGGTGGGCTCCTTTCGAGAAGGTCTCAGGTTGAAGTCCGGAGGGCGCGGCCCTCACTGGTTCGCGACAGGCGTCAGGTGCAGGGCCGCGACCTGCCAGCTATTGCCTCCGCCGACGTAAAGACTCGTGTAGCGGAACTGGAAGGTGCGCTCTCCGCTCTCTTCGCCGCGCGACCTGACCGTGACGCGGCCGGTCACGACGGCCGAGCCGGGATAGACTCGCACCTGCGGCTCGTCGAGCTGGAAGGTCGTGAAGCGCAGATTCCGGTTGCCGCTCGCGCGCACGAACTGCTCCTTGTTGACGACGCGGCCGTTGAGGCTGGTGGCGACGAAGTCGGGCGCGAGCATCTGCCGCAAGGGGGCGGGGTTGCCGCGCCGCGCCTGCCTGCGCGCCTCGACGAACTCGCGCTCGAACTGCTTGACCTGCTGCTCGACGCTTCGGGCCGGCGTGCTCGGCCGCGCCCGGCCGCGCCGCGTCTGCGCCGCGCACGGGGCCGCGGCCGCAAGGGCGAGCAGGGCGATGAGGAAGAGTCGTTTCACAGTTTGAAACTCCTTTCCGGTTGCGTTCGGGAAAAGCGGGACGGGGAAGCTCTGTTTCTATGCCAAACGCGGGCGCGAGTCAAGGAATTGCGGAATGCGGATTTCGGATTGCGGATTAGAAGAATTGTCTTACTGGCTCGTTGAGCCATTGAATCGACCATCCAACGAGCGGACGGATCAACTCTCTGCCAATCCGCAATCCGAAATCCGCATCCCGCAATCGGGGTCAGGGCGCGCACTCGACGCGCGTGACGGGGTGAAGCTCCCAGGCGGTCGCGCGCCAGTTGCCGCCTCTGCCGGGCGCGGTGTTTTCGGCCTCGCCGGCGTGCTCCGTGTCGAAGAGGAGCCAGCCCTCGAAGCGGCAGAGGCGGCCGGTCAAGTCGCGCCGCAGCCCGGCGGCCG
>DATHBT010000009.1:0-4660 GCA_035295985.1 Pyrinomonadaceae bacterium | reverse complement strand
GTGCGTGCGCGCCAGGCGTCCACCGCCCAGAGCAGGACGACGAGGCCCGCGCCCGCCTGGAAGAGCGCGAGCGTCCACGGGTGGACGGTGCCGAAGGCGAGCGCCGAGAGCACGACGGCCGCGCAGAGCACGAAGACGACGAGGCGGCCCGCGAGCGTCGGCTCCGCCGGGCGGGCGAGCGACGCCGCGCGCGGAGTCCCCGCCTCAGCGGTCGCCGCCCGAGTCGGCGCGCTGGCCGGCGCGCGGGCCGGCAGCGCCGCCGATTCGCTGGAGGTTGAAGTTGTCATACCAGACTCTGCCGAAGATGGGGCAGACCGCCTCGTCGCACTGCTCGCGCATGACGGCGATCAGGACGGCCTCGGTGCGCGGCCCCGTGGTGAACTCGATTGTGACCGGCCGCCAGCCCTCGGTCGCGCCCATCGGCAGCGGCTCGGAGGCGCCGAGGGTTTGCGCGGGTTCGGCCGCCGCGTCCGAGACGACCGTCCGCAGCGAGACGGCGCTCTTGAGGCCCTCGGTGCGGAAGTAGTATTCGAGCCGGTACCGCGCCGAGGGGCGGACGGCGACGAGCTGCGAGACGTTGTTGAATTCGAGTTTCCCGGAGGACTCGAAGAGGATGCGCAGGGAGCGCGCGCCGCCGCGCGGCACCCCGGCGTCGAGGTTCATCTGCGCGCCCCCCGCGGGCACGACCTGCCACTCGAAGAGGTGTTGGCCCGGCGGCCCGACCGTATCCTCGAAGCCGCCGTTCGTCACGCGCTCTATCTCCGGCAAGGGGCCGGGGCCTGAGGCGGGGCGCAGCACGCGCTCGACGGCGAGCGCGTCGTGGAAGCGTTTCGCCTTCGCCAGCGTGTCCCTGAGTCTAATGCCGACCTTGATCTGATCCTCGGTCAGTTCCGCGCCTTCGAACCCGCGCCACACGGCGAGAGCGTCGTCGAGCCGCTCGCGCCCGATGAGGTACTCGGCCAGCGCGGAGCGCGACTCGACGGAGTCGCCCGCCAGCTCGCCCAGCCTCCGTATGTCGCCGCCGAACGCGCCCCAGGCCATGTTGAAGATCTGGGGGCGGAAGACCTCCGGGTTCGCGTCGCCCGCGCGGCGGAGTTGGTCAAAGGCCTCCTCGGTGCGCCCCTCGCGCAGCAGCAGGTTGCCCAGATACCAGCGCGGGCCGGGGTAGTTCGGCGCGAGTTCGGTCGCGCGCCTGAGGGCGCGCTCCGCCCCGTCGGCGTCGCCGGCCGCCGAGCGCGCGCGGCCCAGATCGACCCAGAGCCGGTAGTCGTTGGGCGAGAGCGCGGCGGCGCGCTCGTAGCGGGCGACGGCGGCGGGCAGCTCCCCGGGCAGGAAGCTGCGGTCGCCGAGGCGGGCCAGCGTGAAGTGTGTCTGCGGGTCGTCGGGCGCGAGCCGCGCGGCCGTCGCCACCAGCGACGCGCGCGACATCCCCTCGACCTCAGGCGCCCACAGCGCCAGCTCGTGGCCCACGCACCAACGCGCCGCGAACCACACGCCCGCGGCGGCGGCGACGACCATGGGCACGACGAGCAGCACGCGCCGCCACGCCGGGCCGAGGTCAAAGCTGGTGATCTGATCAGCCATAAGGAAGCTGTTAGCTGTTAGCTGTTAGCTGTTAGCAAAACCGAAAACAAAAATCAGGGGGGAAGCTGACAAGCTTTCCCTTCTGGCTAATAGCTAATAGCTAACAGCTAACAGCTACTCAGTTAATCTCCTCGAACTGGATGCGCATCCGCTTGAGGGTGACGCCGGTGGCCTCGCAGTCGCGCCTGATCTCTTCGAGCCGCCCCTCGGCGACCTTCGTGCTGGAGACGAGCACCTCCTCGACGCGCTGCTCGGCGCAGATCGAGCGCAGGGAGCCGTTGCCGCCGAACACGCGCAGGCCGTGAATCCGCTTCCCCTTCTTGAGCGGGTCGTCGTCGAGGAAACCGACCGGCGTGATGCGCAGCTCGCGGTTGTTCAAGACCTCGCGCAGCAGCAGTTCGCCGCCGTCGCCCGCGCCGTAGATGAGGACGCGCCGGCCGCCGCCCGCGTCCCTCACCGGGATGACGCGGCGGAAGAGGCGGAAGGCGACGCGGCTGCCGGCGAGCATCAGGAAGAGGATCATCGCGTCGAGCACGAAGACGGCGCGCGACAGCCCCTCGAAGCGGAACGCGATGAGCAGCGCCAGCACGACGCCGGCCGAGCCGAACAGAACCGCCTTCGCGTACACGATCAGGTTGTCAATCGAGATGTAGCGCCACAGGCCGCGGTAAACGCCCGCGGCGAGGAAGGCGAACATCTTGACCGAGATGAGGACGGGGAGCGTCCGCAGGAAAAGCTGCCAGCGCGCGGCCTCGGTCATCGGCCCGAAGAGCAGCGTGTCCGCGGCGTAGTAGGAGAGCGTGATGAGAACCACGTCCAGCCCCACCTCGAAGATGCGCCGCTTGTAGGAGAGATCGACGAAGAAGGCGACGAGCGGCTTCTCTCGCGCGCGCGCCACCTCGTCCTCGTCGTACACCTTCACGCCCGCCAGATAGACGCCGACGAGCGCAAGCACGACGGTGAAGCCGGCGATGACCGCGAGGCTCAGGTCGAAGCTCAGCCGCAGGACCGCCAGCGCGAGCAGCCCCGACAGGGCCGCGAAGCCGTAGAGCATCCAGACGGCGTGGCTCTCGCTCATCCCCAGGGCGACGAGGCGGTGCGAGGCGTGGTCGCGCCCGCCCTGCGAGGCCGCGCGCCCGGCGAGCTTGCGCAGCACGGTGACGAGCGTGGTGTCGAAGATCGGGATGAGCAGGATCAGGACGGGCACGGCGATGACAATCATGAAGGAGCGCCCGCGCGCGCCCTCGGCGCTTAAGAGCGCCGAACTCGCCAGGAAGAAGCCGACGAACATCGACCCGCAGTCGCCCATGAAGATCGACGCCGGGTTCGAGTTGTAAACGAGGAAGCCGACGAGCGCGGCCGTGAAGACGCCCATCAGCGCGGCCTCGGCCGGCTGGCCGTTGACGACGAAGCTCGCCGCCATGAACGCGGCGGCGATGGCCGCGATGCCGGCCGCCAGCCCGTCCATGTTGTCGAGCAGGTTGACGGCGTTCGTGATGCCGACGATCCAGACGACCGTGACGGCCATGTTGACGAGCGCAGAGTCAGTCCACGGCAGCGCCAGCCCGTAATAGACGACGACGGCCACGCCCATCAACTGCCCGATCAGCTTCTGGTACGGCTTGACGTGCAGGATGTCGTCGATCAGACCGACGAGGAAGAGGAGCGCGCTCGCGCCGAGCACCACCAGCCCGTAGGGGCGGTGCGGCATCCGGCCGAGGAAGGCGAGGTAGGCGAGCGCGACCGACAGGAAGATGGCGACGCCGCCCATCATCGCCGTCGGCTTCCGGTGCCAGCGGTCGGGGCGGGGGCGGGCGACGAACCCGCGCGCCCGCGCCGCGGCGCGCACGAGCGGCGTCAGCGCCAGCGCCAGCGCGAGCGACACCGCCGCGGGCAGAAGTTGGTACTCACCGAAAGGCATGCGGGCTCAGAAACTTGGTCGGGTCGGGCTAACCGGACAGAGAGGAAAAGCTATTCGATGCGCCGTGAGAAATCAAGCGTAGAAGCCGTCGGCAGCGGGCCGCCAGCACTCAGCGAAAATATAAAAGAAGCTGAGTGCTGGCGGCCCGCTGCCGACGGCCCTGTCACTGCCCGCTGTAATAGGCGACGACTTTCTTGAGAATCCCGTCGAGCGGCTCCTTCGGCTCGAAGCCGACCAGTTGCCTGATCTTCGTGATGTCGGGCACGCGGCGGGGCATGTCCTCGAAGCCCTCCTCGTAGGCCTCGTCGTAGGGGACGAAGACGATCTCACTCTTCGAGCCGGTCAACTCCTTGACGCGCTCCGCGACTTCGAGGATCGAGACCTCCTCGTTCGAGCCGATGTTGAAGACCTGCCCGACCGCCTCGTCCCTGTCCATCAGGGAGACGAGCGCGCCCACCACGTCGCCGACGTAGCCGAAGCAGCGCGTCTGCTCGCCCGTGCCGTAAACGGTGATGGGCCGGCCCGCGAGCGCCTGGCGGACGAAGGTCGGGATCACCATCCCGTACTGGCCCGTCTGGCGCGGCCCCACGGTGTTGAAGAGGCGCACCACGACGGTCGGCAGCTTCTTCTCGCGCCAGTAGGCCAGAGCCAGAAATTCGTCGATGGCCTTCGAGCAGGCGTAAGACCAGCGGCCCTTCGTCGTCGCGCCCATCACGAGGTTGCCGTCCTCGCGGAAAGGGACTTCCGCAGAGAGTCCGTACACCTCGGAGGTCGAGGTGATCAGAACCTTCTTCTTCTTCTTGTTGGCGAGGGCGAGCACCGTCTCCGTCCCGCGCACGTTCGTCTCGATGGTGCGCACGGGGCTTTCGACGATCAGCTTCACGCCGACGGCCGCGGCGAGGTGGAAGACCACGTCGCACTCGTCTATGAGTTCGGCGAGGAGCGGCTGGTTGTGCACCGTGTCGATGGCGTAGCGGAAGCGCGGGTGCCGTTTGAGGTGCGCGATGTTCTCGATGGAGCCGGTCGAGAGATCGTCTATGCAGACGACCTCGTCGCCGCGCGCCGTGTAGGCGTCGGCCAGGTGAGAGCCGATGAAGCCCGCCCCGCCTGTGATTAATACTCGCAAATGTCAGTCTCCTTTTACGCGCGCCGACC
>DATHBT010000008.1:0-20057 GCA_035295985.1 Pyrinomonadaceae bacterium | reverse complement strand
CTTTCCTGTACGGACGGCCCGCCTCTTTCACTACTACAATTTGACGGCCAAGCCTCGGCAAGGTCGTTACGACCCACCGCGGATAGAACAACCCCGCCCCGAACTCTTTCGGACGACCACGACCGGCCGTCCGTGCCGGGCGCGGAGGCGGCGGCCTTGCCCCACGAGGTGTGGGCGAGAAGGGGGGCACGCCGCTTCCGCCCCGGCACTATTTCTTTAGCAGCCTCGCAACAACCCTGTTATGATTCGGCGCGTGCCACAGCGCAGCTCGCCAAAAAAGATCGTCCTCGTTGCCGAAGACGAGCCGGACATTCTCCGCATGGTGAAGACCTTCCTCGAACTGGAAGGCTACAGCGTGGTCGAGGCGCGTAACGGCGAACAGGCCGTCGAGGCGGCGATGAGAGAGCGCCCGGACCTGATCCTGATGGACCTGAACATGCCCAGGCTCGACGGCTTCGGGGCCGCCAAGCGCATCCGCCAGCACCCCGCCCTGCGCGAAGTGCCGATCCTCGCCAACTCCGCCTACGGCAAGTTCGGGATGAACTTCAGCCTCCGCGAGGACGAACTCAAACCGGGCTTCACCTTCTACTTCACCAAGCCCATCAACTTCGACGAGCTGAGAGAACTGCTCAACCGCCTGCTCGACGGCAGTTGAAAGCCTCGCCCTCCTTCCCCTCCCGCGACCGCCCTCCCTGCGCGACCGTCTCGCCCCCGTTCACTCCGCCGAGCCGCCCGGTTTGACCAGCTCACGCTTGAGCACCTTGCCCGTCGGGCCTTTCGGCATATCCTTAACAAAGCGGACGCTCTTCGGGCACTTGAAGTCGGCGAGGTGCGCGCGGCAGTGTTCGAGCAACTCCTGCTCCGTCGCACGCGCGCCCTCGCGCAGCGTGACGAAGGCGGCGACCTCCTCGCCGTAGAGCGGGTCGGGGACGCCGACCGTGGCGGCCGTGGCGACGGACGGGTGCTGGTAGAGGACTTCGTCGATC
Source organism: Pyrinomonadaceae bacterium (assembly GCA_035295985.1). Classification (GTDB taxonomy): domain Bacteria; phylum Acidobacteriota; class Blastocatellia; order Pyrinomonadales; family Pyrinomonadaceae; genus JAIVGV01. The sequence goes on along the minus strand of DATHBT010000008.1, from coordinate 19,071 downwards.
TCGCGCGGGTAGATGTTCTCGCCGCCGCGGATGATCATGTCGGACTTGCGGTCAACGATGTGGAAGAAGCCTTCCGGGTCGCGGTATCCCACGTCGCCCGTGTGGAACCACCCCGAACGGAAGGCGCGGCGCGTGGCCTCCTCGTTCTTGTAGTAGCCCTTGAAAATGTTCTCGCCGCGCAGGACGATCTCGCCGCGCTCGCCGTCGGGCACTTCCCTGTCTTCCTCGTCGAACACCTTCATCTCGTTGCCGATGGGCAGGCCGCAGGAGCCGGGCCGGCGGCGCGCGTCGGGCGGGTTGAAGGTCGAGCGGCAGGTCGATTCGGAGAGGCCGTAGCCCTCTATGACGAGGCAGTCGAACGTCTCCTCGAAGCGGCGGATGACCTCGGCCGGGACGGGCGCGCTGCCGCACATGGCGAAGCGCAGTTGGTCGGTCTTCAGTCCGGCCGGCACGCCTTCCGGGTACTTAGCGAGCAGCATCGAGAGCATCGTGGCGACGGAGCCGAAGGAGGTGACGCCGTGCTCGGAGACGGTCTGCCAGAAACGGGACGCGGAGAAGCGCGGCGCGATGACGGTCGAGCCGCCGGCGTGGAGCGCGCTCGCAGTGGTGACCGCAACGGCGTTCATGTGGAAGAGCGGCATCACAGTCAGCAGCCTGTCCGCTTCGGTGAAGCTCAGCCACGTGGCGATCTGCCGCGCGTTGGCGAGGAGGTTGCCGTGCGTGAGCAGGCAGCCCTTCGGCCGCCCCGTCGTGCCGGAGGTGTAGATGATGATCGCCTCGTCGTCGCGCGCGACCGCGCGCTCGCGCCAGGACTCGTGCGGCTCGTCGCCGAACTCCCGCGTCAGGGATTCGTCGCCGAACTCGATCAGGTTTTCGAGCAGCGGCAGTTCCCTGCGCGCCGCCTCGACCGTCTCCCCGTACTCCGCGTCGAAGAGCATAGTGCGCGCTTCGGAGTTGCCGACGACGTAGGCGATCTCCTCGGGCTTGAGCAGAGAGTTGACCGGCCCGGCCAGCGCGCCGAGCTTGAAGCAGGCGAAGTAGCTGATGACGTACTCGGGGCCGTTGGGCAGGAGCAGGCTGACAACGTCGCCGCGGCCCACGCCGCGCGCCGCGAGCATGTTGGCCGCGCGATTCACCGCGCGGTCGAACCCCGCGTAAGTCCAGCTCCGCCCGTCGGCCTCGGAGATGAGGAAGGTCTTTTCGGGCGCGCGGGCGGCGCGCGCTTCGAGCAGGGAGCGCAGGTTGTCGAAGTTTTCGCTCACAGGTTCTCGGCCGTTTTTCAGTTGGCAGGGCCTCGCGGCGTGATGTATAAAATCGGAGAATAATCCGCCGCCGCCGCGCAACTGTGCCCGCGCGCGACGAAAGCCGACCCGAAGCTTAGCGAAACGCCCCGGTCTCGACAACTTGCTCCGCCCTCTAACGGCCCACGCCCACGCGCAAGCGCCGCGGCGTGCGACCGACGCACTCTTATGAAGGTCTATCGTAACTATATCGGCGGCCAGTGGCAGGAATCCACCTCGCAGGCCGCCGCGCAGAACGTCAACCCGGCCGACACCTCCGACATCCTCGGCACGGTCAAGCTCTCCACGCGCGACGAGGCCCGGCGCGCCGTCGAAGCCGCGGCGGGAGCCTTCCGCGACTGGCGCGCGACGCCCGCCCCCGCGCGGGGCCGCATCATCGCCCGCTTCGCGCGCCTGCTCGAAGACGATAAAGAAAACCTCTCCGCCCTGCTCACGCGCGAGGAGGGCAAGACGCTTTCCGAGTCGCGCGGCGAGCTGCAACGCTCGATCAACGTGGCCGAGTTCTGCGCCGGCGAGTCGCGCCGCATGAACGGCGAGACCATCCAGTCGGAGCTGCCGTCGAACTTCGCCTACACCGTCCGTCAGCCGCACGGCGTCGTCGCATGCGTGACGCCCTGGAATTTTCCGGTCGCCATCCCGGTCTGGAAGATCGCGCCCGCGCTCGTCGCCGGCAACACGGTCGTCTTCAAGCCCGCGACCAACACGCCCGCGACGGCCGTACGGCTGACGGAACTGCTCGCCGAGGCCGGCGTGCCGAAAGGCGTCTTCAACCTCGTGCTCGGCTCGGGATCGGAGGCGGGCGACGAGATCACGTCTCACCCGGCCGTGCGCGCCGTCTCCTTCACCGGCTCGAATCCGGTCGGCGTGAAGCTCTACGAGAGTTGCGCGCGGCGAGGAGCGAAGGTGCAGTGCGAGATGGGCGGCAAGAACCCGGTCGTCGTGCTCGAAGACGCCGACATGAGCCTCGCCGTCGAGTCCACCGTGCAGGGCGCGTTCGGCTCGACGGGCCAGCGGTGCACGGCGACGAGCCGCGCCATCGTCGTTGACCGCGTCGCCGACAACTTCATCGAGCGCCTGATCGCGCGCGCCGAGAGTTTGAAGATCGGCGACGGGAGCGACCCCGGGACAGAGGTCGGCCCCGTGGTGGACTCGAACCAGTTCAAGTCCGTGCTCGGCTACATCGACGCGGGCCGGGAGGACGGCGCGAGCCTCGTCGCCGGCGGCGGCGTAGCCGAGGGGCCGGGGCTGCGAAAGGGCTACTTCATCCAGCCGACCGTCTTCGTCGGCGTGACGCCCGAAATGCGGATCGCGCGCGAGGAGATTTTCGGCCCCGTCCTCTCCGTCCTCCGCGTGCAGGACTTTGAAGAGGCCATGCGCGTGGCGAACGACTCGGAGTACGGCCTCTCCTCATCCATCTTCTCGAACGACGCGGCCCGCATCTTCCGCTTCATCGACGAGATCGAGACCGGCATGACGCACGTCAACTCGCCCACCACCGGCGGCGAGGCCCACGTCCCCTTCGGCGGCATCAAAGCCACGGGGATCGGCGAGCGAGAGCAGGGATCGACCGCGCTCGACTTTTACACAGAGCTGAAAGTCGTTTACGTCGACTACACCGGGAGGAAACGTGAAGGCAACTTGTATTGACCCGTACACCCGTTGGTTCCGGGCGGCGGCCGTCTCTTTCGCCGCCGCGCTGTCCTGCGCCGCGCCCGCGCGGGCGCAGCAGGCCGAGAGCCTCTACACAGACCTCGCGCCGAGCGCGTGCAAGACCATCCGGGCCACCAGCGAAGAGTCTCCCAGTTCGACGCAGGAGTGCCGCGGCGTGGCCGGCTACCGCCTGCTCGTCCACGACGACGACCTGCGGCAATCGATCACACTCATAACGCCCGACGGCAAAGAGCACCCGCTCGACCTCTGGCAGACGATCAGCAGCGCCTTCTCGTCGGTCGGGCCGAAGGCGGAGTGGCGGGTCAGGAAAAGCGGGCAGAAGGTTGTCCCCTACGCCCTCATCGTCCGGCTGAACGCTAACGAGTCGCCCGACCGGCCGGAAAAGGCCACCTCCTACCTCGCGGTCGCCAAAATCACGCCCGGCGGGATTTGCGTGACCGACAAGATTCCGCCCGGCGCGGGCCAGAACGAGCGCGCGCGCGCGGCGGCCGACGCCTCGGCCGGTAAAGCCTGCGTCAACGCAGACGGCTCCGCCCGTCAGTAGCCTTCCGCGCCGCACATGGGCTGCGATAGCCACGCAAGCGTATGTCAATTTTAAGCTCTTCAATCAAATCGCTCCTGACCTCCACACTCTTCTGCGGCTGCCTGGCCGTCTCCCTCGCGCAGGAGGTGGTAAAAACTCCACCGCCCGGCGAGCCGGCGCAGGAGCCGGAAGACGAAGTCATCAAGGTCAACACGGCCCTGATCCAGACCGGCGTCGTCGTGCTCGACAAGAAGGGGCAGTTCGTCGGCGGCCTCAGGCTCGAAGATTTCGAGCTGACCGTTGACGGCAAGCCGGTTCCGGTCTCTTTCTTTGAGCAGAGCACGTTAAGGCGGGACGGCGGCGCGAAAGTCGAGAGGGGCGGCAGGGAGCCTGCGGCGTCAACTCCCGGCCCGGCCCGGCCCGCCGGACTCGGCAGGAACATCCTGTTCGTGGTTGACGATCTGCACCTGTCGCACGACAGCCACACCCGCGTCAGAAAATTGATCACGAACTTCGCCGAGCGGGAGATGACGCCGGACGACACGGTCGCGGTCGTCTCCTCGACCGGAAAGTTAGGCTTCCTGCAACAGTTCACTAACGACCGGGCGGTCGTCCGCGCGGTCGCCGAGCGGCTCATCTTCACGCGCGACTACTCGGCCAACGACCGCTCGCACCCGCCGATGACGGAGTACGAGGCGCTGCGCGTCAGCCAGTTAGACCCGCAGGTGACTGATCTTTTCGTCTCGCTCGACCCGTCGCCCACGAACCCGGACTCGAAACGCGATAACGTCAGGACGAGGGCCAGGGCCATCCTGTTAAACGCCGCGGCCGTCAGCCGCACGACCTACTCGACCCTCGAGCGGGCCGTCCGCTCTTCGGCGCGGCTGCCGGGGCGCAAGATCGTCTTCTTCATCTCGGACGGCTGGCTGCTCGACCCGCAGAACAGCGACGCCACCTACCGCATGCGGCGGATCACCGACGCGGCCGCGCGCACCAACGCCGTCATCTACACGTTCGACCCCAAGGGGCTTGAGGCCGGCTTCCCCGAAGGCACGACCGGCTCGTCGCCCGGAATAGGTTTCAGCGTCCAGTCGGGCGAGCGCTTCGACCGGCAGGACGGGCTTAGTAATTTGGCGAACGAGACCGGCGGGCGGTTCATACGCGGCACGAACGACATCCAGACCGGGCTGGCGAAGTCCATCGACGAGGCGTCGCAATACTACCTTCTGGCCTGGCAGCCCGTCTCCGCGGACGGCGGCGCGGAAAAGTGGCGGAAGATCGATGTCAAAGTCAGGAACCGGCCGGAGCTTTCTGTGCGCATGCAAGGCGGCTTCCTGGATAGGAAGGCGGAGGCCGGCGGCGGCGAACGGAGTGCGAGGGAGGGCGACAAAGGTAAAGGTACGCAGACCGCCCCGCCAGACCCGGAGCAGCAACTGAAGGCCGCCGCCAACGCGCTGACCCCGCTGCGGACGCTGCCCGTCTCGCTGGCGGCCAGCTACATCGACCTACAGGGCGAGGGCACGACGGTCAACGTCTCGCTACAGATCGCGGGTGAGGCGGTCGAGTTCACGCCCGATAAGGACGGGCAGGCGAAGGCGAGCATTGACCTGCTGTGCCTCATCTACGACGCCCAGGGCAAGCGCGTGAAAGACACCAGGTCGCGGTTGACCGCGGAGGTCGCCGCCTCCGCGCTCTCGCAGATGGCGCGGCGCGACATCAACCACAGTCTCCAGGCGAAACTCGGCCCCGGCCTCTACCAGGTGCGCGTGGGGGCGAGGGACGTGAAGGGCGGCAAGGTCGGCAGCGCCGTCCAGTGGATCGAAGTGCCTGACCTGTCCGCGCGGCGGCTGACGCTCGGAAGTCTGATCCTCAGCGAGCGGACGGGCGACGCCGAGGACGCGGAGGATAACGGCGCGGCGGGCGCGGGCGAGGCGAATCTGCGCGCCGCGGTTGATCGCCGGCTCGCCCGCACCTCCCACCTGCGCTATGTGACGTTCATCTACAACGCCTCGCGCGGGAAGGCGGGGACGCTCCCGCCGGACGTGACCGTGCAGACGCAGGTTCTACGCGGCCAGGACGTGTTGATCACGACCCAGCCCGGCCCCGTCTCCGCCGAGGGGCAGGACCCGGCGCGCTTGGCCTACGCGGCGGAAATCTCTCTGGCGGAGCTGCCGCCCGGGAGTTACGAATTGGTCGTCCGCGTTCAGGATCGCATCGCGAAAACCGACAGCGCGCAGCGCGCCAGTTTTGAGATCAGGTAAGGCGGCGGCCGGCGACCGGCGGCCGACCCACACGGAGAATCAGAGATGAGCACGGCTGAGCAAAAGCAGACGCAGTCCGAGACGGTTCGCAAGCACAAGGAGTTCGTCTTCCCCGCGGTCGCGAACTACTACCAGGAACCCATCGCGCTCGTTAAAGGCGAGGGCTTCCACGTCTGGGACGATCAGGGCAACAAGTACCTCGACTGCTTCGGCGGCGTGCTGACCGTCAGCGTCGGCCACTGCAACCCGAAGGTCAACGCCGCGCTCATCGAGCAGGCGCAGACCATCCAGCACACCTCAACGCTCTACTGCAACAAGCCGCAAAGCGACCTCGCCGAAAAGCTCTACCAGATCACGCCTCCGAAACTTAAAAAATCCTTCTTCACCAACAGCGGCACGGAGGCCGACGACACCGCGATCCACGCCGCCAAGACCTTCACGGGCCGCCACGAGATCGTCGTGCTGCGCCACAGCTATTCGGGCCGCTCCGCGACCGCCCTCTCCGCGATGGGCCATTCGACGTGGCGTCCGCTGCCCGCGCAGGTCGCCGGCATCGTCCACGCCCGCGCGCCCTACTGCTACCGCTGCCCGCTCAAACTCTCTTACCCGGACTGCGGCCTCGCCTGCGCCGAAGACATCAAGGAAGTGATCGAGACTACGACGACCGGCGAGATCGCCGCCTTCATGGCCGAGCCGATCCTCGGCGTCGGCGGCTTCATCGTCCCGCCCGCCGGCTACTTCGAGCGCGCGGCCGAGATCGCCCGCGAGCACGGCGGCCTCTTCATCGCCGACGAGGTGCAGACGGCGTGGGGCCGCACGGGCGACAAGTGGTGGGGCATCGAGCACTGGGACGTGGAACCCGACATCATCACGTCGGCGAAGGGCGCGGCCAACGGCTTCCCCGTCGGCATGACCATCGCCACCGAGGAGGTCGCCAACAAGTACCCCGGCCTCACCTTCTCGACCTTCGGCGGCAACCCCGTCGCCTGCGCCACCACGCTCGCCGTCATCAGCGTCATCGAAGAGGAAGACTTACGGCGCAACGCATCGGAAGTCGGCGCGTACCTGCGCCAGCGCCTCGACGAACTCAAGGACAAACACCCCGTCATCGGCGACGTGCGCGGCCTCGGCCTCATGCAGGGCCTCGAACTCGTCAAGGATCGCGAGACTAAGGAGCCGCACCCGCAGGCGGTGCTGCGCGTCTTCGAGGAGACCCGCCGCCGCGGCGTCCTCATCGGCAAGGGCGGCCTCTACGGCAACGTCATCCGCACCGGCATGATGCTCAACTCAACGAAGGATTATGTTGATGAACTGATCCAAGCTCTGGACGGGGCATTTATGACGGCGGCTGCGTAAGGTGAATTACATGAAGTGCCTAATCTGTAAACACGCCGGCATGAAGGACGGCACGACCATCCTCCCCATCGTGCGTGGCAACGCCATCTTGCTCGTGATGGACATCCCTGCACAGGTCTGCGCCAACTGCGGCGAGCCTTATCTCGATGAAGACACGGCGCGCGACGTTCAGGGGTTGGCGAACGAGGCCCTAACCGGCGAGATCAGCTACGCGGAAGCGCGCGGCGACCGCACAGTTTTAGTAGCGTCGTTCGCATAGCTCCTATGCTAACCCCCAAGTCTTTGAGGAGAAGAAGTGGTGCGGCGTCTTCATCGGCAAAGACGGATTCTACCGCAAATGATCCGCATGGACAGCCGCTCATTTTCGCAAGGAGCAGAATGGGTAACATATCCTTAATGTGTTGTCATATCTTACTCATATAAGAAAGCCACGTGATGATTGAATTCTTAACCGCGCTATTGGTAGTCCTAACAGGGGTATATGCTTGGATTACTTTCAAAATTCTAAATGCGAACAAGCAGACCATTGCGGTAATGCGCGAGCAAATGGATGTTCTTATAAGACCATACGTAATCGTCAACGTCTCATTCGGACTTGGTGGCCCCGTTTTAATGTTAAGAATAGCGAACACAGGTAGAACACCTGCAAATAAATTGAGGTTAAGCTTGGATCGCAATTTCTATCAATTCGGCGAGAAACGTGAAGACAGAAATTTAGCTAACTTTGTTGCTTTTCGTGAAGAGATGGCAAGCCTAACCCCAGGGGCAGAGTTAGAATTTCCCCTAGCACAAGGATTTGTCGTCCTCGCACAAGAAGCCGACCCGGAGATTACACCTACAGTTTTTAAGGTTTCTACCGAGTATTTTTATGGTGACAAGCAAATCAAAGAGGAAACAATCATTGATCTCCGACAATATGCCCAATCAGTCATCAAATCCGAACCGCTAGTAAAAGAACTGAAGAACATCGCAGAGAAAATAGATCGGCTGAAGTCTAGAAGCTGAGAAGTTTCCTCAAAAATGACTTAACAGAATAGAGCAGTTCAATGATCCTAATTTGATCGAGGCAACTTCATGAGAACAATGATTCGTAACGGCCGCGTCGTCACCGCCGTTGATGATTACAGGGCCGACGTGCTGATCGAGGGCGAGGAGGTCTCGACCATCGGCGCGCGGCTCGACATCGAAGCCGACAAAGTGATTGACGCGGCGGGCAAGCTCGTCATTCCGGGCGGCATCGACCCGCACACGCACATGGAGCTGCCGTTCGGCGGGACGCAGTCGTCGGACGACTTCCGCACCGGCACAATCGCCGCCGCGCACGGCGGGACGACGACGATCATTGACTTCGCCGTGCAGTACAAGGGGCAGGCGCTGCGCGAGGGGTTGGACACGTGGCACGCGAAGGCCGAGGGCAAGTGCGCGATTGATTACGGCTTCCACCTGATCGTGACCGACCTCGAAGACGAGCGCATCCCGGAACTGCACCGCTGCATGGACGAGGGAGTCACCAGCTTCAAGCTGTTCATGGCCTACCCCGGCGTCTTCCTCGCTGACGACGCGACGATCTTCCGCGCGATGTCGGCGGCGGGCGAGCGCGGCGGCCTCATCTGCATGCACGCCGAGAACGGCGTCGTCATCAACGAGATCATCAAGCGGGCGCTCGCGGAAGGCCGCACCGCGCCGAAGTATCACGCGCTCACGCGCCCCACCCGCGCCGAGGCCGAGGGCGTCCACCGCGCCATCGCGATTGCGGAGATGGCCGAGTCGCCCGTGTACATTGTCCACCTGAGCTGCGCCGACGCGCTCGATCAGGTGCGCGAGGCGCGCGACCGCGGGCTGCCCGCCTTCGCCGAGACGTGCCCGCAGTACCTGTTCCTTTCAATCGACGATTACGGCGAGGGTTTCGAGGGCGCGAAGTACGTGATGACGCCCCCCTTGCGCGAGAAGTGGAATCAGGACGAGCTGTGGAAGGGCTTGCGGACGGACGACCTGCAAGTGATCTCGACCGACCACTGCCCGTTCTGCATGAAGGAGCAGAAGGAGCTGGGCCGCGACGACTTCTCGAAAATCCCGAACGGCGCGCCCGGCGTCGAGCACCGAATGTCGCTCATCTACGACGGCGGCGTCGCGCAGAACCGCGTCTCGCTCAACCGCTTCGTTGAGTTGACCTCGACCGCCGCCGCCAAGATGTTCGGCCTCTTCCCCAGGAAGGGCACAATCGCCGTCGGCTCGGACGCGGACATCGTCATCTTCGACCCCGAACGTGAACAGACCATCTCGGCGAAGACGCACCACATGAACGTGGACTACTCAGCCTACGAGGGGCGCAAGGTGCGCGGCGCGGTCGAGACCGTCCTCTCGCGAGGCCAGGTTGTTATCGAAAACGGCGAGTTCAAAGGCCGGGACGGCGCGGGTCAGTTTTTGAAGCGCGGCACTTGCGTGGCGATATAAAGCACGACGCCTCCGACACACCGGCCTCCGACAACGCCCCGTGAAAGGTACGACTACATGCGCCTAAAGTTTAGCGCCTTAACTGCCCTGCTTTGCGCCCTGCTGCTGGCGGCGTTGGCGTGTTCGTCACGCTCCGGCAACGAAAATGGAAGCAGCGCGCCCGCCGCGGGCGGCGGCACCGTGAGCGGCGGCGGCGCGGCGGCGGCGATCTCGCCTGACGAGAACCCGCTCGACGTGATGTCCAAAGCGATGCGCTCGCAGCTCGACGCCAGGTCTTTCCGCGCCCACATCGACTCAACTGCGGGCGACGGCACGAGCAGCACTTCGGTCGTCGAATACGTTGCCCCCGACCGCTACCGCATGGTCGTTGAGGCGAAGACCGGCGGGCAGAACGTCAAGCTGGAGTATCTCGTCGTCGGGGGAGCGACTTACATCAAGGGGCCGGGCGGGCGCTGGGTGAAGACGCCCGTTGACGCCGGCGCGTTGATCAGGGGATTCCGCGACCCCAAAATGCTCGACGAACTGCGGAAGACCACCGACATCAAGTTCGCCGGGCGCGACACGCTCGGCGGCGAACCGATGCTCGTGTACGAGTACACGCAGACCAACCCGCTCGGCATGAAGATGAAGGCCACCTCCAAGACGTGGCTCTCGGCGGCCGACGGGCTCCCGCGCAAGACCGAGACCGAGGGCGAACTCGACGGGAAGAAGACCCAGACCGTCGTCACCATCTCCGACTACAACGCCGACATCAAGATCGAAGCGCCCGGCAATTGATACTGTGAACCGGCGAGATTATTCTCCCGCGCCCCGCCAAGGTTATGACGACTGAAGCCGCCGAGTCCGACATCGCCGTCACGCAGCGCGACTTCGAGGAGCTGCGCGAGGACGTGTCGGGGAGCCCCCTGTGGAACCGCGACCTCGCGCCGACGACGATCCGCGAGCGCACCTGGACGACTTGGAACATCGCGGCGCTGTGGATCGGGATGAGCGTCGTCATCACGACCTACACGCTGGCCGGCGGCTTCATCGAGGCGGGGATGAACTGGTGGCAGGCGATGGTGACGATCCTTCTGGGCAACACCGTCGTCCTCATCCCGATGATCCTGAACGCCCACGCCGGCACGAAGTACGGCGTCTCGTTCCCCGTCCTCTGCCGCGCCTCTTTCGGCACGCGCGGCGCGAACGTGCCGGCGCTGGCGCGCGCCGTCGTCGCCTGCGGCTGGTTCGGCATCCAGACGTGGATCGGCGGGACTGCGATTGACGCGCTGCTGGCGCGCGTCTGGGGCGGGTGGGCGACGCTCTTCGGCGGCGCGGAGTTGTTCGGCGTAACGGCGCACACGTGGCTCGCGTTCCTGCTCTTCTGGGGCATACAGGTCTTCATTATCGTGAAGGGCATCGAGGGCATCAAATATCTTGAGTCGTGGGCGGCCCCGCTGCTGCTCGCCGGTGGGATCATCCTGCTCGTTTGGGCCGCGTGGCGCGCGGGCGGCCTCGGTCACGTGCTCTCGGAATCCTCCCGGCTGCAAAAGCAGCACCAGAACTTCTGGACGATCTTTCCGGGCGCGCTCACCGCCTCCGTCGGCTACTGGGCCACGCTCTCGCTCAACATCCCGGACTTCACACGCTACGCCCGCTCGCAACGCTCGCAGATGCTGGGCCAGGCGCTCGGCCTTCCGCTCACGATGACGGCCTTCGCCTTCATCGGCGTCGCGGTTACGAGCGCGACCGTGCTCATCTACGGGCAGGCCATCCCGAACCCCGTCGATCTGATGCAGCGGTTCGACGGCGTCGCCGTCATCCTCTTCGCCACGGCAGTCATCTTCGCGGCTCAGTTGACGACGAACATGGCCGCCAACGTCGTCTCGCCGTCGAACGATTTCTCGAACCTCAACCCGCGGCTCATATCCTACGTGACGGGCGGGCTGATCACAGCCGTCATCGGCATCCTGATGATGCCGTGGAAGCTGATGTCCTCGATGGGCGCGTACATCTTCACGTGGCTCGTCGGCTATTCGGGTTTGATGGGCGCCATCGGCGGCGTGATGATTTGCGACTACTGGGTGCTGCGCCGCCAGCGGCTCGACCTCGCCGACCTCTTCCGCCCCGGCGGGCGCTACTCGTACTCGAACGGCTTCAACTGGCGCGCGATCATCGCCATGCTCGCGGCCGTCGCGCCCGTCGTGCCCGGCTTCCTGCGCGCCGCAACGACGCCCAATTTCACGGGGCAGGTTGACGACCCGGCGCTCTCCGACACGCTCTACACCTACGCCTGGTTCGTCACCTTCGGCATCGGCTTCGTGGTTTACTACATCCTGATGAGTGGGCACAGCAGTTTGCGAGAGGAATGAGCGGCGCGAGGGCAAAGACGCCGCGGCGGAAGGAGTGTCGGGCTTGAGAAGCGGGTATTGTCCGAAGTGCAGGACGCCGACCGTCTATCGCAAGTGGGACGGCATCTACCAGGGGAAGGCCCGCGTCTATGTGAGCACGGGCAACCTGATGATCTCGCCCAGCCCGGTCGATTGCTACATCTGCACACGCTGCGGCTACTTCGAGCAGTACGTCGCCGACGCGCAGAAGATGTCGGAGATCACGGTCACTTGGGAGAAGGTCGTCAAACCCGGCCAAGACAGTTCGGGGAATTCGTAAAAACAAGCAAGGACGAAAAATCATGCCACGCACAGTCAAATGCGGCCTCATCCAGGCCACGCACGCAGGCCCGACCGACGCGCCCATCGAGGAGATCAAGCGCGCCAACGTCGAGAAGCACCTGAAGCTTATTGAAGACGCCGCCCGGCAGGGCGTCCAAATCCTCTGCATGCAGGAGGTCTTCAACACGCCCTACTTCTGCGCCGAGCAGCAGACGCGCTGGTACGAGGCCGTCGAGCGCATCCCCGACGGCCCCACGGTGCGCCTCATGCAGGACGTTGCGCGCCAGCACGGCATGGTCATCATCGTGCCCATCTACGAGGAGGAGATCGCCGGCATCTACTACAACACGGCCGCCGTCATCGACGCCGACGGGAAGTATCTGGGCAAGTACCGCAAGAACCACATCCCGCACGTCAACCCCGGCTTCTGGGAGAAGTTCTACTTCCGCCCCGGCAACCTGGGCTACCCGACCTTCCAGACGGCCTACGCGCAAGTAGGCGTATACATCTGCTACGACCGCCACTTCCCCGAAGGCGCGCGCGCGCTTGGTCTGAACGGCGCGGAGATCGTCTTCAACCCCTCGGCCACGGTCGCGGGCCTCTCCGAGTACCTGTGGAAGCTGGAGCAGCCCGCGCACGCCGTCGCCAACGGCTACTTCATCGGCGCGATCAACCGCGTCGGCCACGAGCAGCCTTGGGACATCGGCGAGTTCTACGGCCAGAGTTACTTCTGCGATCCGCGCGGACGGATAGTCGCCGAAGCCCCGCGCGACAAGGACGCGCTGGTCGTCGCTGATTTAGACCTCGACATGATCCGCGAAGTCCGCAACACCTGGCAGTTCTTCCGCGACCGCCGGCCCGACACCTACGGCTCGCTCGTCGCCGACTGAGACGGTGATTGATCTTGTAGGGGCAGGGCTTGTCCCTGCCCGTTCTGTTGCAACGGCGGCCGGGCAGGGACAAGCCCTGCCCCTACAATTCCTCCGACGATGAAAGAGCGTCAGCGCATCTCGACCGGCCGCAAGTGGGAGTCAATCGTCGGCTACTCTCGCGCCGTGCGCGTAGGCCGTCGGATTTACGTGACGGGCACGACGGCGACGGACGACGCGGGCGAGGTCGTCGGCACAGGCGACGCCTACGCGCAGGCCGTGCAGACGATCAAAAACATCGAGGCCGCGCTCCAAAGGCTCGGCGCGGGGCTTGAGCACGTCGTCCGCACGCGCATGTTCGTCACCGACATCTCTCGCTGGGAGGAGTACGGCCGCGCGCACGGCGAGTTCTTCCGCGAAATAATGCCCGCGACGACGATGGTCGAGGTCTCGCGCCTGATCGACCCGAAAATGCTCATCGAGATCGAGGCCGACGCGGAGTTATAACCCGAGTCACTTAACACCTCTCTCCCGCACCTAAGAATTTATGTCCACACAACCGACCACGCTCATCCCGCCCGCGCAGATCGAGCGCAACTTCCGCGAGATCGCGCCCGCGCTGACCGAGGCCGAGGCGCTGTTCGAGGCCAACCGCTGCCTCTTCTGCTTCGACGCCCCGTGCGCCGTAGCCTGCCCGACGCACATAGACGTGCCGGCCTTCATCAAGAAGATCGCCACCGGCAACATGACGGGGTCGGCCCGCGTCATCTTCGACGCCAACCCCATCGGCGCGACCTGCGCGCGCGTCTGCCCCGTCGAGGTGCTGTGCGAGGGCGCGTGCGTCGAAAAGACCTTGATGCAGAAGCCCATCGAGATCGGGCGGCTGCAACGCTACGCGACCGATCACGTGTTGAGCCGCGGGCGCGACGTGCTCAAGGCCGGCGCGCCGAACGGCAAGTCTGTCGCCGTCGTCGGCTCCGGCCCCGCGGGTCTGTCGTGCGCGACGTACCTCGCTCGGCTCGGCTACGGCGTGACCATCTACGAACGGAAGCCGCTCGCCGGGGGTTTGGACACCTACGGGATGGCCGAGTACAAGATGACTCAGCGCGTCTCGCAGGAGGAGGTCGCGCAGATCGCGCGCCTCGGCGTCGAGATCAGGACGAACACCGAAGTTGGCGGCGAAGTCTCGTTCGACGAGCTGGCCTCGAAGCACGACGCGGTCTTCCTCGGCGTCGGCCTCGGCGCGACGCGCGGCCTGGGCATTCCGGGCGAGGAGCTCGAAGGCGTGTACGACGCGCTCGATTTCATCGAGCGGATCAAGTCGCGCGATTGGGCGAGTGTCCCCGTCGGCCGCACGGTCGCCGTCGTCGGCGCTGGCAACACGGCCGTGGACGCCGTCACGCAGGCCCGCCGCCTCGGGGCCGAGCGCGTGCTGATGATCTACCGCCGGACGGCGAACGAGATGCCGGCCTACAGCTACGAGTTCGAGCTGGCGAAGCAGGACGCGGTGGAGTTCTGGTGGCAGACCGCGCCGGTCGCGGTGCTGGCGAACGGCGGCGGGCGCGTCGGCGCGCTGCGCTGCGTGCGGACTGAGTTGACAGAGCCGGACGCGGACGGCAAACGCGCCGCGCGCGTCGTAGAAGGCTCGGAGTTCGAGATTCCCGTGGACGTGGTCATTAAGGCGACGGGCCAGGGTAAGATGAAGGAGTGGCTGACGAAGACCGCGGGCGTGAAGATTGACGGGGCGGGGCGCGTCGCCGTCAACGCGGAGACGATGCAGACCTCGAACGCGAAAATCTTCGCGGGCGGCGACTGCGTCAACGGCGGTCGCGAGGCCGTTGACGCCGCGCAGATGGGCAAGCTCGCCGCGCAGGGCATCCACGCCGAATTGACGGGCGAGCGCGTCGAGTTCGCCGGCGCGCGCGTAATACTCCACGAAAGCACCGGACAGATTCACGCGGCTTGAAGGTCGCGTGTTGCGGGGGTTTGAAAGATGGCAGACCTGAGCGTTGATTTCGTCGGCATCAAATCGCCGAACCCTTTCTGGCTGGCGTCCGCGCCGCCGACGAACATGGGATCGATGGTCGAGCGCGCGTTCGACGCGGGCTGGGGCGGCGCGGTCTGGAAGACACTGGGCGAGCCGATCCGCAACGTCTGCTCGCGCCTCGCCTCGATAGACACAGGGCCGCAGCGGATGATCGGCCTCAACAACATCGAGCTGATCACAGACCGCCCGCTCGAAGTGAACCTGCGTGAGATCGCAGAGTGCAAACGGAAATACCCGAAGCACGCGCTCGTCGTCTCGCTGATGGTCGAGTCGAAGCGTGAGGCGTGGCACGAGATCGCGAAGAAGGTCGAAGGCACCGGCGCGGACGGCGTGGAGCTGAACTTCGGCTGCCCGCACGGGATGAGTGAGCGCGGCATGGGGTCGGCGATGGGGCAGGTGCCCGACTACACCTGCATGGTGACGGAGTGGGTCAAGGAGGCGACGCGGCTGCCGGTCATCGTGAAGCTGACGCCGAACGTGACCTCGATCAACCCGCCCGCGCGCGCGGCCGTGCGCGGCGGGGCCGACGCCCTCTCGCTCATCAACACGATCAACTCGGTGATGGGCGTCGATCTCGACACGCTCGTCCCGCACCCGAACGTCGGCGGCTACGCCGCGCACGGCGGCTACTGCGGCCCGGCCGTCAAGCCCATCGCCCTCAACATGGTCTCGGAGCTGGCGCGCGACCCGGAGGTGGGCATCCCCATCAGCGGCATCGGCGGCATCTCCACCTGGCGCGACGCGGCGGAGTTCCTGCTGCTTGGCGCTTCGACAGTGCAGGTCTGCACCGCCGTCATGCACTACGGCTACCGCATCGTCGAGGACATGATCGACGGGCTGTCGAACTACTTAGACGAGAAGGGCTTCCTGAGCGTCCGCGACATCATCGGCAAGAGCGTGCCGCGCGTGACCGACTGGGGCAACCTCGATCTCAACTACAAGACGGTCGCGCGGATCGACCACTCCCTTTGCATCCGCTGCAACCTCTGCCACGTCGCCTGCGAGGACGGCGCGCACCAGTGCATCCCCTTCACGGAGATCAACGGCCTGCGCTACCCCGTCGTTGACGAGCACGAGTGCGTCGGCTGCAACCTCTGCTCACTGGTCTGCCCCTCGCCCGGCTGCATCTCGATGGTCAGGCTCGACGACGGCACGCAGCCGCTCACTTGGCGCGAGTTGACAAGCCGCCCCGCCCCGCAGCCGGCGACCGAATAAGCCTACCCGCGCGGAGGCGTCAAGCTATGTCCCTTCCGTTCCGCGATTACGCCGACGCCGTTATGAGAACGGCCCAGTACTCGGTGCTGCCGGAGAGCGGCGGCTACATCGGGGTCGTCCCCGGCTTCCACGGCGTCTACGCGCGCGGGGGCGACGAGGCCGCCTGCGCCAAGAGGCTTCGCGAGGTACTGGAGGAGTGGATCGCCTTCCGCGCTTCGAGGAATCTAGAGATGCCCTCCGTCGGCGGCCTCAATTTGACGCGGGAAGAGGTTGAAGGGTACGTCCTACTCAAGTCGAAGCTCGAAAGCCTTGAGCGCGAGGTCGAGGCCCTCAGGGGGGAGCTGGGCATCCCCAGCTCCGGCTCGCGCCACACGCGCCTCGGCGCTTTCAGCAAGTGGTACTCGTCTCACTTCACGCTGATCTCATCCGCCCTCGGCTTGGTCGCCCTGCTCCTCGCGTACTTCGTTTACAACGTCGATCCGTTTGAGTCGTACCGCGAGGCCTCCGAGAAGAAGACGAGCGGCGACATAGTCAAGAACACGGCGGAGTACTACCGCGCGTTCGGCGACATGATGATGGACGGCATGGACGAGCCGGCGGCCGAGCAGGCTTACAAGAAGGCGCTGGAAGTGAACGCCTCCAATTCCAAAGCCCGGGGCGGACTACTGCTGAGCCAGTTCTTACGGTCAGATTCGGACTTCGCCACGCAGGGCGGGGCGGCCCTCCTCCCGGCTAAGATCAAGCTGCTCGAAGACAGCTTCGAGCTTAAGGAGGACCGCCGGCTTTTGCGCCTGCAAGCGCTGCTCTACCGCAACGCGGGCCAGGAGCAGCGGGCCCTCGACATCTTTAGAGATTGTACCCGACTCCACCCGAAACACTTCCCGTGCCAGTTGGAGCTGGGCTTCACGTACATGCATGAGAAGGTCTTCAACCTGAAAGAGGCAATCGCGGCTTTCAGGAAGGCGGTGGAGTTGGAGCCGGGCAGGGGCTTGGCCCAGTACAACCTCGGCTATAGTTACCTGCTGAATCTGGAATTGGACAATGCCATCGAGCACCTAAAGGAGTCGGCCAAACTCCGCGATCACTTCGGGACGTTCATCGGCCTCGGCAACGCCTACCTGTACAAGGGGGACATCCGCGAAGCGCACAGGTATTACGAGAAGGCCCTATCGAAATTCGGGCAGCCGGGCTTCGACAAAACCGGGTTCATCCCCGCCTACGCCCGTTACCATTTCATGCCGGTCAGGCAGGGCGATCAGACGTCGGTTAACAACTCGCGCGCCTTCTACGCGCCCGACGACTTCAAAGCGCTTGCCCACTACAGCATGAGCTTCGCGTGCGCACGGGAGGGTAAATTCGATGAAGCCAACAGCCACTTCACGGAGGCGGGCAAGCTCGACAAGGACGGGGGATACCGGGAGCTAATCCTAAACCGCATCGTCTCGCTCCGGCAGTTCTCAGACAAGCCACAGACGGACGAGGCGACGCGCGCCCGCATTGAGAGATGGTTCGACGACCGTGAACGTGAACTGTCCGCGCCCCGTCACCCCGCCGCGGGCGCTGCCGACGCCCGGCCGGCGCGCACCGAGGCGGGGCCATCCCGTGTCTGAAGTCTGAAATAAGGAGAAACCATGAGCCTCAAAAAGATCCTCCCCGGCGCGGCCTTCATGGCCTCTTCACTCTCGCTGGCAGCTGCGGCCGCCAACGAAGTCATTCTCAGGCGAGGCGACGGCGCGACGGCCGTCGCTCGCCAAACGCCTGCTCAGAGCTTGGCCCAGTCGCAGTCGGCCCAGCCACCACCACAGACGGCCGCACCAGCCGGCACCGCCGGCGGCCAAGCCGACGCGGCCGCGAAGGTCGTTTTGGAGAGCGGTACATACACGGTTAACGTCGAGTTTCCGGCGGCCCAGATAAAAGGCCAGGCGGAACTCGAGATCAATGGGGATACGTTCACCCTCAGGCAAGACGACAAGGTCGTCAAAGGGCGAGTAAGCGGGCGGAGTGAGCGCGGCCACACGTCTTTCACTTTGTCGTTCGAAGAGTTCCTCCGAGGAGTCGCCAACCCGAACGACGCAAGTCCTTACCTCTCCGTACGCGCGCTGGATGTGGCCGACGCATTTGTCCGCCCTGGCGAATCCGTGAAGGAACTGCGTTCCGTTAAAGGCGAAAGCAAGGAACTGATGATGGAGTTCCTTTCCGCCAAGCCCTCCATCAAGGATCTGTCCGGGCAGAGCGAAGGGGGTACGGGGCCTAAGCCGACGCCGACGCCTAACCCTTAGCGCGAGCCTTAATCCGGTATCGTCTCGTCGGTCTGACAGTCGGGTGCGCTCCGCGGGCGGGCGCGCTATCAGCCGCGCTCCGCCCCGGCGAGTCTAGACATCAGCCGCGGGAACTCGCCGGGCAGCTCGCGCGCGAGGTAGCCGAGCGTGCCCGTATTTCGGGTTAGCGCTTCGCCCGCGAGGGCGTGGGTGTGGACGCCCCAGACGGCGGCGGTGAGGGGTTCGGCGCCACGCGCGGCGAGGCCGGCGATGAGTCCGGCGAGCGTGTCGCCGGAGCCGGAGGTGGCGAGGCCGACGTTGCCCGCGCGGTTGACGTAAACCGCCGCGACGCCCGGCGCGGCGACGAACGTCTCGCGCCCTTTGAGGGCGACGGCCGCGCCGAAGCGCCCGACCGCGGCGCGCACGGTGGCGAGCGGATCGGCCGCGTCACGCGCGCCCTGCTCC
>DATHBT010000007.1:0-23915 GCA_035295985.1 Pyrinomonadaceae bacterium | reverse complement strand
GGCCCCGGAGGGGCGGAATAGTCAAGGTTGATTATTCCGCCCCTCCGGGGCTTCAATTTTTTAACGGACGTTTTCTTGGGGCTGCGCCCCAAGCTGTCTCATTACGCCCCTTCGGGGCTTTGCTTCGACGCTACTTCGATCCGCCATTGCCGCTCCGAGACCTGAGTCGCTTCGATCCCTACGTCCAGGAATTTCCTGATGATCTCGATGTTGGTCGTCGTGTGCAAAGAGGGGGGGGCGGTGACGTAGGAGCCGCCGGCGCCGAGGGCGAGCGGGATGAGCAGTTGGTCGGCGAGGTGTTCGCCGACGGGCGCGCCCGCGTCGAGGTAACTCTGCGTCTCGTCGCAGGCGCGCTCGGCGACCGTCTCGGCGCGGACGCCGCGCTCGCCCATCCCGGTGAATAACTCGGTCAGGTGGTCGGTCTCCACTTCGAGCGTGAGGACGTTGCCGGGGCTGAGCGCGTTGTTCGAGGTCTCGACCTTTAACTCGTCGCCCGACCAGCCCAGCCGCTCGCGGACGACCGCCAACTCTCGCTCGGCGACGGCGGGCGGGATTTTGACGACGAGGGCGCGGGCGAGTCTTCTGCGAACACGGCCGCGCTCGCCGAGATCGAGTCTGTGGCGCTCGACCGCCGGCTCGATGAAGACCCGGAAGCGCCCGCCGCCGGGCGGGTAGAAGCCGTAGCGGGCCAACTCGACCGCGACGCGCGGGCCGGTGCGGTTGACGAGCGGGAGGAAGGCGCGCTCGATGAAGTCGAACGGCGGCGCGTGGACGTTGTGCGTGCCGCCTTCGAGCGTGAGCAGGCTCGGCCCTTGCGCGATCATCAGCGGCGGGAGCACCGTCTGGAGGACGAGCGTGGTGCTGCCGGCCGTGCCGATTGCGAAGGTGTAGTCGCCCGGCGCGACCTCGCCCGGCTCGAACGAGAACTCGCGCGCGCCGACGGTCGCGCCCTCAACCCGTGCCCGCCCTACCTCGGCCGCCGCCATCACGGCCGTCAGGTGCTGCCGCTGCAGGCCGGGCTTCTCGCGCCGCGCCCGCACGCGCCCGACGCGGAAGGGTTTTCGCGTGACGAGCGAGAGGGCCAGCGACGTGCGTATGATCTGCCCGCCGCCCTCGCCGAATGAGCCGTCGATGACGATCATTTAGAAAACTCTTCGCGCACGCGCTAGGCCGCCAGCGCGAGCAGCGAGTAGGCGAGCCCGCAGGCGAGCGGCGGCAGCGCGGCGAGATGTCCGCCGGCCGGGCGGCGCGGCAGCGCGCCGTTCTCGTCCTGCCTGCCAGCGGCGGCCGGCGCGAAGCGGACGCGGCGGATGCGCAGGCCCTCGACGCGCTCGACCGCGAAGCTTGCGCCGTCGTGCTCGACCGTCTCGCCGGCCTTGAGCACGCGGCCCGCCTTCGCCATCAGGAAGCCCGCGAGCGTCGTGTAATGCTCGTCCTCGGGGAGCGCGAGCGAGAGGCGCTGATTGGCGTCGCGCACGGCGAGCATCCCGTCCAGGAGGCACGTCCCGTCCGGCTGCTCCGCGATCTGCGAGCGCGCCTCCTCGTCGTACTCGTCGTCGATCTCGCCGACGATCTCTTCCAGCAAGTCTTCGAGCGTGAGGACGCCCTCGATGCCGCCGTGCTCGTCGATGACGAAGACGAAGTGGATGCGCGCCTTCTGCATCTGCGCGAGCGCCGCGCCGAGCGTCGCCGTGGCCGGGATGAACGTCGCGGGCCGCGCGAGCTTTGCCAGATCGAAGCCTTCGGGGGAGACCTGGCCCATGTCCAAATCCTTCCTGAAGAGCAGGCCGACGACGTTGTCGAGCCGTTCGCGATAGACGGGCAGGCGCGAGTAGCCCGTTTCGCGGAAGCGGGCGCGCGCTTCTTCTAACGTGGCGTTGGCGGGCAGCGCCTCGACCTGCGTGCGCGGGATCATCGCCTCGCGCACCTCCGCGTCGCCGAAGGCGAAGACGCGGTCGAGAAGGCGGCGCTCGCCCTCCTCGATGTGGCCGCCCCGCTGCGAGGCGGCGATGATCTGCCTGAGTTCGTCCTCGGTGTAGATCGCGCCGTGCTCGCCCGAAGGGTGCAGGCCGAAGAGCCGCACGACGCGCGTGCCCGCCCAGTCGAGCAGGCGGATCGGGTAGTAGAAAGTTCTATAGAAGAGCTGCATCGGCAGCGCGATGGCGAGCGCGGTCTTCTCCGCGCGCTCCAAGGCGAGCGTCTTGGGCGCGAGTTCGCCGAGCACGATGTGGAGGAACGTGATGATGCCGAAGGCGACGGCGAACGAGATGGTGTGCAGCACGGCCTCGGAGACGCGGCCGGCGAGCGGTTTTTCCAGAAGGTGTGCGACGGCCGGCTCGCCGAGCCACCCCAGCGCGAGCGAGGCGAGCGTGATGCCGAGCTGGGTGGCCGAGATGTAGGCGTTCAGGTTGTCGATGAGGCCGAGCAGCCTCCGGGCGCGGCGGTCGCCCGCTTCGGCGAGGCTCGCGACGCGCGAGCGGCGCACGCCGACGAGCGCGAACTCCGAGGCGACGAAGAAGCCGTTGGCTAGTACGAGCAGGAAGACGAGGACGATGTTCAGAACGCTGAGCATGGTTGCGACTATTTTACGACAGCCGCCGCGCCCGGAAGAACCCGCCGGCCGCGGCGGGACACGGCCGGGCGAGTTCGTTGTTAGCCGCCGCCGTGTTGTAACCTCTTGGCCGATGGCCGGCGAAAGTCAGATCGTGCTCAGGTTCGACGCCGGGACGCTCGTGCTCGACGGCGTCGGGCGCGGGCGCGAAGCCGACGCCGTGCCCGCGTCGTTCCGCTGGGACGAGCGGGTGGAGCGCTGGCGCGCGCCGGCCCACTCTTACCGTCACGTCGTCAAAGAGCTGATCAGGCGCGGCGCGGCTTACGAAGACAGGGCGCGCGCATACGACCGCTTCGACTTCAAGAACACGCTCGCCGTCGAGCCGCGGCCGTACCAGGAGGAGGCGATCCGCGAGTGGGAGCGAAGCGAGCGGTGCGGCGTGGTCGTGCTGCCGACCGGCGCAGGGAAAAGCCTCGTCGCGCAGATGGCAATCGAGCGCGCCGGCCGCTCCGCGGTTGTCGTCGTGCCGACGATTGACCTGATGAACCAGTGGTACGACCTGCTGCTGGCGAGCTTCCGCGCCGAGGTCGGCCTCATCGGCGGCGGCTACTTCGAGCTTGGGGCGCTGACCGTCACGACCTACGCCTCGGCCTTCCGCTTCATGGAGCGCCTCGGCGACCGTTTCGGCCTCGTCATCTTCGACGAGTGCCACCACCTGCCCGGCGGCTCCTTCCGCTACGCCGCCGAGATGTCGCTCGCGCCCTTCCGCCTCGGCCTCTCCGCCACGCCCGAACGCGCCGACGGCGAGGACGAGCTTTTGGAGCAGTTGATCGGCCCCGAAGTCTTCCGCCGCGGCGCGCGCGAGATGGCGGGCGAGTACCTGGCCGACTACACGGTCGAGCGCGTGCGGGTCGAGCTGTCGCCCGCCGAACGCGAATCCTACGAGCGCGAGCGGGGCGTCTTCCAGCGGTTCCTGTCGGAGAAGAAGATCCGCCTGGGGACTTTGCAGGGCTGGCAATATTTCATCGCCCAGAGCGCGCGCAGCGAGGACGGCCGCCGCGCTATGCTGGCCTACCGCGAGTCGCGCCGGATCGCTCTCGGCACGGAGGCGAAGCTGCGGGTGCTCGCGGAACTGCTGAAGCGGCACAGGCGCGAGCGCGTGCTCATATTTACCGCCGAGAACGAGATGGTCTATCGCATCTCGGAGCAGTTCCTCGTCCCCGCGATTACGCACGAGACGGCCGTGAAGGAGCGGCGCGAGTGGCTGGCGGCGTTCAACCGCGGCGACGTGCTGGCGCTCGCAACCTCCAAGGTCCTGAACGAGGGCGTCAACATCCCCGAAGCGGCGGTCGCCGTAGTGCTCTCAGGCTCCGGCTCTTCGCGCGAGCACATCCAGCGATTGGGGCGCATCCTGCGGAAGTCGCCGGGCAAGGAGGCGGTGCTCTACGAGGTCGTCACGGCCGACACGACCGAGGAGCAGATCAGCCGCCGCCGCGGCGACAACGCGCAGTTCCGGCCCGCAGTGAGCGAGACGCCGAGACTGATTTGATCTCTATCTTGAGTGTAGCGTTCAGCACTCACCACGGAGACACAGAGAGCACGGAGGCTGCACAGAGAAAACCATGCAACCCTCCGTGCCCCCTCTGTGAACTCTGTGCCTCCGTGGTGAGTGCGCTACAAAAACACTCAACGACAATCTGAACCGACGATGCTGACCGCAGACCTCGCACTGAGCTACCGGCGCGGCGAAGAGATCAGGCCGCGCCAACTCAACCCGGCCGACCCGCGCTGGCTGCGCGAGGCCGAAACTCTCGTCCGCATCTTCAAAGAGCACGTCGCTCAGTCGCGCGGCCGGCTCGACGCGGCGCTCGACGAGTACGTCGGCGCGGGCACGAACTACCGCGTCGTGCGCGGCCTCGTCAAACTCCTCCTCGACCGCTCCGAGTTCGCGACAGAGACTTCAATCGAGCCGGCGGAACTGCGCCGCCTCGTCTTCGCGAAGGCGCGGGAGGCGCACCCGCTCGACGGCGGCGGCGAGGCGCGCTCGCGCGTCCTCGAAGAAGTCGCGCGGGAGCTGAGCTGCGCGCCGGAAGTCGCACTCGGCGGGCTGTACGCGGATCTGCCGGCGCGGCAGAAGCTGGTCTCTTTCGATGAGCCTGACGCGGCCGAGTTGATCGACCGCTACAACCTCGCGCAGGCGCAGGCGCTGCTCTACCGCTCCGTGCGAATGCGCATCACCGCTAGGCCCCAAGGCGCGCACGGCTACCGCGCTCTCTTCACTGCTATCAAGGCGCACAGGCTGATCCACTCGATCACGGGGTCGGCCCAGGCGGGTTACGAGATCGATCTGGACGGCCCGGTCTCGCTCTTCCACCGCTCGCAGAAGTACGGCGTGCAGATGGCCGTCTTCCTGCCCGATCTCCTGGGCTGCGCCGGCTGGACGATGCGCGCCGAGATTGCGACGCGCCACGACACGGCCTTCTTCGAGCTGGTCTCGGATCGCCACAACCTGCGCACCCACGCGCCGGAGGGATGGACTTACGACGCGGGGCTGCGCGACAAGCTGCTCGAATCGTGGGGCCGCTTCGACACCGAATGGACGCTCGAGCCTTCGCGCGAGGTCGTCAACGTCGGCGCGAGCGCCTTCATCCCCGACTTCGCGCTCCGCCGCCCCGACGGCCAACTCGTCCACCTCGAATTGTTGGGGTTCTGGACGCCCGAACACCTCGCCGCGCGCCTCCGCGAACTGGAAGCGGCGGGTTTGCGAAACTTCCTGCTCGCCGCGTGGGAGGAGCTGCGCGGCAGCCGCGACCCTTTCGCGCGCGAAGACCCGCACGTCGTCGTCTTCAAGCGCGCGCTCGACCCGGCCGCCGTCGAGTGGGCCGCCGAAAAACTCGTCCGCTCCTACGCCCCGGCGGAAGGGGAAACTTAGACAGCGGTTCTGCACATCAACGCGGACGATGTTTGTAGGGGCAGGGCTTGCCCCCGCCCGCTGAGTCTCACCGGATTCAATGTCGAAGGTATCGAAGCAGCGGGCGGGGGCAAGCCCTGCCCCTACAATTTTGTTCGACGTTCTTGAGATGACCGAACGCGACATGAAGACTTACAACCTCTGCCTGCTCGGCTTCGGCAACGTCGGCCGCGCGCTCGCGCGCCTGCTCGTCGAGAAGACGGACGAGTTGCGCGACGAGTTCGGCATCGCGTGGCGCGTGACGGGCGTCGCCAGCCGGCGGCTCGGGTGGCTCTGCTCGCCGGAAGGTTACGGCGCGGGGGAGTTGATCGCGGGCGAGGTCGCACAGCGCGTCGAGCCGGCGCCGCGCGACGTGCGCGAGTGGCTGAGCGCCTCGCGGGCCGACGTGTTGTTCGAGACGACTTCGCTCGAACCGCTGACGGGCCGTCCCGCGGTCGAGCACGCGCGCGCGGGGCTTGAGGCGGGCGCGCACGTCGTCACGGCGAACAAGGGCGCGGTCGTCCACGGCCTCCGTGAGCTGAGGCAACTGGCGGGCGGGCGAAAACGTCAATTCCTCTTCGAGGCGACGGTGGCGGACTGTCTGCCGGTCTTCTCGCTCTTCCGCGAGTGCCTGCCGGCGGCGCGCCTGCTCTCGTTTACGGCGCTGCTCAACTCGACCACGACCGTCATCCTCGAAGAGCTTGAGCGCGGGCGCACGTTCGGCGAGGGCGTCGCGCGCGCGCAGGAGCTGGGCATCACGGAGACCGATCCGTCCTACGACGTTGACGGCTGGGACGCGGCCGTGAAGGTCTGCGCGCTGGCGAACGTCCTGATGGGCGCGCAGGTGAAGCTCGAAGAGGTCGGGCGCGTTGGCATTCGGGAGCTTGATGCGCGGGCCGTGCGCCAGTCGAGGGAAGCCGGGCGGCCGTTCAGACTGATAAGCCGCGCGGAGCGGGACGCGGACGGGAGTGTGAAGGCGAGCGTTAAGCCCGAACAGATCGGGCCGGACGATCCGCTGGCGAACCTGACCGGCTCGTCGCTCTCGATCAACTTCAGGCTCGACGTGCTGGAAGGTCTGAACGTCACGGCGCGCGGCCCGAACCTGAAGAGCACGGCCTACGGACTCCTCGCCGATTTCGTCAACGCCGCTCGCGCCGACGCGGGCGCGGCAGGGCAGGCAAGGGAAAGGGAGGATCAATGATCACCGTCAGGAAATCTGGCGAGCGCGGCCACTTCGACTTCGGCTGGCTCGACACCTACCACACGTTCTCCTTCGGCGAGTACCACGACCCGCGGCACGTGGGCTTCCGCACTCTGCGCGTCATCAACGAGGACTTCGTCGCGCCCGGCGCGGGCTTCCCCACGCACGGCCACCGCGACATGGAGATCGTCACCTACGTCCTCGAAGGCGGCCTCGCGCACCGCGACAGCATGGGCAACGGCTCGACCATCCGCCCCGGCGACGTGCAGCGGATGAGCGCCGGCACGGGCGTCCGCCACAGCGAGTTCAACGGCTCGGAGACGGAGCGCGTCCACCTCCTCCAAATCTGGATTCTCCCGGCTCAAAACGGCATCAAGCCGGGTTACGAGGAGAAGAAGTTTGAGGACGATGAGAAGCGCAACCGCCTGCGCGTCGTCGCTTCGCCCGACGGGCGCGAAGGCTCGGTCACGATCCACCAGGACGCGGAGATTTACGCCGCGCTGCTCGAAGACAATGCCGGGGTCTCGCACGAGCTGCGGCCCGGCCGGCACGCGTGGCTACAGGTGGCGCGCGGCGCAGTCGAACTAAACGGGCGTGAAAAACTGGAACAGGGCGACGGCGCGGCCGTGAGCGACGAGGGGCGGCTCACAATCACCGGCCGCGGGCCGGCGGAAGTGCTGTTGTTTGATCTCAACTGAGCGGACGAGGCGGACGGGCGGGCGTGTCCTGCGCCGGGAGCAGACAGCACTCAGGGCGTCTCACTCGAATGAGTGAGACGCCCTGAGTGCTTCTTGCGAGTCGTCGGGTGTCAGTAACGGAAGTTGAACTTCTGCTGCCGGAGCAGCGTGCGCAGCTTCATCCGCGCCTTGTGCAGTTGCGATTTGGACGTGCCGACCGAGCAGCCCAGAATCTTCGCGATCTCCTCGTGCTCGTGCCCTTCAACGTCGTGGAGGACGAATACCGTGCGGTAGCCTGGCGGGAGCTTTCCGACGGCGCGCTCCAGCGCGATGCGATCCACGACGGGCATCAAGCGCGGGTTCTCCGTGCCCTTGACGATCTGCACGGGCACTTCGCCGTCGTCCGTCGTCAGCTCCAGCTTCACGTTCCGCTTACGGAAGTGCATGAGCACCTGGTTGACGGTGAGGCGGTGGAGCCAAGTCGTAAACGCCGACTCGCCGCGGAAGGAGCCGATCTTCCTGAAGAGTTGGATGAAAGCCTCCTGCGCGAGGTCTTCCGCCTCTGAGACGTTGCCGGTCATGCGCAGGCAGAGCGAATAGACGCGCCGGTTGTTGCGCGCGTACAGCTCCTCGAAGGCCGCCATGTCGCCCGCGGCGGCCTGCTGGGCGAGTGCGTGATCGCTTGCGGGGGCGGGGGCTTCCAGCTTGGCGGCCTGCGCCTTCCGGCCGCGACCCACCTTCTGCGCGACGGGCAATACGGTGGTGGCGTCGGTGCTCATGATCCGGACTTGAGCAATTGCGGTGCCACGCGTCCGGCCCGCACGGCGGACGAAAAGCCGCCGAAAACCCGCGGAAAACGGCCGGCAAATCACCCCACGAGGGCCACTCCACCATATCGGGCGCGGCCCGACGAAACCGTGTAGCAGTTGGTGTGCGGCGTCTGGCGGCCCGCGCGCAGTAAAACTGTTTCGGGCCGGTCGGGCGAGACGTGAGGCTTGTTAGAGCGGAAAGGAGCGGCGTAAGGGATGTTGCGGCTCGGCGCGGGCCGCTACTTGGAGCGTGAGTAAAACGTGACCTGCAAGTCTTCGCCGAGGCCGCGCGTCTCGCGCGGCTCGAAGCCGTCCAGAAAATCGGCCGGCATGAACGTGTCCGCGCCCTCCACCGCAAGGGGCACGCGCGTGACGATCCACTCGTCGATCTCTTGGCGGAACGCCGCAAAAACCTCCGCGCCGCCGATGACGTAAACGTCGCGCGCAAGGTACGGCGCGAGCGAGAGCACCGACCGCGCGTCGTGCAGGATGATGACGCCCGGCCGGCTTTCGAGTTCGAGCCTGCGGGTCAGCACCACATTCAGCCTGTTCGGCAGCGGCTTTTTTAGCGACTCCCACGTGCGCCGGCCCATCACGCAGACGTTCCCCACGGTGCGCTCCTTGAAGAATTTCAGGTCGGCCGAGTAGTGCCACGGCAGCGCGCCGCCCCTGCCGATGGCGTTGTTCCGATCAACCGCGACGATGCCGATCAAAGCCATAAGAAAGGTTTCAGTTTTCAGGTTGCCTATTCCACGTCGTCGGCTTCGCCTTGAGCGCAGCTTCCAGAATATGAACTTCAGACCTTAAACCTCAAACCCTGCCTAGATCGCGACGGGCGCGGCGATCTTCGCGTGCGGGCGGTAGCCGACGAGCCGCAGGTGTTCATAGCGCATCGAGAGCAGGCCGTCGAGTCCGCGCAGGCGGCCGTCCGGGTCTTCGATTTCGAGGCGGGGGAGCGGCAGCGGCTCGCGCGAAAGTAGTTCTTCGACCTGCGCGAGGTGGTTCGAGTAGATGTGGTAGTCGCCGAGCGTGTAGATGAACTCGCCGGGCCGCAGGCCGCAGACGTGCGCGAGCATGTGCGTGAGCAGCGCGTAGGAGCTGATGTTGAAGGGCACGCCCAGGAAGGCGTCGGCCGAGCGCTGGTAGAGCTGGCAGTGGAGAGTCTTTTCGGACTCGACCTTGAACTGGAAGAGCGTGTGGCAGGGCGGCAGATCGACGGCGTCCGCGACGCGCGGGTCCCAGCCCGTGACGATCAGCCGGCGCGAGTTCGGGTTCGTCTCGATCCCGCCGACGAGACGCGCGATCTGATCCACGCCGTCTCGCGCCGGGTAGTGGCCGCCGAAGGAGCGCCAGAGGTAGCCGTAAACGGGGCCGAGGTCGCCCGGCTCGCGCCCGAACCTGCGGGTGTGTTCCTCGTCGGCCCACTCGGCCCAGATGTCCACGCCGCGCGCGCGCAAGTTGGCCTCGTTCGTGTCGCCGCTCAAAAACCAGAACAGCTCTTCGGCGACCCAGCGGAAGGGCACGCGCTTGGTCGTGACAACGGGGAAGCCTTCGCGCAGGTCGAAGCGCGTCTGGTAGCCGAAGTGCGAGATCGTGCCGACGCCCGTGCGGTCTTCGTGGCGCGTGCCGCGCTCCAAGATCGATCTGAGCAGGTCGTGGTATTGTCTCATGCGTGACAGTGGCGCGCGCGAATCCGCGCGCCGAATCATACCTTAAAACGCGGGCGGTGGCGGAAGCGAGAGATGGCCGTACTGAAGATTACGGAATATCCCGAAAGGGTTCTGAACGAGACGGGCGACGCGGTCGAGAAGTTCGACGAGGATTTAGCAAAGCTCTGCGACGACATGTTCGAGACGATGTACGCCGAGGAGGGCGTCGGGCTGGCCGCGCCGCAGGTCGGGCTGTCGCTGCGGCTGTTCGTGATGGACTGCGACGGGATCAAACTCGTCGCCGCGAACCCTGAAATCGTGAGCGCGGAGGGCGAGCAGCCCGGGGAAGAGGGGTGCCTGTCAGTCGGCAAGGTTCACGCCCCGCTCAAACGGCCGGCGCGCGTGACGCTCCGCGCGCAGGACGTGAACGGCGGTTGGTACGAGCGCACCGCCGAGGGACTCGCCGCCCGCTGCTTCCTGCACGAGACCGACCACTGCGACGGCACGCTCTTCATCCACCGCCTCACGCCGCTCAAGCGCAGCATGGTCGTCAAGCGATTCCAGAAGATCAGGAAGTGGGCTTAGGGATTGTCCGTAGTCCGTGGTCAGTTGTCAGTTGTTTGAGCCTCGTCAGCTTGAACGCCTTCGACGTACCGCGAAGGGTTATGCAGCAAGAACGACTGACAACTGACCACGGACTACGGACAATCTTTCAGGCAGTTTCAACCAGCCGGATGCCCGTCGGGGCGATGCGGAACTGGCGGCGGAAGAAGTTGCGGAAAGAGGTGCGCAGCAGCGGCGCGCTCGTCGCCCACGAGCCGCCTTTGAGGACGCGGTGGTCGCCGTCGAACCACGCCTCGGAGTATTCGGGGTAAGGGTAAGCCTCGAAGCCCGCGTAGCCGGCGAAGGGGTCGGCCGTCCACTCCCAGACGTTGCCGGTCGCGTCTAACAAGCCGGCCGCGCTCGCGCCTTCCGGGAAGCTGCCGGCGCGTGTCGTGCCCCAGCGGCGCATCCCGAAGTTGCAGAGCGCGTCCGAAGGTTCGCCGTCGCCCCAGGCGAAGAGCCGCTTGCGGTTCAGTTCAGAGTCCCACGCGGCGGCGCGCTCCCACTCGGCCTCACCAGGCAGACGCTTGCCCATGAAGTTGGCGTATGCCTCGGCCTCGTACCAACTGACGCCGACGACGGGGTGATCGGGGCGGAGTTCGACATCCTCGAACATCAATCGCTCGCGCCAGCCCGCGCCGCGTTCATGCCGCCAGTAGAGCGGGTGCGACCAGTCCTCCTTGCAGCGCCACTGCCAGCCCTCCGCGCCCCACCACTCGCGCCGTTCGTAGCCGCCCTCCGAGACGAAGCGCATGAAATCCTCGTTCGTCGTCAACAGCCGATCAATGCGGAAAGCCGGGAGCGAGACCCCGTGCGCGGGCCGCTCGTTGTCGTAAACGAATGCGT
Source organism: Pyrinomonadaceae bacterium (assembly GCA_035295985.1). GTDB lineage: Bacteria > Acidobacteriota > Blastocatellia > Pyrinomonadales > Pyrinomonadaceae > JAIVGV01. The sequence goes on along the minus strand of DATHBT010000007.1, from coordinate 12,629 downwards.
CCCACTCCGCGGGCGCGCCGGCTGTGAACGTCCCGGCGGGCACTTCGATCATCTCCTGCTCGGGGCGGGCCGCAGGAGCGTCGCGCCCTTCCGCTACGCCCGCCGCCTTCTGCCCGTCCGCTCCGTCCGGCCGCGCCTTCTTCGCCGGGTCGAGCAGTTGGAGCAGGTAGGTCAAAGTCTCCTGATGCTGCCGCTCGTGTTCGAGGACGAGGCGGAAGACGTAGCCGTCGCGCGCGAGGTGGCCGTCGCCGTTCGAGGGGGTCGCCGGGTTGTCGAGATAGCGCAGCACGCCGGAGCGCACGCGCGCGAGGTACGCTTCCATCTGGACGCGGGTGGGCAAGTCCTTCGACTGCTCGCGCGGCGTGGCGATGGGGTCGAAGACGCGCTCGTAACGCTCGTCGGGCGACGGGTCGCCCTTCGCGCGCTGCAAGACCCAGTAGGCCTCGAAGACGCCGACGTGCGCTAAATGCCACAGCACCGGGCGGAGGCCGAAGCCGGGGCTTTCGTGCAGATCAGCCTCGCGCGGCACGAGATCGAAGAGCCGCAAGGTCTGAGCGCGCACCTCTTCGAGCCGCGCCGCGATCTGTTCTGCCGGCAGTCTTGTCATCAAATTTCGTCGCGCCGCGGGAGGAGAGCCGCCCGCTCGTCCGAAACTTTTAACGTGGCGTTTCCGGGCCGGCGCGGCGCGCGGAATCAGTGCCGAACGGGCCGCTTATGATAGCATGTGCCGACGCCGCGGAAGGCCCGCTCTCCTCCGAAGCCGCGGCGTCTTTGGCCCGTCCCGAACGAGTGAGGTGAAGACGAGTTGATGTCGCAGACTGCCCGGAAGGAGTCCGCCGACGCGCGGCTGTCGGTTCACGCGCTCGCGCAAAGGGACGCGCGCGCGCAGTTCGCCGACGACGTCAGGCGCGGCCTGACCGCGCGGCCGAAGCGACTCCAGCCGAAATATTTTTACGACGAACTCGGCTCGCTCCTCTTCGACGCCATCTGCCTCCTCCCCGAGTACTACCTGACGCGCGCCGAGGACGAAATCCTACGCGCGCGCGCCGACGAGATCGTCGCGGCCGTCGCCGGCCCCGCCCGCCCGCCCGCGCTGTCGCTCCTCGAATTCGGCAGCGGCAGCGCCGTCAAGACGCGCCTGCTCATCGAAGCGATCCTGCGCCGGCAGCCGAGTCTGACCTACAGGCCCGTTGACATCTCCCCAAAAACCGTTGAGTCGAGCGCCCGCTCGCTGTTGCAGTCGTACCCGCGGCTCGCAGTCGAAGCCTTCGCGGGCGACTACGACGCGGCGCTCTCGCTCTTGAGTAATCAGGCGCGCGAAGGACGCGGCGCGAGCGAAGACGAACGCACGCTCGCGCTCTTCCTCGGCTCGAACGTGGGTAACTTCGACCCGGCGGAGGCGGAGGCGTTTCTGACGGCGGTGCGCGGCTGCCTGCGCGCGGGCGACGCGCTGCTGCTCGGCGCGGACTTGAAGAAAGACCCCGGAACACTACTCGCGGCCTACGACGATCCGCTTGGGCTGACCGCCGCCTTCAACCTCAACCTGCTCGCGCGCATCAACCGCGAGTTCGACGCCGACTTCGACCTGCGCGCCTTCCGCCACGTCGCGCGCTACGACGCCGCGGCGGGCCGAGTCGAGCTGTACGTCGAGAGCCTGCGCGCGCAGGCCGTCCGCGTGCGGGAGCTCGATCTCACGGTCGAGTTCGCCGCGGGCGAGTTGACGCACATGGAGAATTCGCACAAGTACGATCCGCCGCAGTTGGACGCGCTCGCTGCGCGCACCGGCTTCCGTTTGTCGCGCGCGTGGACAGATGCGGCCGGGCGGTTCAGCAGCAACCTGTTCGTCGCGGTCTGACGAACGCGGCACGCACGGGCCGCCGGCCGGCGTCGCCGCACACTCTGTCGCGAGGCCCTTCGCAAATTCACTCTGCCGCTTTTTCGCAGACTCTAGCCGAAACTTTCGACGCATGAACCCCGACGAAGCAGCCACGGCAGCGACCGCGACGACGAGCGCGTCTTCGCTGGCTGCCGGCGCAGCCGCGTCGTCGCGGCCCGGCCTGATCGCGACGCCCGACGAGCAATCCGGCGTAGAGTCGCGCGACCGCGCGCCGCTGCCCGACGACCTGCTTGAAGGCGACTGTGCGGCTCTGTTCGCCGCGCACCTGCGGCGCGGCGCGAAGCCCGCGGAAGAGTGGCGCTGCGGCGTCGAGTTCGAGCTGTTCGGTTACGACGCGCGCCGGGACTACGCGCGTCTCACCCCGGCGCAAGTCCAGCGCGTGCTCGCGGAGTTCGCCGCCTGCCCGTCCGAGCTGATCCGCGAGGGCGGGGCGTGCGTCGAGTCGCGCTGCGAAGGCGGCGACCGCCTGACGGTCGAGCCGGGCGGGCAGATAGAGTTCTCCGGCGCGCCGCGGCGCTCAATCGAGGAGAACGCGCTGGGCCTGCGGCGCTGGCTCGCGCGCCTGCGCGGGCTGGCGGAGGGGGAAGGCTGGCTCTTCCTCGCGTGCGGCTTCGACCCTCTGCGGACGCTCGCCGAGCAGCAGTGGTTCCCCAAACGCCGCTACGACGTGATGCGGCCGTACCTGGCGCGGCGCGGCTCGCGCGCGTGGGACATGATGACGCGCACCTGCGCCGTGCAGGTCAACCTCGACTACGGCGCGGGCGAAGACCTCGCCAAAAAATTCACGGTCGGCAACCGCCTCGCGCCCGTCGTCGCGGCGATGTTCGCCAACTCGCCCTTCGCCGAGGGCCGCCCCACCGGCTACAAGTCAACGCGCCTGGCCGCGTGGCTCGACACCGACCCGGATCGCGCGGGCCTCGCGCCGCCCGCGCTCACGGACGACTTCTCGCCGGAAACCTTCGTCGCCTACGCGCTCGACGCGCCGATGCTCTTCGCCCGCCGCGAAGACCTCTATTTCGGCGACGTGTCCGGCGTCGCCTTCCGCGACTTCGCCGCGCGCGCCACGGGCGACTTGCGCCCCGCCTTCCGCGACTGGACGGAACACCTCACGACGCTCTTCACCGACGCGCGCCTCAAGCAGCACATAGAGCTGCGCAGCGCCGACGCCGGCAGCACCGAAATGGCCCTTGCCTTCCAAGCCCTCTGGAAGGGATTGCTCTACCACGCACACTCGCTCGACGAAGCCCTCCGCCTCGCGCCCCGCCTCGACGCGCACGGCGCGCACGAGCTGCGCGCGGCGGTCGCCCGCGACGCACTCACCGCGCGCCACGACAAAATTCACGTCCTGCCGCTTGCCAAAGAGATCGTCGCGCTCGCTGCCGAAGGTCTGCGCGCGGTCGCCCCCGAAGAAGTCCCGTGCCTCGATATTCTCCGCGCTCGCGTCTGCAACGACGAACTCAGCCCCGCCGACATCCTGCTGCGCAACTGGCACGGCCGCTGGCACGCCTCCCCGGAAAAACTCGTCGCACACCTCCGCGTCGCATAGACGACAGCCGCCCCGGACGCTATCGTCAGCCGCGATCCACTCTCAATAATTTCAGACTGGAAAATTTTTACGCCGCGGGCGCGGCGGAGTTGATCAGTCGGCGGTTAACTCGGGGACGTGCTCGTCTTCATACTTCTCGACCAGCACGCCGAGGACTTCCATCAGCGACGCGAGCGGGTGCGACTCATCCTCACCCGCCTCGTCTATCAGGCTGTCGAGCAGGGCTATGATCTGATCATACTCATCAGGAATAAACATCGCGCCTGTGTCCTACGTGCAGGACTGTGACCTCTTGTTTCGCATCCTCGATTTCGTAAATGACCCGATAATTTCCAACCCTGATGCGCCAGCCCTCACGCCCGACTAACTTCTTGCATCCGCTCGGGCGCGGGTCGTCAGTGAGCGACACGATCTCGTCCCGCACTCGCTCATAGTCAGTTTTGGGCAGCCCTGCCAACTCCTTCTGCGCCCGGCGCAGAAGCAAAACTTTATAACTCATTCGCGGCTGCTTTCGATCTCCCGTAGTGCCTGGGCGAGAGGCACGACCTCGCCGCCGGAAGCTTTGGCTACGTCGTAGGCGCGGATGGTTTCGAGTTCTTCCTGCGCCTCAAGCAACTCGGAATAGCGCTCGATGTCAAGCAGCACGCCGGTACGGTTGCCGCGCTCGTCCACCACGAACTGTTCTTTGCTAGTCGCCATGCGGTTAAGCCCTCGGCGGTGAGTTTATCCTCACGCGCGGGCCGCAGCAAAGGGACTCAGGCGGCGGGCTGCTGCTGCGAGAGACAGTGGATCGTGCCCATGCCCCAGACGAGGTCGTCGGCGCGGACGGGCGTGACGCGGCGGGCGGGGAAGAGCCGTTGGAGAATTTCAAGCGCGCGCGCGTCGTTCGGGTGGTCGAAGACGGGGAGGAGGACGACACCGTTGGCGATGAGGAAGTTGGCGTAAGAAGCGGGCAACCTTCCGTCGCGGCCTGAAACTTCGCCGGGCATCGGGAGCGTGACGACCTCGAAGTTGCGCCCTTGCGCGTCTGTCGCCAGTTCGAGGCGGCGGAGGTTGTCGCCCAGGAGTTCGTGGTTCGGATCGGCCGCGTCTTCTTCGACGGCGCAGACGACCGTCCTCTCGTTGACGAAGCGGGCGATGTCGTCAACGTGGCCGTCCGTGTCGTCGCCGACGATGCCTTCGCCGAGCCAGACGACTTTCGAGACGCCGAGGTAGTCGCCGAGGTAGGTCTCGATCTCTTCGCGCGAAAGGTGTGGGTTGCGGTTCGGGTTGAGCAGGCACTGCTCGGTGGTGAGCACTGTTCCCGCGCCGTTCACGTCAATCGCCCCGCCCTCCATCACGATGCCCGGCTCGAAGCGCGGGACGTTCAGGATGCTTTCGAGCTGTTTGGGGATGGCGTCGTCGCGCTTGAGTTCTTCGTACTTGTCGCCCCAGGCGTTGAAGACCCAGTCGTTGTAGGCGAGCCGCCCCCGCCCGTCGATGAGGAAGTTCGGGCCGTAGTCGCGTATCCACGAATCGACGGTTTCGAGCCGGATCGTGCGGACGTTGTCGGAGCCTGGGAAGCAGCAGCGCGCGCGCACGGACTGTTCGGCCGTCTCGTCGTCCACGAGCAGGTAAACGGTCTCGTGCGGCGCGAGCGCCATGATGATTTCGAGGAAGGCTTCTTCCGCCCGCTCGACGCGGCCGGGCCACGTCTCCGGGTCTTTCGGCCACGCGAGCCAGGTGGCCTCGTGCGGGTGCCACTCGGCGGGCATGTGGAAGCCCATCTCGCGCGGCGTTTTTCGTCCGCGAACGTCCGTTCGTCGAGTCGTCATTTCGTCGCGGGCGATTCGAGGAAGCGGTAGGAGAGGCCCGCGTACGACTCGATCCGGCGGTCGCGCAGGAAGGGCCAGTTGCGCCGCGTGCGCTCGATCACGTCGAGCGGGCAATCGACGACGAGAATCTCCTCCTTGTCGTGCGAAGCCTTCGCGATGATGCGGCCGAACGGGTCGGCGACGAACGACTGGCCCCAGAAGGTCAGCGCGCCCTCGCGGCCGACGCGGTTGACGACGACCACATAGACGCCGTTCGCGATAGCGTGCGCGCGCTGGATGGTCTCCCAAGCCTGGTGCTGCGCGTTGTTCATCTCCTGCTCTTCGTCGGGCAGCCAGCCGATGGCCGTCGGGTAGAAGAGGAACTGCGCGCCGGAGAGCGCGGTCAGGCGGGCCGCCTCGGGGAACCACTGATCCCAGCAGACGAGCGTGCCGAGCTTGCCGACGGCGGTGTCGTGCGAGGCGAAGCCGAGGTCGCCGGGCGTGAAGTAGAATTTTTCGTAGTAGAGCGGGTCGTCGGGGATGTGCATCTTGCGGTACTTGCCCGCGACCGAGCCGTCCGCGTCGAGCAGGACGGCCGTGTTGTGATAGAGGCCCGCGGTGCGCTTCTCGAACAGCGAAGCGACGACGACGACGCCCAGCTCGCGGGCCAGCGCGCCCAGCCGCTCGGTCGAGGGGCCGGGGACGGGTTCGGCCAGATCGAAGAGCTTTATGTCTTCGGTCTGGCAGAAATACTGCGAACGGAAAAGCTCCTGCAGGCAGACGACCTGCGCGCCGCGCTCGGCCGCCTCGCGCACGCGCGCGACGGCCTTCTCCATGTTCTGCTCCGGCTCCGGCTCGCACGTCATCTGTACGAGTCCGACGCGGACGCTCTCTCCGACCTCTTTGTTCGCCATGCGCGCGAGTATAACAAATTCGATTGCGTATTTCGGAATGCGGAATGCGGAATGAAGAGACTGTCTTCCAATCCGCAATCCGAAATACGCATTCCACAATTCCTCATTTGACGGGCGGGCGAGAAATCTTCTACTTTGTCACTCTCGTTCCGGCCCGCAAGCGCAGTTCACGAACCTCGTCAAACCAACCCAGGCGGAGGATAGACAATGGCCCGACTCTCAAGGAGCGCGATCCCTTTCATCGCACTCGGCACGGCCTTCATCGGCATCGGGGCGGCGGGCCGGCGCGTCTTCCTCTACGTCGGCCTCGTCTTCCTCGCGCTCGGCATCGCCGTCGTGGGCAAGCGGAGCCGCGGCTGACGCCGGCCGCGCGCGCCCTTAACAGTTCGAGACCGTTTAGAAGAGAAGTTTTTTAGAAGGACGGAGCGGCAGACATGACCACGGCCGAGACAAAAGTGAGGACGAAGCCCGACATACGCGCCATCACGCGGCTGGTTCCGCCCGACGGCAATTTGGTGCAGGGGCAGTCGGAGCTGGCAATCGACCCGCGACTCGCGCGCGCGGCGGCCGAAGTTATTGCCGCGAGCCGGAACCACTATAGCCCGGCCGAGGGCGCGGCCGAGCTTCGCCGCGCACTCGCCGAGAAGGTCAACGCCTTTAACGGCGTGACCGTTGATGCTGACGCGAAGCCGCTCGAACTCCTCGTCACGCCCGGCGGGACGGGCGGCCTCGTCGCCGTCGCGCGCACATATCTGGCCGGCGCGTCCGCGCTCGTCTTCGAGCCTTACTACCCGTACCACCGCCGCATCGTCGAGGAACTCGGCGGGCGCACCGAAACGCTCGCGCTCGAACGCGACTCGCTCACGTTCGACAGGGAAGAGCTTCGCGCCCGCTGCCGCGAGCTGAAAAGCCGACGCGAGTTCCCCCTGCGCGCGATCATCTGCTGCACGCCCGTCAACCCGACGGGCAAGGTCTTCACGCGCGACGAGCTGCAGGCAATCGCCGACGTGTGCCACGAGTTCGACCTGCTCTGCGTCGCCGACGAGGTTTACGAGCACTACGTCGCGGGCGCGCACCCGCACACCTCAATCGCCTCCCTGCCGGGCATGTGGGAGCGCACCGTCACGGTCAACTCCTTCTCGAAGTCGTGGAACATTTCGGGCTGGCGGCTCGGCTACGCCTTCGGCCACGGCTCACTCGTCGCGCCGCTCTTCAACGCGCTCAACGTCTTCTACGTCTGCTCGCCGACGCCACTGCAAAAGGCGCTCGCGCAGGTGCTCATGGCCGACGCCGGTTACTACGGGCGGCTGCGCGAGAAATTCGCGGCCAAGCGCGAGCGCGCCGTCTCCGCCCTCGAAACCCTCGGCTTTAAGATTTACGACTCCGGCTCGTCCTTCTACGTCTGGGCGCGCGTCCCGGAAAAATTCAACGACGCGATGCGGCTGAACGAGACGCTGATCAGCACCGCCGGAGTGGCGGCCGTCCCCGGCAGCGCCTTCGCCGACACAGACCGCTGGGACGACTTCATGCGCGTCTGCATCGCGCGCGAGGACGACATCTTGGACAGCGCGCTCGGCAAACTCCGGCGCGCGCTCGGCGGGGGCGGCGCGGCGTGACAAACGGACACGCCCGCCTTCAAAAGTCTCGCGCCGCGCGACTTCACGACTTTCCCGCCGCACGACTTCTAAATCTTCTTCCGTCGCTCCCGCCCGCGTTGCCCCTCGTCCCGCCTGCGACGCCGCGGGCCTCCGCTTCGCCCGCGCCGCGGAACACGGTCGCCGCGCGAAATTAGCCGCCTCCCGACCCGACACTCAAGGGGCATACGAAGAGGGTGAGCCGTACCACCTTTTCGTGCACTCCCGACCCCGGTGACGGCCGAAAAACTCCCATATTTCAACAGTTAAGCCCGCCGCCCACGCGGCACGGAGGTTGTTAAGTAAACCTGCGTGCGGCAGGCTGCGACTCGTTGGGAAGTGATGGCGGCGGCCGTAGTGAAAAAGTTTTCGGAGTGATAAGAGGTACGGACGAAGATGCAGAGAGTTTTTAAAGTTTCCGGCCTGACCCCCAGGTTGCTCGCGCTCTCCGCGCTGCTGCTCGCGGCGTTCGCTTCGGGCGCTGCGGCGCAGAGCCGCGGGGCGATGGAGCGGATGGGCGGCGATCTCGTCAACCTGCAAGTCAGCGAGATCACGCTCGAATCAATCGACTTCCGCGACCAGACGGCCAACCTCAGCGTCGGGATCGACACCTCGACGCCGCTGCCGGTGAGCCTGAAAGACTTCGACTACCGGCTCTCGCTCTTCAACAGCGAGATCATCCAGGGCCGGCACGACGGGTCGTTCAAGATCGGCGGGCGTCGTGGCTCGCGCGTGAACCTGCCCGTCAGGGTCAACCTGCGCTCGATCCCTTCGGTCGTCTGGAACGCCTTCAGCAACCGCGGGCAGGTGCGCTACCAGTTGGACACGGCCTTCACGCTCCCGCTCTTCGTCTTCGAGCGCCGCTTCGACAAGAGCTTCGACGGCGAAGTGCCCCTGCGCTCGCTCGTTGACGCCGCGACGATTCTTCGGGCGAGCCGCGGCGGTGGTTCGGGCACGAACTGGGGCGACGTGCTGCCGCGCATCTGGTGAGACGCGAGGGCCGGCGGAAAAGGCCGGACCGTTTAAATAATTCTGTAAGGGCGGAGGCGGCCGCCGCGACTAACTTAAGAGTCGCGGCGGCCGCCTCCGCCCTTGTAGTTTTTAAGCCGCGACATGAAAGTGACTTTGTCGTGACCCGCAGCCCACGGAGACTGAGCAACCGGAAGGCTCGACGCCGACTCTGAAAACTGAGCCGGCATTTTTCGCCCCGCGCGGCCCGAAACCGTCGCAGCGCGCGTGCGCGTATTTCGACGGCCGGGGTTAGAATCAACGGCGGCCGAGGTCTGATGTTGTGCTGATCAAGAAGAACCCGGACGACGTGCTGTCGAGCGAGATCACGGACGAGCGCCTGTTCCTCAACCGGCGCAACTTCATCCGCGCGGCTGCCGTCGCCGCCACCACGACCGCCACGGGCCTCCTTTACCGCCGCTTCGCCGTGCCCGCTCCCTTCACCCCGCAGCAGTCAGCGGAGTTCTCCGCCCTCCCCGACGGCGGGCCGACCGCGTTCCTGCCCGGCGAGGGCGTGACCTCTTTCCAAGACATCACGAACTACAACAACTTCTTCGAGTTCACGACCGACAAGGCGGGCGTCGCTCGCGTTTCCCGTAACTTCCAGGCGAGGCCGTGGGCGGTCGAGGTCACGGGACTCGTCCAAAAACCGCGCACGTTCGACATCGACGACCTGCTCCGCCTCGCGCCGCAGGAGGAGCGCGTCTATCGGATGCGCTGCGTCGAGGGCTGGTCGATGGTGATCCCGTGGGTCGGCTTCCCGCTGGCGAGGCTGTTGTCCGAGGTCGAGCCTTTGGCCGCGGCGAAGTACGTCGCATTCGAGACGCTGTACGCGCCGTCGCGGATGCCGGGCCAGCGTACGTCCGTGTTGGAGTGGCCCTACGTCGAGGGTCTGCGTCTGGACGAGGCGCTGCACCCGCTGACGATCCTCGCGACCGGGATTTACGGGAAGCCCTTACTTCCGCAGAACGGCGCGCCCGTGCGGCTGGTCGTGCCGTGGAAGTACGGCTTCAAGGGCATCAAGTCAATCGTGAAGATCAGGCTGACGGACAAGCAGCCGCCCTCGACGTGGAACGCCTACGCGCCGCACGAGTACGGCTTCTACTCGAACGTGAACCCCAATGTTTCGCACCCGCGCTGGAGTCAGGCGACCGAGCGGCGCATCGGCGAGTGGGGGCGGCGCGACACCGTGCTGTTCAACGGCTACGCGGAGCAGGTCGGCCACCTCTACGCCGGCATGGACTTGCGGAAGAATTTTTAGTTCGGAGGTTCCCGAGTTCGTGGCGACGGAGACTATCAAAGGTCTGACGGTTGACGTTAAGTTCGCGAGGTTCCTCGTCTTCGTCAACGCCCTCGTCCCGCTCGCGCTGCTCCTGTGGGACGGCTACCACCACCGGCTCGGCGCGAACCCGCCGGAGTTCGCCACGCGCGCCACGGGCGTGCTCGCGCTTGTCTTCATCCTCATCACGCTCGCCGTCACGCCCTTGAGGAAGCTGACCGGCGCGAGTTGGCTCGCGAAGTTCCGGCGGATGCTCGGCCTCTACGCCTTCTTCTACGCCTGCCTGCACCTGCTCGCCTACTCGCTGTTCGACAAGGCGTTCGCCGCCTCTGAAGTCCTCCGCGACGTGGCGGCGCGGCCGTTCATCGCGGTCGGGATGGCGAGTTTTCTTCTGCTGATCCCGCTCGCCGCGACTTCGACGGCCGGCATGATCCGCCGGCTCGGCGGTCGCCGCTGGGCGCGTCTGCACAAGCTCACCTACGTCGCGGCCGTCGGCGGCGTCGTCCACTACTGGATGTTGGTTAAGGCCGACACGCGCGTGCCCCTCGCCTTCGCCGCCGCGCTCGCGGCGCTGCTCGGCTACCGCCTGTTCGCCGCGAGGCGTGACGCGCGCCGGAGACGACGAGCCGCCGTCGCGGCCGACTGAGACGGTTCGACGCCGCCGCGGTTCCTCACCTGCATGCCCGCGCAGCTTTCACGTCTTCACACGCGACTCAATCTTTTGTCAGGAAGAAATCGAGGACGATGGGGTCGTGATCGGAGAGCGGCCCGCCGTCGTCTCTCAGTCCGTTGACGACGCGGGGCGGGCTGTCGTGCGCGGGCGCGACGTTGCGGCCGGCGAACCAGTCGAGCTTGAGGGAGCAGCGGCCTTCGTTCCTGGAGAGCGCCCAGTTGATGAACCAGAAGCACCACTGCGGGACCCACTCGCCGAGGTTGGCGTGCGCGGCGAAGTCGTCGGTATGGTAGTGGAGCGTGCCCGCGCCGGGCGCGTTCAGCTCGCGCCAGCGGAAGCCCCGCCGCTCGATCTCGCGGAAGAGGCCGCGCTCGAACCAGCGTTCGGGGTACGGGTAGTGATCGCGCATCACGCGGCGGACGCCCATCAGGACGCGGCGGAAGAAGCCTGCGATGGAGTAGGCCGCGCGGCTCGCGTTGTAGGTCGTCGTGTTCCAGTCGCCGCCGACGACGGAGGGGAGCGCGGGCCGAAGCCGCGAGAGGTGTTCGAGAACTATCGCCATCTGGCGGCGGCGGTGCGCTTGCGACGAGTGCGCGTCGAGGTGGACGCTGACGACGCGGAATGCGCCGAGCGGGTGCTCGACATCGGCGACGACGGCGCGCTGGCTCCCCAAACGCTTCTCCTTGCCGCGCATCTTGTCCTTGCCGTTCGGGAGCGCGAGCGAGTGGGCGTTCGTGAGCGGCCAGCGCGAGAGCACCGCGTTGCCGTGCAGGGCCAGGGTGTTTTCGCCCTCGGCGCGCGCCTCGAAGCCACTGCCCTTGTTCAGGGCGACGTAGCAGGGCGCGAAGGCGTAGTTCAGCCTTAACGCTTCGGCCAACTCGCGCGCGACGAAGCGGTTGCCCGTTCGCGCCATGCCGTAGTCGAGTTCGGTCAGCAGCAGCACGTCGCTCGCGCCGATGTCGGGGTGCGTGGCGAGCGCGCCGACGATGCCGCCGAGGCGCTTGCCCCGCTCGATATTCCAGGCCGTCGCGCGGATCGCGCGCGGGAGACTTTTGGCGGGCGCGCGGCGCGCGCCGTCCCCGGCGAAGTCCTCCGCGGCGACGCTGTTTAAAACTCGCTCGATTTCGGGCCGCAGCCGTGCGTAGAGCGCGGAGGCGCGCAGCTCTCGCGTCGAGTCGAAGCGCGCGAGGGCGGGGAAGTGTGGCGCGAGTCCGTGCGCCAGGAGGGAGACGTGCGCGTCGGGAGTCCGAAGGTCGTCGTCCGTCTCGCCCGTTCGTGTGATAACTGCCTGGCTCAAAGTGCGTGAGATGTTACAGGCGCACGGGCGCGGCGATCAAATCGGCGGCCGGGACGCGCTGCTTTTAGCTTCGCGCGGCGCGACGCCAGACGGAGGATTCGCCCTCGGCGCGGACGAGGGCGGCGACCTCGCGGTAGGCGGCGGCGTAAAGGGCGCGCGTCTCCTCGGCCGAGGCGGGGCGCGCGAGCCGGGCTTCGAGTTCTTCGAGCGACAGCTTTTTCTCCGGCGCGTGGCGCGAGAGCCGCTGGCCCTCGCCGGCGAAGTGCGCGGCGAGACCTTCGGCGAGCCAGCGCGGGGCGCGGCCGCGCGAGAGCGCGGAGACGACGACGTGCGCGAACTCGTGTCGGACGGTTTGGGGGAGGATGCGGCGGCGGCTGAGCGTGGCGACGGGCTGGAGTTCGATCCGCGCGCCGCGCGTGGCGGCGGCGACCCACGCGGGCTGGCCCGTCGAGGCGACGAAATCCCCGGTCGTCGCGTGCGCGAAGACTTCGACCGTTGGGAGCGCGGGCGCGGGGAGCGAGGCGTTCGCGAGGCGGCGCAGCAAATCCGCGCGCGCGGCTTCGAGAGCGCGGAGCGTTGATTCGACTT
>DATHBT010000006.1:0-4788 GCA_035295985.1 Pyrinomonadaceae bacterium | reverse complement strand
CGCGGCGTGCACTGCGCCCGCCCCGACCGACGCCGACACGAACACGACTACCAAGATCGTTCTCAACAGCACAGTCTCACCTCCGCAACCAGTCCGGCGATTACCACTAACTACGCTCCTGCTACTCATCGCTCATCAGGGGTTGCCGCCAACCGCCTCCGCGCTCACCCAGCCGATTGAGGGTACGTACTGCCTGCTCTCCACGTCCACGGCGACGACGTGCGCGCCGGCCGCGCCGACGCGGCGGTTCGGGCCGAAGGTGAGCGGCGGCGCGAGGCCGGTGTTGAACTCGTACAACCCTTCGAGCGCCGTGATCAGCTTCTCGCGCGAGAGGTCGCGCCCCGCGCGCTTGATGCCCTCGGCGAGCGTCTGCGCGGCGGCGAGCGCGGAGAGCTGCGCGGCCAGGTGTTTGTCCGTCAGCGAGTGGTCGCGCGCGAGCGCGCGGAACAGGGTCATGCCCTCCGGCGTGATGTCCGATGGCACGGACGGGAACGACAGGAAGATTTTGTCTTTGAAGCCCGCGCCCGCGGCCGGAACTTCCCTGCCCGTCAGCACGCCGAGCAGGAGGACGTGCGGAAAGTAGCCGAGCTTTTCCGCCTCGGCCAGGAACTTCGTCTCGTCGCCCGCGCCGGCGAAGAGGACGGCCTGCGCGCCCGCGCGCTTCAACTCCGCCGCGGTCGCCGCCGCGTCGAACTTGTCGCGCTCGTAGGCGACGGCGGCGGGCGCGTTGCGGCCCGCGCGCCGCGTCTGCTCCGCGAAGGCGCGCGCCGCCGACTCGGCCAGCTCGCTGCCGCGCTGGTGGACGACGGCCGTCGCGGCATCTTTGGCCGGGAGCCTGCGCGCGGCGAAGTTCGCCAGCGCGCGGGCCTGCACGCCCACGCCGGGCGTCAGAAAAAAGACGTGGCGGTCGGGCGGCGTGCCGGTCTCGGTGAGCAGTGTCAGCGCGCCGACTACGGGGACGCCGCGGCGCGAAGCGACGGCGACCGCCTCACGGTCTGCGCCGGCCGTGAAGGCGTTGACGAGCGCGAAGACCTGACCTTCGTCGATGAGCCTTTCGAGGCTGGCGGCCGTGGCGGCGGGCGTCTCGCCCGTCTCGGCGACCTTCAACTCGATGCGCCGGTTGTAGAGGCCGCCGCGGCGGTTCAGGTCTGCGAAGTAGGCGGCCGTCGCGGCGCTGACGGCTTGGCCCGTCTCGGCGAGTGGGCCTTTCGCGGGGGCGATCATGCCGACCGTGACGGCCGTCTCGGTCACGCCCGGATCGCGGTCGTCCTCGATGCGCTTGAGGTACGCGACGAGGTCGGCCATCTGCGCGGCCGACATGCGGTAGCGCGGCATGGCGACGAGCAGCGTGTTGCCCGCCGGGTCCGTGCCCGACATGACCGAGAGCGCGAAGGAGGACTCGCTGAAAGGCCCGTGCTTCCTCCCGGTCGGGTGCGTGTGGCCGTAAGACTTCGTGAGGTGCGACCACGTGAGCGCGCCGGCCGTGATGCCGCCCTCGGTCTTGCCCTCGCCGCGCAGGCCGTGGCAGCCGGCGCACGAGAGCGTCGAGGCGGGCACGTCGATCTCGCCCAGTACGGCCGTCACCTCCGGCCCCGCCGGACTCTCGCCGCGCATGTAGAGGAGCTTCCCGCGCCGCTCCTGTTCGGTCAGCGGTGTTTGTCGCGGCGTCGCCTGCGAGGCGGCCGGCGGGGGCGACGGTGCGGGCGTCTGCGCCGGCTGTTGCCGCGTGGAGGGTTCAGTTAACTGACCGGCCGAAGCGCCGACGAAAGACGGCACGACGAGCGCGCAGAGGGTGAGCAGGCACGCGAGCGCGGTGGGCTGGCGGGCCTTCATCATTTCGCGCCGCCGCCCGTCGCGCCCTTGTCGTTGAGCACCGACTCGACGCTCTTGACGATCTCGCTGATGTTCGCGACGCCGTGCAGCTTCTTCCAGAGGCCGGTCGCCTCGTTGCCGACGATGAAGATGCTGGTGTGCTGCTCCTTCTGCTCGACGTACTGGCCGAGCTTGTAGAGCGCCCAGTCCACGTTCTCCTTCTTGCCCGTGACGAAGTAGCGGCCCGGTATCGCGCCGTACTGCTTCGCGTAAGCTTTAAGCATCGCGGGCGTGTCGGTTTCGGGATCGACCGTGATCGAGATGATGTGGAGGTCTTTGCCCACGCGCTCTTTGAAAGCCTCCTGCACGCGCTGCAAGTTCTGGCTCATCGGCGCGCAGACGCCCTTGCAGGTGGCGAAGAAGGCGTTGACGACGACCGTTTTGCCCTTCAGCAGATCGCTGTAGAAACGCACGCGCCGCCCGTCCTGATCGACCAGCTCCACGTCGGAGAAATACTTCTGCGTGGCCGACTGCCCCGCGTCCTGCGGCGCGGGCTGCGCCGAGGCCGGCGCTTTCGGCGCGGCGGGCTTCGCCGGCTGTTGCTGCGGCGGCTGCGACGGCGCTTGTTGCCGCGCGAGCGCGGCGGCGCACGTTGCGGCGCACAGGAGCGCGAGCGACGCGGCGCGGAAGAGTCGTCTGAAGTCGAGGGCGCGGGGGCTTGCGACGCGGTTCGGTTCGTTCATGGGGGACTTACCTCTCAGTCTTAAAGGTCTGCCTGGGCGCTCAGGGGCGCGCGCCCTCGCGGGGCCTGGCGGGCTGCGGCTGGTTGTCGGCCGTCAGGATCAGGTGCGGCAGTTGGCGCAGCGCGACGCCGAGCGACGGGCACTGGAAGAAGACGTAATAGACGCCGCTCTGCGGCGGCGTGAACGAGACCTCATAGACGCCCTCGCCGACGTGGCGCGCCCAGTCGCGCTGCTGCCAGATGCCCGGCGAGAGGAAGGCGAGCGTGCCCATGTCTTTAAGATCAGCCTTCGGCCTGCCCGTCTCCGCGTCCGTCACCTTGAAGCGCAACTGCACGGGCTTGCCCGCCGTGATCCTCGCGCCGTCCAACAGCGACTCGACCTTGATCGGCAGTTGCCGCTTCTTCGCGAGCGCGGGGTCTGCGGCGACCGAGAGATCGAAGCAGTGCGTGACGCGCGGCGAGTCGAGCAGGAAGGCCACGTCGTAAGCGCCCGCGCCCGTCAGCCGCGCGCGCGCGCGATAGACGCCCGGCGAAGTCTCGCGCAAAGAGGCGTCCCAGACTTGCAGCGCGACGGGTTGGCGGCGGTAGTTGCGGAAACTCCCCATCGGGGCGGCCATGCCTTCGGAGTAGTAGTAGATCATCTGGTCGGCCGGGTTGGCGACGAGCATCGCGCCGTCCTCCGGCGCGTTCGTCATCGCCGGGGCGAGGCCCGAGGCGTGCGGCGACTGCTGCGGCGCTGTCTGCCCGCCCGGAAACTTCGTGACCGACTGCTCAATTGAAGGCTTGCCGATCTCGCCCAACCGGATCAACGTCACCTGCTCGCTGCCCAACGAACGGACGTAGGCGAACTGCTTCGTGAAGGCGACCTGATCGGGCGACTGCCCCACAGGCACGCTGTGCAGCAGCCGGTTCGTCGCGGCGTCGAAGACGTGTACGGCCGACTCTTTTCGGTTGACGACAAAACCGTGCCGGCCGTCGGGCGCGAAGCGCAGCGCGACGACGCCGGGCTTCGTCCGGATGCGCGCCGCCGGGTCGGGGCGCGCGGGATCGATTGAGACGACCGAGCCGTCCGCCTCGTCGGCCACGTAAGCCGAGCGCGCCGCCTGCGAGTAGGCGACTGAGGCGGGCGCGGGGCCGGTTTTGATGTCGCGCACCTTCGCGAGCCGCGCCGCGTCGATGACCGTGACCGTGCCGGCCGAGCGGTTGGTGACGAAGGCCGTGCGGCCGTCGGCGCTGAGCGCCAGATCGTGCGCTCCCGCGCCCGTCTCGATCTGCCCAATAACTTTGAGCGAGTCCGTGTCGATGACCGTCACGCCGCCCGCGTCCGCCGGGGCCAGCCCGTCGTAGGCGACCCACAGGCGCTGGCCGTCCGGCTGCAAGCGCACGCGGCCGGGCCGCGCCCCCGTGTCGATGTTAGTCAACACCTTCCACGTTGCGGGATCGACGACGGCCACCTGGTTGACGTTCGGCATCGAGACGAAGAGCCGCCGCTGATCCGCCGTCAAAACCCAGTCCGCACCCGGGCTCTTGAGCAGCACGAGCGTGAGCAGCTTGGTCGTGCCGAGGCCGAGCTGCGGGTCGATGACCGAGATGTTCGGCTCCTGGTTGAGCGCGAGGATGTAGAAGGTGTTGAGATCGACGTCGGGCCGCGCCGAAAGGCTCGACTGGAGGAACGACTGAATCTTCCCGCGGCAGGCCGCCGTGGCCGCGTCCGCGGTCGTCGCGGCGGCTGCCGCCTCGCGCCGGTCGATCCACGCGGCGGGCCGGAGCGAACTCAGAGGCTGGCCCGTCGCCGCCTCCGTGACACGGAAAGTGACGACGGCCTCGCCTCCCTCTTTGAGTCCCCCCGCCGTAGCCGAAGCACCCGGAGTCGTCGCGGTCGCGCCAGGCCCCGCCGCCGCGGACGGCTCGACGTTCAACTCTATTGCCACGCCCTCGCGCACGATCCTCTGCGGCATCGGCGCCGGCTTGGGCGCGGCCGTCAAAGCCGGCTGCGCGCCCGCCTGAGACTGCGCGCGCGCCGGGGCGGGCGGCAGGCAGGCGAGCGCGAGCGTCAACGTGATCGAGAGGCGCGCGGCCGGCGCAACGCGAGCGGCTCGCGCGCGGAGGGCCGTCGCGGCTGCCGCGCGGCTACGGCGGGGGCGAGTTGTGTTCATCGGGAAGACCTGATCTCGTGGCTGGCGGAGTTGTTTTCTGAAACGGCGCGGCGGGCGGCCAGCGGTGCATCCTGAGTG
>DATHBT010000005.1:0-5142 GCA_035295985.1 Pyrinomonadaceae bacterium | reverse complement strand
CCGCGACGCGCGCCCGGCCGCGGCGACGAAAGCGCCCTGACCTTTCTCCAAGCCCCGTCTTTACCACGCGGCCGGCACGACGCGGACTTCGGGACGCGTCGTGCCGGCCGCTCTCGACCTTCATGGGACTGTTCAAACTCTTCCGCCGCGACAAGGGCGACCCGGAGGCCGCGCGCCGGGCGCGCCTGCTACAGGCGGGCCGCATCGCCGACGGCTCGATCCTCGACGTGGGTACGGACGAGGCCGGCAACGTCACGCACGTCTTCTACACCTACGACTTCAACGGAGTCGCCTACGAGTCCTCGCAAATCCTCGACGCCGAGCAGCTCTCGCGCCGCCAGGACTACTTCGCCGGCGCACACTGCACCGTCCGCTTCGACCCCCGCCAGCCCGCCAACTCCGTCGTCGTCTGACGAACCGCTCACCGCATTAAGTTACGAATTGGTCGGGCGTCGGCCCACTCAACTCTCGACGCTGAATTCCAGCCGCGCGGCGCGTCCGTGTTGAAGTGGCGGCGCGTCATCTCGTATGATGGCCCGGCCGTCGCTTACAAAATGTTTCGCAAAATCCTGATCGCCAACCGCGGCGAGATCGCCGTGCGCGTGATGCGCGCGTGCCGCGAGCTGCGAGCCTCGCCCGTCGCCGTCTATTCGGAGGCCGACGCGGCGGCCCTGCACGTCCGCCTCGCCGACGAAGCCTACCTGCTCGGCCCCGCGCCGTCCTCGGAAAGCTACCTGCGGATTGATCGGATCATCGAGGTCGCACGGAAGTGCGGCGCGGAGGCCGTCCACCCGGGCTACGGTTTTTTGTCGGAGAACGCGGAGTTCGCGCGCGCGTGCGAGCGTGCGGGGCTGGTCTTCATCGGCCCGCCCGCGGCGGCGATGGAGCTGATGGGATCGAAGACGAACGCCCGAAAGGCCGCGATTGATGCCGGCGCGCCCGTCGTTCCGGGTACGACCGAGCCGCTTCAATCTTTCGACGACGCGCGCGAGACCTCTGCCGGGATCGGCTACCCCGTCATGCTCAAGGCCGCGGCCGGCGGCGGCGGCAAGGGGATGCGCCTCGTCGCGAGCGAGGCGGAGCTACAGTCGGCCTTCGACACGGCGCGCTCCGAGGCCGAGGCCGCCTTCGGCGACTCGTCCGTCTATCTCGAAAAGGCGGTCGAGCGCCCGCGCCACGTCGAGATACAGGTCTTCGCGGACAGGCACGGGAACGTCGTCCACCTGGGCGAGCGCGAGTGCTCGATCCAGCGCCGCCACCAGAAAGTGATCGAGGAATGTCCGTCTCCGATCAACGACGCGGGCCTGCGCGCGCGGATGGGCGAGGCCGCCGTGAAGATCGCCCGCGCGGCTGATTACGTCGGCGCGGGCACGGTCGAATTTTTAGTCTCCGACGTGACGCGCGACTTCTACTTCCTTGAGATGAACACGCGCCTGCAAGTCGAGCACCCGGTGACGGAGTTGGTCACAGGCATCGATCTCGTGCGCGAGCAGATCGCGGTGGCGGCGGGCGCGCCGTTGTCGTTCAGGCAGGAGGATATTCAGTTCAACGGCCACGCGATTGAGTGCCGCGTTTATGCCGAAGACCCGGAGAATAACTTCCTGCCGTCGCCCGGCCGCATCACCTTCCTGCGCGTGCCGCAGGGGCCGGGCGTGCGCGACGACGGCGGCGTCTATGCCGGCGCGGAAGTTTCGATCTACTACGATCCGATGATCTCGAAGCTCGCCGTCTGGGGCCGCACTCGCGCGGAGGCCATCGACCGCCTGCGCCGCGCGCTCGACGAGTACGCGGTCGGCGGCATCAGCACGACGCTCCCCTTCTTCCGCGAGATCGTGCGCGACGAGGAGTTCATCGAGGGCCGGCTCGACACGGGCTTCATCCCGCGCTTCTTCGCCCGGCGCGGGGCGGCGCGCGGGCCGTCAGGCGGAGACGGGGAACAGGAGACGACCGCGCGCGACCTCGCCGTCATTGCCGCCGCGCTCGCGCGGGGCGAGCGGAAGCAGAGCAACGCGGACGGCAGCGCGAACGGCGTCGCCGGGCAGAGTCCGTGGAAGCTGACGGGCCGCGCCGCGCAACACCGCTCGCGCGATCTGTTCTAAGCGACGCCGCCCGCGCGACCCGTCCCGAGCAACGTCATCCGCGCGGCCTGTTCCGTTTGCACAATAGTTCGCGATCTATCCCGTTTGAAGAGATGAAACTGACAGCCGAAATCGGCGGCGAGCCGCACGCGCTCGAACTCAGGCGCGAGGGCGCGCGCGTCTTCGCAGAGGTTGACGGCCGCGCCTACGAACTCGAAGCGCGTGAGACCGAGCCGGGCGTGACGCTGCTCGCGCACGGCGGGCGCGTGTACGAGTGCCGCGCGGAATCGGCGGGCGCGCGCGGCGAGCAGTGGCGAGTTGACGTGGGCGGGAGGAGGTTCGACGTTGTGCTCGTCGATCCGCGGCGGTTGCGCGGCGCTGCCGCGGGCGGCGCGCAGGCGGCGGGGCGCGCGGCCGTCTCCTCGTCGATGCCGGGGAAGGTCGTGCGCGTGCTGGTCGAGGTGGGCGCGGCGGTCGAGGCGGGCGACCCGCTCGTCGTCGTCGAGGCGATGAAGATGCAGAACGAGTTGAAGTCGCCGAAGGCGGGCGCGGTCGTCGAGCTGCACGCGCGCGAGGGCGCGACGGTTAACGCGGGCGAGGTGCTGGCCGTCGTCGAGTGAGAAGCGCCGACTTACGGCCAAGGCGGTCGCTGCGTGGCCGTGACGAAGGCGTCGCCGTCGAGGACGAGCATCGGGTCGCGGTTCTTCGGGTGGTTGCGTTTTTCGAGCCTGAAGGTGGTCACTCGGCCTGTGCGCGAGTGTGCCGTGATCGTCGTCGTCGTCGCAGTCCAAGTGCCCTCGTCGTACTCCTGCGAGGCCGACGAAGCCACGGGGCCGCTCGAACTCGTCTCGCCGCGGTAGGTGTAGCGGCCGTCCGCCCGAAGCACGAAGCAGATGCTCGACATGCGCCCGCCGCTCCCCGTGTTGACGTTCGACAGGTAGCACCACTCGCCGACCAGCTCCTGCGGCCGTCCGCCCACGCCGCCCGCGGCCGACTCTTCCTCGCCCCCGGCCACGCGCTTGTAAACGATCTCGCGCCCCTGAAACTCTACCGTCAGCGTGTCGCCCGCGAGGCGGAAAGGGATGTCGGCCGATCCCTCGTCGCCTGAGATCGTCATCGTGTTGCCGCGCACGCGGTAGCGCAGCACGTCGCCGTTGAGGACGAGCGTGCCGTCGTCCCTGATCTGCACGGTCGCCTCGCTGCTGCGCCAGCGCCCGACCAGCCCGCCGCCTCTCGCGCCACCTACGCGGCCCCCGCCCGAGCCGGACGGAACTGAGCCGCCGCCGCCGCCGCCCGGCCCGTCGCCCCCACCCGCCGCGCCCTTCCGCGTGAACGTAACGGACGCGCCTGCGAAGACCCCGCCGGAGATCGTCAGCCGCTCGCCTTCGAGGCTGAACGAATAGACGTAAACTTCGCCGCCGGCCTCGGCCACGAGGTTGCGCCCGCGCACGGCGTAGTTGAACGGCTGCCCGTTGAGCGTCCCCGTCCCGTCCGCCTTCAGCACGAGCGCGAGCTGCTGCCCCGAGTAACTCCCCTCCCAAGAACCCGCGAGCGCGGGCGACTGCCGCGCCATCACAGTTGACGCGCAAAGGGCGACTACCGCGAGCGAGCACGCGGCTAGTGCGGCGCGGAGGCGCGACTGACTTTCCATTCCTCTCATGGCGCGAGACCTCTGGGCGGGAAAAGATTTCGGAAGATGCCCCGTCAGGGGCGGCGGCGACTACTGCGAGGGCGCTTCAACAGCGGGCACATATTAGCACGCCCCGCGCCCGCCGCCCGCGGAAAGTTTGACCGCGCCCCCCGGCCGAATTTAGAGTTGATTGGAAATTGATGGCGAACGAAAAGGCAATCGGCGAGGCGGCGCGCGAAGGGTTGCGCGTCGTGCTGTGGGACATCGACGGGACGCTGGTAACGACCCGGCGGCGCGGGGTCTTCAAGGACTACACCGCGCCGGCCGTCGCGCGTTTGTTCGGCACTTCGGGGCGGCTCGGCGAGCTGCGGGTGTCGGGCATGACCGACTTGCAGATCGTCTGCGAGGCGCTGCGCGATGAGGGAGTCACGACCGCCGACGTGCGCGCACGCAGCCGCGAGCTGTGCGAGCACTATCTACTCGAACTCGAACGGCTCACGAACGAGCACCTGCTCTACTACGCGCTGCCCGGCGCGCGCGAGGCCCTCGAAGCGACCGACCGACACCCGCGCTACGTGAACGCGCTGCTCACGGGCAACCTTGAGCCGGCGGCGCGCTGGAAGCTGAGGGCCACGGGCCTCGACGAGTTCTTCCCTCTGCCCGGCGCGTTCGGCGAGGACTCGCACGACCGGCGCGACCTGCCCGCGCTCGCCGCCGCGCGCATCAACGAACGTCTGAAACTCGACCTGACCCCGGCGCAGTTCGTCGTCGTCGGCGACACGCCGAACGACATCAGTTGCGCGCGCCACTTCGGAGCGCGCGCCGTCGCCGTCGCGACCGGCCGCTTTCACCCGGCCTCGGAACTCGCCACCTTCGACCCGGACGTGCTCCTCGACGATCTCACCGACACCGCCGCCTTTCTGCGCGCCCTCGACTCGCTCTGAATCGAGCACGCGCGCTTCACGCCGCCCGCGTTCAAGTGAGAGACTGGCGGCGATGACGAGAGCGCGCCGCACGCGAAGGCGGGTCGTGTTAGTCGCCGCACTCGCGGCGCTCTCGGCCGTCGCCCTCCTCTACGCAGCGGCGCGCACGCGCTGCCCCGCGGCCGGCGTCAGCTTCACCGCGGGCAAGGCCGCGCTCAGCCGGCTCAAGAACCGCGACGCCGCGCCGCGCGCAGAGGACTTCGATCCGCGCGCCACGCTCGCGGCGCTGCTCGCGCCCGGCGACGACCGCGCGCGCTGGTCTGGCTCGCGCGCGGCGCGGATCGAGGCTTACGTTGTCGCCGTAAGCGAGGCGCGCGTCGAGTCGGCCAACTGCTTCACGCGCCGCGACGTTCACATCGACGTGGCCGAGCGCCCCGACGCCCCGCCCGCCGCCCGCCTCGTCCTCGAAGTCACGCCGCGCGGGCGCGACGCCGCACGCCTGCGCGGCGAG
>DATHBT010000004.1:0-87975 GCA_035295985.1 Pyrinomonadaceae bacterium | reverse complement strand
GCGCCGCGCCGCCAGGTACTCGCCGAGCGAGAGCACGCGGTAGTTGCGCCGCAGGTAGTCGAGCTGCGCCTCGAAGCGATCGGCGCGGACGTGGAGGCCGGTCGGGTCGTCCGGCCGACGCCCACGCCGCGCCGTCACGCCGTGGTAGCACAGGATGACGACGCGCCCGCGGTTGAGCCAGGCGGCCAGCCGCGTGACGCCGGCCCGGTGGAGCAGGGCGAAAATTCGTCTCTTCATTACGCAGGGTTCGAGGCGGAGAGCGCGCGCGGACGACTCCGGCCGCAGCTCACTCGGGCTTGCGATAGCGCCCGATGTATCCGTGCGCGAGATAGGAGGGGAGCGCCGCGCGCGTCGCCCACAGCCGCTCGAACGGCAGGTTCAGGCGCATGGTCGGCCCCGGCGCGAGGCGCGTCATCGGGTAGGGCAGCGGCGTGAAGCAGTACTGCGCCCCGCCGTCGAAGGCGAGCCCCGCGCGCGCGGCGGCGGCGTCGAGTTCGTCCGGTTGCAGGGAGAGGCGCGGCAGCTTGTCGGCGCTCGCGGCCCCGAGCCACCGGGCGACCGCCCGCGCCGGCGTCGTGAGCGAAATCATCAGGCGGCCGACGTGCCGGCGCTTCGGGACCGTGACGATGGCGACGCCGCCCGGGCGCAGCACGCGGGCGATCTCGGCGAGCGCCCGGTCGGGCGTGCTCAGGTATTCCACGACCGCCATGCAGATCACCTGATCGAAAGAGTTGTCGGGCAGGTCGAGAGACTCGATACTGCCCACCCTGAAGCCCACGCCGGGGAGGTGGCCGAACTTCTCCGTCCCCTCCCTGACCATCTCCGGCGAGAGGTCTATGCCCTCGAACGTGCCGCCGCGCCCGAGCACAGCCTCGACCATCACGCCCGGCCCGCACCCGACGTCCAGGACCCGCCCCAGGCGTTCCGGCAAAAGCTCGAGCACCCTCTGCCGCCGCACGTGGAAGTGGTACGTGCTGCCGTCGGCGGTCTCGTACAGGCGCGACCAGTCGCGGGTCGCCGACAGCTTGTCGAAATGTTCTATCACCGCGCCGGTGTCGTGGCGCGTCGCAGGTGAACCCATCAGTTCGAACCCCTTTCGGCAGGAGATGTTGCGCCCGACAGGGCGGGGGCGGCGGCGGGGACGCCCGGGCGCACGCCCGCCGCGGCGGGCCGACCCCCTTCTTTGCGCCCGACGACGTTCACGCCCGGGTTGGGGAGGCGCTCGATGTCAACCACGCCCGCCTCCGCCAGAGCCGCCTGCACTTCATCTTGAGTCTGCGGCTGGTCGTACTGCGGGGAGAGCATGTCGAACGTGTCGAGCACGGCCCAGTCGTAACGCTGCCGCCGCGACAGACTTTTTTCCCCGACGTAATTCGCCACGGGGATCGAGAACACGAAGACGCGCCCGACGACGGGCAGGCGGAACAGCACGTCGGTGAGCGGGAAGAGGACGGGCATCGCGCCCCTGATCCCGCGCAGCAGCCTCTCCTTGCCCAGGCGCTTCGTCAGCGGGCGCACGAGGTACTTCGCGTTCAGCTTCGTCCAGGGCTTCCGCTCGTAGATCGTCACGGCGATCCGGCCGCCCTCCCTGAGCAGCACGGGCAGGGCGCGCAGCGCGGCGCGCGGATCGGGCGTGTGCTGGATGACGCCGATGCAGTAGCAGGCGTCGAACGCGCCGGCCTTGAAGGGCGGGGACAGGATGCTCCCCTGCACGAGGTGCGCGTTCCCGCGGCCCGCGAGGTTCGCACGCGCCGCGTCCACGGCGTCGCTGATGTCGAGGCCGACGACCTCCGCCCCGCTCCTCGACGCCACGTCGAGGAAGCGCCCCGCGCCGCACCCGGCGTCGAGCACCCACTTCCCGCCCAAGCCTTCGGCCGACCAGCCCGTCTCGGAATAGAACCTCTTCTCCGACAGGTTGGTTCCGTTGGCCGAGTCGATCTGCTCCAGCTTAAAACGGTTCCACTGGTAGCCGAACGACGAGGCGTAGTTCTCCCTGGGGACGAAGCGGGGGATGCCATCCTCCACGGGGTACACCTTCCGGCACGGCGCGCACCCAAGCTCGCCCTCCCGCACCCCGCCGTCCTCGCCCGATTCGCGGCTCACGCAGGAGAGGTCTCCGCGGCACTGAGGGCACGCCAGTATTTCCAACAGCTTCAACTGCATGATTCAGTTCCGGCCCGCCCCCGCGACGGACTCGTAAATCTCGACCAGCCTGTCGGCCGCCCGCCGCGGCTGGAAGCGGTCAAGCGTCGTTTCCCTGGCCGCCCGGCCCAGGCTCGCGCGCAGGCTCGGGTCAGACAGTAACATGCTGATTGCTTCGGCCAGGCCCTCGGCGTCGCGGGGCGACACTAGCCAGCCGCTCTTCCCGTGCTCCACCACCTCCGGCAGCGGGCCGCTCTCCGCCGCCACGCACGCGCGCCCGGAGGCCATCGCCTCGATCAGCGCGATCCCCAGCCCCTCGTGCAGCGACGGGAAGACGAAGAGGTCGCAGGCGCGCAGCAGCCTCGGCACGTCACGGCGCGGCCCCAGTATGTGCACGTGCCCGGCGACGCCCAGAGACTCCGCCTCCCCCCTCAGAAGCGCCAGCCACTCGGGGCTGTTCAGCGCCCCGACCGAGACGAGGTGCGCGGCCGGGTGTCCCTTTAGCACAGAGGGTAGGGCGCGGATCGCGTAGAGCAGCCCCTTCGCGGGGATCACGTGGCCGACGTTGAGCAGCAGCAGGCTGTCCGCCGGGAGGCCCAGCTCCCCCAGCACCTCCTCGCGCTCTCCGCCCGCGGGCGGCCTGAACTCGTCCACGTCAACCGGGTTGTAGAGCAGATCCATGCGCCCGAGCGGGTAGCGCAGGTGCCGGTGCGCGCTCCGCCTGACGCTGTCGCTCACCGCCACTATCCGCGCGGAGCAGAACCGCGCCATCCAGCGATCCACCAGCCGTATCAGACGCCGCTTCCGCAGGCTCACCCCCGACCCGTCGTTCCACGTCTCCGGCTCGTAATCGAGTCCGTGCATCGAACTGACGACGGGGACGCCGCTCAGCCGCCCGGCGAACCGCCCGACCACGTTCGCGCCCCAGAGGTGCGTGTGGAGCAGGTGAGGCCGCTCGCTGCGCAGCCACGAGCGCAGGCGCAGACCCGCCCGCGGCAGGTCGCGAGGGCCGCGGCAGCCGAGGCCGATCACC
This sequence comes from Pyrinomonadaceae bacterium, assembly GCA_035295985.1. Lineage (GTDB taxonomy): Bacteria > Acidobacteriota > Blastocatellia > Pyrinomonadales > Pyrinomonadaceae > JAIVGV01. The sequence goes on along the minus strand of DATHBT010000004.1, from coordinate 84,800 downwards.
TCAACCCCCAACTCGCGAATTGCGCCGCCCCAGTGGTCGGAGCGGGGGTAAACGGTGAACACGGTGCTGCGCACGCGCGCCGGGTCGAAGTGCTTCAGGTTCGTGTAGAGGAGCCTTTCGGCACCGCCGGGGCCGAGGGCCTCGATCAGGTGCACGACGTGGAGCGCCCTCCCGGAGCCGGCGCGCACGCGCGGGGCGGATGTTTCAAGAAGTCCGACTGCCATGCCTAACCTTTACGGCTTAAGTAGAAGCAGTCTCATAAAGACCCCGTGAGGTTTAGAGGCTGCGTACTGCTCATGAGAATCAAAGCGACCGCCGCACCGGGGTATTTTACGAGCCTGCTTCTAGTAGCACGTCCCCGCGGCGGCGCGCAAACGGGCGCGCGAAGCTCCCGCAGCGGAACAGTTATTTCGGCCTGACTTCGGCGCGCGCCAGGTAGTTCGGCCACGCCGGGTCTTCCTCGATGTCACGACGGCGCTCCGGCCCGGAGTCGCGCAGCAGGTAGAAAGTGTATCCGAGGGGCTTGAGCAGCCTGCTGATCTCCGGGGCGGTGCCTTGCCCCGGCAGCACCTCGACGATGATGTCCGGGCGGTCGCGGGCGAGTAGCCTCTCGGCCCCGGCCAGCACGCCCGGCTCGGTCGATTCGGTGTCGATCTTGAGCAGGTCAACGCGGTCAAGCTTTTCCGCCTCGGCCACCTCGTCGAGCGTCACGATGCTCACGTCCCCCCCGGCCACGACCCCGCTCTCCACCCAAAAGGGGTGCGTGTAGAAGCCGCTCGACAGCCCGGACGAACTCGGTATCCCTTCGGCGGCGTCGGGGAGGTGGAACAGCGGGGCGGCGCCCTTCGCGTCGCCGACCGCGCACTCGAAGAGCTTAACGTTCCGCACCCCCGTGAGGGAGACGTTAAGCCTGAACCGCTCGGCGGCCTTCGGCAGCGGCTCGAAGGCCAGCACGCGCGCCTCGGGGTTAGCCAGCGCCGCGATTAAGGAGAAGTAGCCCACGTGGGCGCCCACGTCCATAACCGCCCTCGCCTCGCGCGCCAGCTCAAAAAATACGGGGGCCGTTTCCGGTTCGTAACCGCCCCACCCGCGCCAGAAGATTTGGTTGGTGACTAGGTCGTCGCCGCGGGAGTACATGCACAGGACTCGGCTGTTAGGCAGACGAGTACACACGCGCCCGATGCGCGGCAGGTGCCTGACGACGGCATCCGGCGCCCCGCCGCCCAGCGCCGACACCGCTTTCACCACGCTGGTCGTGGCGTAGTTGAAAGGCTGTGTACTCCTGATCGCGCGGAATAATTTCTTGACCATCATCGTGCCGCCCGGGCGGAGAACTGCCGGTAAGGCGGTATCAAACTCCTCAAAATTAAGACAGCCCCGTCCGTAACGCCCGCGCCTCGCGCCCGCAGGTCACGACGACCGGGCCTCGGACGCCGGCCCCCTTGCGGGAACCGGCCCGCGGCGCTGCGCTCGGCAGTCCGCCGCCTCCCCGCATCAGGTTATCAGGCTGGCGGGTGGGAAGATCGGTGCGGCACCGCACGCCGGGCGGCGCAGGCGGCCCCGCTTAAAAGATTGTGTAGATGAATGGTGCGAGGGCCGAACTCTGTGCGAAGACCAGCAGCGCCCCCATCAAGAGCAGGACGACGACGATGGGCAGCAGCCACAGCTTCTTGTTCTGCCTCAGGAACTGCCACATCTCACCGGCCAACGACATCTTGCCCATTTCGCCGAATGCTCCTTGAAACCCGGCCTCGAAAAACCCTCAGAACAGCCGCTCGAACTGCTCCCTCGCCTGGCGGGTCGTCTTCCGCTCGACCCAGTAGCTCTCAGCGCCGGCCCCGCGCCGCCGCAAGGGGTCGCGCCCGACGAGGCGCGAGACCACCCCGTAGATCGTGAACACGCCGTAGTACATCAGCCCCAGCAGCACGCGGCTGTTGATGTGGCCGAGCACGACCGCGAACTTCATCCAGAAGACGTGGAAGCGCCGCGCCGCGGCGGGCACGAAGAACCCGGCGAGCAACAGCAAAAGCGCAGCGCCGCCCAGCACGGCGACGACGGTCGGCCGCCCGCGGTAGAGGTTCCAAGCGGCGATGGCGAGCAGAACGGCGGCGACCACGGCCGCGGTCTTTCGCGCCTGCGCGTCCGTCACCGGCGCGGCCTGCGCGCGCCCGACGCTCCCTTTCGGCTCAATCAAGCTGGAACTCCTCCTGCCACGACAGGTCTTCCGCGAATGCGTTCTCGCCCTGCTCGCCCTTGAGCAGCAGGTAGTCGCCCACGACGAGGCAGTCCATCTCCGTCCGCATGAAGCAGGCGTAGGCGTCCGCGGGCGTGCAGACGATAGGCTCGCCGCGCACGTTGAAAGACGTGTTGACGAGGACGGCGCAGCCGGTCAGCCGCTCGAAGGCCGAGAGCAGATCGTAGTAGGCCGGGCTGTCCTCCATGCGCACGGTCTGGACGCGCGCCGAGTAATCGACGTGCGTCACGGCCGGGATGGCGGAGCGCGGGACGTTCAGTTTGTCGATGCCGAAAAGCTTCTCCTCGTCGCCGGTCATCTCCCGCCGCAGGTGCTCGCGCACGGGCGCGACGAGGAGCATGTAGGGCGAGTCGCAGTCCATCTCGAAGTAGTCCGCGACGCGGTCGCGCAAGACGGACGGCGCGAACGGCCGGAAGGATTCGCGGTACTTGATCTTCAGGTTCATCTGCGACTGCATCCGGGGGCTGCGCGGGTCGCCGAGGATGCTGCGCCCGCCGAGGGCGCGCGGGCCGAACTCCATCCGCCCCTGGAACCAGCCGACCACCTTCTCGTCGGCGAGCAGTCGGGCCACCGTCTCCGCTAACTCCCCGCGCCCGACGCGCCGGTAGTTCGCGCCCGAAGTGATGAGGAACTCCTCGATCTCGTCGGCCGAGAACTCCGGGCCGAGGTACGCGCCCCGCATCCCGTCCGAGTGGCCGCCGCAGACTACGGCAACGTCGCGCGGGTTGCCGAGGTATTGATGCCAGACCGAGAGCGCCGCGCCTAAGCTGCCGCCCGCGTCGCCCGCCGCCGGCTGAATCCAGACGTTCTCGAACGGCCCCTCGCGCAGGATGCGGCCGTTGCCGACGCAGTTGAGCGCCACGCCGCCGGCGAGGCAGAGGTTCTTCTCCCCCGTCTCGCGGTGGACGTGGCGGGCCATCCGAAGCATCGCCTCCTCGGTCACGTCCTGCACGGAGCGCGCCAAATCCATCTCGCGCTGCGTCAGCTCGCTCTCAGGCTTGCGCGGCGGGCCGCCGAAGAGGCGGTCGAATTCGCCGTTGGTCATCGTCAGCCCGGCCGCGAAGTTGAAGTACTTCATGTTGAGCCGCAGAGAGCCGTCCTCGCGCAGATCAATTAACTCGTCGAGGATCTGCCGGACGTAGCGCGGCTCGCCGTAGGGGGCGAGGCCCATCACCTTATACTCGCCGGAGTTGACCCGGAAGCCCGTGTAGTAGGTGAAGGCAGAGTAGAGGAGGCCCAGGCTGTGCGGGAAGTGAAGCTCCTTGAGGAGGTGCAGCTCGTTGCCGCGCCCGTAGCCGTAGGAGGAGGTGGCCCACTCGCCGACGCCGTCCATCGTGAGCACGGCGGCGGACTCAAACGGCGACGGGAAGAAGGCCGAGGCGGCGTGCGACTCGTGGTGCTCGGTGAAGAGCACCTTCCCCTCGAAACCCATCTCCTTCCCGATCTGCTCGCGTATCCACAGCTTCTCGCGCAGCCACAGCGGCATCGCCATCAGGAACGAGCGGATGCCGCGCGGGGCGTAGTCGATGTAGGTTTCGAGCAGGCGCTCGAATTTCAGCAGCGGCTTGTCGTAGAAGGCGACGTGGTCGAGCTGCGCGCCCGTGACGCCGCCCTCGCGCAGGCAGTACTCGACGGCCGCGGCCGGGAAGCGGTGGTCGTGCTTCTTGCGGGTGAAGCGCTCCTCCTGCGCCGCGGCCACGACGCGGCCGTCGCGCACGAGGCACGCCGCCGAGTCGTGGTAGTAGGCGGAGATTCCCAGAATGAGAGTGGGTCGCATTTCTTATCTTCGTCCCTTAACGGCGAACCGCCCCGCGGCCGGCCCAGCGCCATCATTTTTTTCGTGCGCTGAGATGCCGAGCAATGATTCTGACGGCGGGCGTCGCGCGTTTGCGGGCAGGCCCGGAAGGAACGACGTACGGGGGATAATATGCCGCCGGAAGAAAGATGGTCAAACAGACTCCGCGCCGCGGTAAGGCGTCAGCGCGCGGCCCCGCCTGATCAGAGACGGCGTCGGCCGGCGCGGCGCGGCGCGGCGGCAACTTCCCTGCCGGCGCCTCCCCGCCGCTGCGCTTCGCACACGCTCGCCGCGATCAACTCGCTGGCGAGACGGTGGCCCTCCGCGTTCCAGTGGCCGGCGCTCCGCTGAGGGTCGAACCCGTGCAGCGGCCTGCGCTGCTGCTCGGCGTATGCCTGGAAGGGCGGCCCTAGGTCTAGGACCGGAAAGCCCTCTCGCGCCCCCAACTGTTCGAGCCGCCGGCCGGGGTAGAAGAGGTCGGGCACGCCGAGCCTGCGCGCCAGCGCCTGCCGCGCCGAAGCGTCGGGGCTGACCTGCGGGCCGTCGCTCACCACGGCGACGAGGAAGCCCACGCCGCGCTCCCGCACCTCCCGGCCCATCTGCGTGATGATGCCCTCGGTGACGCGCCAGGCTTCGGCCCACCTTTCGTCCGGCGGCGGACGGAAGGCCAGCTCGTCAAGCCCCGGCTCGGCGTCGCCAACACCGACGCCGCCCCCCCCGACACCGCCGCCGACAGCGCCGGCGCCTCCTTCGCCTCCCGCAGCCTGCGCGCCGCCGGCCATTTGCTCGTACTTGCGGCGCGTAAGGTAGCCGTCCCGCGCCGCGTTGACGGCCTGCAGGACGCGCGAGTAGTTGATCGCGTCGTAGAGCGTGGAGTTGAGGCGGCCGAGCTTGCGCCTGAACACGGGCGACTGGCGGAAGGAGGTGTCGGCGACGAGTTGATCGCCCCGAATTACGAAGTAAGGGCGCAGCTCGTCCTGCTCCAGCGCGCGCGAGTTGTTGCGCACGTCGTTGCCGGGCGTGAACGTCAGCACGATCATGTCCGGGTCGTAGTCCCAGACCCGGCCGCGCAGGGCCATTAACTCCTGGGCGGTGCCGTAGCTACTGACGCCGAAGTTGAGAACCTCGACGCGCCCGCCTCCCAGCTCCCGGCAGGAGGCTAGCCGATCTTCGAGCAGGTGCCAGAATGTCTGTTCGAGGGGCACCTGTAGCGCCTCGGCGAACGAGTCGCCGAGGACGGCGACGCGGTAAACGTGCGGGGGCTTCGCCCTGGCGCGCTCGAGGTCGCGCATCCCGGCGCTGTTGATGGTGATGTACGCCTCACCCTCTTTCCTGAACCAGCCGGAGACGCCCGCGCGGTGCATCCAGCCGGTCTGCTCCTCGAAGGCGTAAAAGTAAGGGTAGGAGTACCCGACGAGGCGCAGACCTATTTCGGCCGCCAGCAGTGCGAAGATGATGCTGAGGCAGACCAGCAGCAGTTTAGCCGCCCAGCGTTTTACGTTAGCCATAGGATGAGACCACCGCCGCGCGCCCGAACGGCCCGGCTCTCAGGCGCTGGTGAGTGACCGCGCCACTTCGGTGAAGCTTTGGCAGACCGCCTCGTAACTGAACCGCCCGCGCGCGCGGCGCGCCAACTCTTCCGGCGGCAGAAAGTTTTCTCTCAGTAGCCCAGCGAGGATGCCCTCGGCCAGGGCGCGCGGGTCGTCCGTCGGAACCAGCAGCCCCGTCCCCTCCTCGACGTACTCGCTCGGGCCGCCGCACCGCGTGGCGACCACGGGCACGCCCGACGCCATCGCCTCGACGCCGCTGCGCGCGAACGTCTCGTAGCGGCTGGGGATCACGACGAGCGCGGAGCTTCTCACGAGCGCCGCGAGTTCCGGGGCGGGCGTCCAGGGGAGCAGGCGGCACGTCTCGGCGACGCCGGCGGCCTCGACCTGCGGCCTCAGCTCTTCCGTGCCCGGCCCGACGATGTCCAGACGGACTGAGCCGCCGGTGCGCTGCGACACGATATTCCAAGCCGCCAGGAGATTCGGCACGCCCTTCCGCGGGTCGTGGCGACCGCGCGTGACGCATAACACCTTAAGCGGCGATTGTTCAGTCGCGCCGGGGCGGAACAGGGAGCAATCAATCGGGTTGTACAACTTGCCGTGCGCTGCGGCCCCGAAGACTTCTCGGATTTCGTCCGCCAGGCTGCCGCTCACCGCGGACAGGTAGTCAACTTTACGGTAAACGCGCGCGACCGTCTCGTACTGGAGCCTCGGCGGGATCGAGGTGTCCTTTAGCCAGTCGCGGGCCGGGCCCCAATGTTCCGTGAGCACCACGGGCACGCGGAGGAAGCGTCCCAGCAGCAGCGCGGCCAGACCGGCGGGCATGACGACGTGTGCGTAAACGACGTCGGGCCTCCACTCGCGGCTGAAGCGCCGCCAAACCTTCCTGAAACCGCCCAGGTAGCTCAGCACCCAACTCTTCGGCAGGTGGGAATAGGTGTAAGTGATCAGCCGGAGGCGCGGCCCCAGCAACTCCTCCGTGAAGAACGGCTCGCCCCCAACCCCCAGGCTTCCCAGTTGCTGCGGGTAAACCACCGTCACGTCGTGCTGTAGCGTCAGGCAGCGCGCGTACTCGTGCACGTAGCTGCCGGGCCAGGGCGCTCGTTCGGTGGGGAAAGAAGAGGGGACGAGGAGGACTTTCATCGACTATCGCCGGTCGGCCGAGCCGCCCAAACGAGTGCCCCGGGGGGAGGACGCCGCCCGCAACCTTTGGCGGCGGTCGTTCGGCGAGGCTCGGTAGTGATGGAAACCTGCCCCACCTCGCCCGGCACCGATATCCTTCCCGACGAAGGCGGCGGGCCGTCCCCCGCTCAGGAACGGTTCGGCAGCGGCCCGCCCCCCTTTCCGGCCGCGCCGGGGGAATAATCGCTCGCGTACATCGCAAGCCCTTCCTGAATCCCCCGGTATGTTGCCCCGACCAGGGCGAGCCGGTACAGCCGCCACAGCACCGGGCGGAACGGCACCGTGGACTCCAGAAGGTGGCAGGCCTTCAGGAGTACCGCCTGAGCCGGCCCCGCTCCTGCGCACCCCTTTATCATCTTCTTGAAAATGGTGTGGGGGCTGTCGCTCCCCCACGCCGGGGGCAGGTTCTCCCTGAGCAAATCCCGATGGCAGTAGTCGTCCCCGTATTTCCGCCAGAAGAGCGGCTCGGTGCGGGCGTATGAGCGCACTCTGTGGCAGTAATCATCAATCGAGCTTCCCGCCCAGTCGTTGTGAACCCCGATTATCGTCGGGTGCAGTAGGATTTTGATCCCCGCGTTCCACGCGCGCACCGCCAGTTCCAGGTCCTCCTGACTGGCTATAGCGAAATCTTCGTCGAACCCCCCGAGGCTAATTAGACTCGGACGGGGGGCCGAGAAATTCGCCCCCGTGAGTCCCGTGGCCTCCGTCACCTCGTGCTGCTGCCACTCGGAAGCCAAGGCCTTGCGGAACTGGCCGAACGGCGCGGCCTCGTGCTCCGGCAGCCCCGCGATCCCGCCGACGACCCAGCACCCCGGATTCCGTTCCAGCGCCTCGACGTGCCTGCGCAAAAAGTCAGGCCCTACGAGGATGTCGTTGTCCATGAAGACCAGGTACTCGCCCCTCGCCCTTGCCAGCCCGGCGTTGCGCGCCGCGGCGGCCCCAGGCTTTTCCTCGTGGAGCAGCGTCAACTCGACCGGGAAAGGCACGGAGGCGACGACGGCGTCCGTGTCGTCCGTGGAGCGGTTGTTGACGACTATCAACTCCCACGGCTGGTCAAACTCCTGCCCCGCCAGGTTCAGGAGCGTCAGGCGTAGGGCGTCGGAGCGGTTGTGGGTGGGGATTACTACGCTAACTTTCATCCGCCCGCTTCCTTGTGGAGCAAGTGGTTGCCGATGGCTAGCCAGTTCAGGCCGGATTCGTCCAGCACCCGCAGTGCGTCTTCCGGGTAGCTCACGATGGGGTAGCCGTGCAGGTTGAAGGAGGTGTTCAGCAGGATGCCGCGCCCGGTGGCCGCCTCGAAGTTTTCCAGCAGGGAGTAGTACCGGGGGTTCCAGTCCCGGTACACGACCTGCGGGCGCACCGTCAGGTCGTAGGGGTGGCAGGCGGCGCGGAACTCGTTGACGCGGTCGGTCGAGTCGAACCCCATGATCATGTAGGGGGCCGGCAACTCCTTCGGGTTGACGAAGTAGTCCGATGCGCGGCGGTCGAGCATCGAGGGCGCGAACGGCATCCAGAAATCCCTCGACTTGATCGCGTCGTTGATGACCTTCACGACGTCGGGGCGCGAGGGGTCGGCCAGGATCGAGCGGTTCCCCATCGCGCGCGCGCCGAACTCCTCGCGGCCGCTGAACCTCGCCACGACCTCGCCCCGCGCGAGCAGGTCGGCGACGGCCTGCTCGATCTCCCCGCCGACGTGCTGCGCCGTCGTCTCGTGCCGGAAGGAGTACCCGCTGATCGCGCGCCCGACCTGCTCGTCGTCGTACTCGGCGCCCGTGTAGAAGTCGCGCAGGGGCTGCATGGTTTCGCAGCCGGCGTGCTGGGCGTAAACGTTGTAGGCCGAGCCTATCGAGTTGGTCTCGTCGCCGCAGGAGGGGAAGACGAAGAGGTCTTCCACCTCCGGCAGCTCCATGATGGCCTTGTTCAACTTGATGTTCATGAACAGGCCGCCGGAGAGCGCGACCTTCCTGATGCCGGTCGCGCGGATGCAGTTCCTCACCCACCGGGTGATGAAGTCCTCGATGAACTGCTGGAGGCCGCCGCAGATCCAGTCGAAGCGGCGCAACTCGAACAGGTCGCGCAGAAAGTTGTAGGTGGCGAAGCTCTCGGGGAAGGGGCTGCGCCGCTTCCAGACCGTGCCGTCCGGCCCGTCGAACTCGAACAACTGCTTCAGGTCGTCGAAAACCTTCTGGGCCCCCTTCGTCTCAGCGTAGGGGGCCATCCCCATCACCTTGTACTCGTGTTCGAGCGGGACCATCCCCAGCACGCAGGTGGTCATGGCGTAGAGCATCCCGACCGACTCCCACCAGTGCACGTCGGCGATCCGCTCGAGCCGCCCGCCCCGCCCGATGTTAACAGTTGCGCAGAGGCCGTCGCCGCCGCCGTCGTTGGTGAGCACGAGGACGTCCTCGTCGAACTTGGCCCACCCGTAGTAGGCGGCCGAGGCGTGCGCGAAATGATGTTCGACGATGGCGACCTTTTCTTCGGGCACTCCGAGTTCCGTGACGTCGGCGATGCGCTTGCGCCAGCGCTCCTGATCGCGGGACTTCCATAACGGCGTGGAACGATAAAGGTCGCGGAGGCGGCCTTTGTAGAGCGCCTGCACGAGGGCGTACCGGACCCTGTGCATCGGGAGCCCGCCGCCCGTCATGCCGTCGGTATTCCGGAAGGCGGCGATGATGGCCTCCCGACTGTGATAGGGGAACGGCCTCGAAAGGCCCGTCAGGGCAACATAATCAACGTCGCCCAAATCCCGGCGACCGATCCGCAGGCACTCCTCGACCGCCTGCCTGGGGAACCCCATCCAGTTCTTCACCCTCCGCAGCCGCTCTTCCGCCACAGCGGCTACGAGCCGGCCGTCCTCGTATAGAGCCGCGGTAGAGTTATGACTATCGCTAATACCTAAGACAAGCAACGCAACCTCCCAAGACGCTTAAAGAGTTAAGCGCACTATTCCTCAATCAACATTCGGGGCAGGCCCTTTACATTTACTGGATAGATTAGGCGATACCTTCGATCCGTCACTCTTGCGGACTTTACCCTCGCCTTTAGCGTCCCCTACGTGTTAGCAGTGACAGCGCACCACTAACAGGTTGGCTAAGAGAAGCCGAGTAAACCTGTTGAAACTGTCGCCTGCTCGTGAACGGTGCTACGAGAGCGCAGGCGAGCCACTTTATTTTATGCTTCATATTCTTATCAAGGATTGCCGCTTTATAAAGCCGGTGTACGCCCTTAACCAGCTCCCCGCCCAACACCTCCTCGACACCCAACAATCCCTGCTCTTCGCCGGCCATCTCTCTGTTGAGATGTAAGACCTCCCGGTCGCCCACCATCCTCTTTATCTTTTTTCGCATAACCAATATCCCTCTGAGTGCCTGCCGCCTGTTTTTGCTTGAGCTCGAAGAATGATACCTGACGAGCGCACGCGTCTCCTCGGAGTCTTTGTACTGGAATCGCATCCCCTCGGCCGCACAGCGTATCCAGTAGTCCCAATCTTCTACCGGGGACAACCGCTCATCGAAAAGCCCGACCTTATCTACAACACTCCTTCTAACCAAAGCGGTGTTGATGGGGATCGTGTCCTTCCGAATTAAAGCGGTTAAAACGTCCTTCCCTTTCCCCGATATCCCCGGCATCCACGGCTTATCCTCTCCGCCTAACAGGTAGTGCAGCTTATTTACGTTCTCGCCCTCGAAAAACCTAACGTCGCCATAAACGATGTCAACATCGGGATGGGCCTCCATATAATTTACTTGCCGCTCGAACTTTTTCGGTTCGATCAGGTCATCAGCATCGAGAAATTGAAAATATTCACCCCTACTGTTCTGGATACCGTTATTTCTGGCCGCCGCCTGCCGGCGGTTGTCCTGTTTCAGATACCTTATACGCGAGTCCGCCTTCACATAGCCCTTCACCACTTCGCTGGTGTGATCTGTCGACCCGTCATCAACTACCAGACACTCCCAGTGTTGATACGTCTGCGACCGTACGCTATCCAAGCTCTGGCCGATTAACTTGCCGTAGTTGTAGGTCGGGACAATCACGCTAATAAGCGGCGGTGAGGAAGATAATTTCGATTGCATAGAAGATTGCATGGAAGAAGACTGTACTGATAAAAAATGACTGGAAGCGGTCTCATAAATACCCGGTGGGGTTTTGAGGCTGCGTATTTCTCAGGGAAATCGAAGCGGCCGCCCCATCCGGGGTATTCATGAGGCCCCTTCTAAGAATTAAGCAAACGCCCGCCTTTCAGCATTTTTGTCACGTGCCACTCAGCCCTGTACAAAATTTCTTTGCTGATAAGGTTGAATTTATTAGGTGCTACTGTTATTAATCCCTTCTGCAACCAAGTCGTAAGCCCTCTCTTATCCCAGGCGGAAAACTCTTTTATGTAATCTTTAGCTTCGCCGATCTTATTTTCCTCAACTAAGGCAGATATTAGTTGCCGATATACGTTTCTTACTGTCAGCCTTACATCCCCGTCATCAATTACGCTACCATGACTATGTTTTTTCAAGACGGCGAGCATTGGTTTGAGCAACCGGCTATCGTTGTTCATCATTGACGAGGCATGATGCCTGTAATACGCCAACTTTTCCTTCATCCCCCAAAACACCGCCCCGGCTTTAGCCAGCTTAAGCCACAGATCATAGTCCTCACAATTTTGATACTTTCGATCCCCGTCAAAAAGTCCTACCTGATTTAAAACATCCCTTCGCGCGAGCACCGTTAGCGTTGGGATCCTGTTATAGGCAAACAAAAGTTTGAACGCGTCATCCCCGACGTACCTCCCATAAATGAATTGCGGGGTGATTGCCGAAAATGTTGTGACCTCAGGCGACTTCTCGCCATCCGAGAAGATGAAGGCGTCACTGTATACTAGGTCAGCTCTTGCTTCCTGTATTCTCTCCACTTGAAGCGCAAGCTTTTCGCTTGACCAAAGATCGTCTGAGTCCAGAAACGCAATCAGCTCCCCGTCAGCCCCGGCCAAACCCGCGTTTCGGGCTTGGCCTTGCCCTCCATTTTGCTGAAAGAAATACTTGATCCTGCCATCCGCAGATAAAAAGGGGCGCACGACCTCCGCCGTCCTGTCCGTTGAGCCGTCATCGACCACGACCAGTTCCCAGTTCTCGTAGGTTTGATTAAGCACCGACTGGATGGATGCGGCAATGTACTTCTCGGCGTTATAGGCCGGCATGATGATGCTGACTAGGCTGGACATATAACACTTCGGCCGCGGGCGGCTTAAGAAAGATGCTCAGATAGCTTTCCAGGATCGCGGCATGTAAAATAACACTCTAGTAGATGTGCGCTCCGAGTAAAGCGCCGACTGGAGTCTTCAAATGCGACACGCCGCACCAGCTTCATGATTCAAGAGGCTGCATGGCGCGCTGTATAATACGGTTGCTCAACCCCTCACAGTGTACGCCATAAAACGGCTTTAGGCAGACCACTAGCGCAACCTACCTTCCCGCAAAACTCTTCGCACACTGCTTATACGATAACGCGCCGAACTTTTAAGCCTGCGCTCTACAGGCAGATAATACAGATGCTTGAGCATGGAAACTTTTAAGCGCCAATATTCAAAGCTGAAAGGAGAAGGCCAATATTTTGGAGCATATCTCCTTAACTCCTGGTAATACTTTACGAACGCGTCTCCCGTCTTGGCGTCCTTATGGTAAGTTGCGCAAGACAATTCGTGGTCAATATTTTCGAATTTGTAATGACGCGCGATCCGCACCCAATAGTCAAAATCCATAATATAATGCTGCTGTTCGTTAAGAAAACCGACCTTCTCAAACACCTCCCGGCGCCAGAAAATTGAGGGCTGGTGCATGTGGTAGCCTTTCCAGAACTGTAGCAGCCGCGACAGACCCTCGAACCTCCCCTCGCTTCTGGTTGGAGGCCTGCCATCCGCATAAACCTGTACGCAATGGCCCACTAGAGCGAAAATGCCCGTCCCGTCACCGAGGATCGTCCCGACAGTTTCTAAGGTCCCTGGCAGGTAGTAGTCGTCGCTGTTGAGCCAACACATTATTTGTCCCGTTGCCAGCTGAAAGCCTTTATTGATGGCGTGGCTCTGCCCGCGGTCAGGCTCGCTCACCCAGTGGGCTAGAAACCTCTCATATTTTCTTATGATTTCTACGCTCTCATCCGAGCTTCCACCGTCGATAACGATGTACTCAAGATTGGGATATCCTTGCAGTAGCACAGAACGAATGGTCTGCTCGAGGAACGGCCCCTGATTGTAGGAGGGTGTGATGACGCTGATGCGCGGCCAGAGCACTCCTTTGGGGGGAGTCTCCACTGACCGTGCCGCCGGCAGGGTCCATGGCCAACCACCTCTTCCCGGCGGCGGGGCAGGTATGTGCGACATGCGGGAAACATCCATCACTTGCGTCAGGCCAATGGGGAGGGGTACTTATACAGAAGTCCGGTTGTGACAACCGGCATAAATCGCATGGCTAACATGAATGCTCGTCACTGATTGTCCGATACTTAATTTTGCGACCAACCTTACCTCCCCATACACTAAGAGTCCGCTGGTTATGCCGGGAGTAAAATCCCGGCCAACTGTCCCTTTGGTTTTAGCCCCGGCGCTCGCGGCTCAACCGTTATGGACTGTCCGGGATTCGTGGCAGATCCTAAACCTTGAGCCGGCAACGCCTTCACTCCCAGAGGTTTGCTTAGACAGAGTTTTTTTCACCGATTCCGAATGACACCCTCCGAAAGTTACTTCGGTTCGCCGCAAACCAAGCCACAGTTTTATTTAAGCCCATCCGTAGGGAGTGCGAAGCCTGAAACCCGAAGAACTTTTTCGCCCGGCTTACATCCAGCCCGCGCCGGGGCTGGCCGTTCGGCTTGCCCCGGTCCCAGACGATGAGGCCGTCGAAGCCGACCTCATCGGCGATCAGGCGCGCCAGATCGCGGATCGGGATCTCCTCGCCCGTGCCCAAGTTGACTGGTTGATCGCCATCGTACCGTTCGGCGGCTAGCAGAATTCCTTCCGCGGCGTCCTCGACGTAAAGGAATTCTCGCGTGGGCGAGCCATCACCCCACAAGACAATCTCAGGCAGCCCGCGCTCTTTGGCCTCAAAGCACTTGCGTATGAGCGCGGGAATAACATGAGAAGTCTCCAGGTCAAAATTGTCGCGCGGCCCGTAGAGGTTGACCGGTATCAGGTAGATGGAATTGAAGCCATACTGCGCCCGGTAGGACTGCGCCTGCACCAACATCATCTTCTTCGCCAACCCATAGGGGGCATTGGTCTCTTCGGGGTACCCGTTCCAAAGATCCTCCTCCCGGAAAGGAACCGGCGCGAACTTCGGATAGGCGCATACAGTTCCGATCGCCACGAATTTCTCTATGCCAAGACGCCGAGCGTACTCCATCAACTGAATGCCCATGATCGCGTTATCGTAGAAGAAGCGCCCCGGGTTCACTTGATTAGCACCGATACCGCCCACCACCGCTGCCAGATGAATGACGATGTGCGGGCGCGCCGCGTCGTATAGACGCACGATGTCGTCGTCGACACGCAGATCGTAATCGGCGCTGGGCGGCACGAAAATATCCCGGCAACCGCGCGCGAGCAACGCCTCGACCACGAAGGAGCCCAGGAAACCGGTTCCGCCGGTCACCACAACCCGCTTATCCGACCACCGCACCACTCTGTCTCCCCCTGTTAAACTGATCCTCTAGCGCCACCATGTCGGCATCCACCATGAGGCGAACTAACTCTTTAAATGTCGTCTTCGGCTCCCAGCCGAGATCCCTCCTCGCCTTACTGGCATCTCCGACGAGCAGATCAACCTCGGAAGGGCGGTAGTACTTTGGGTCTATTTCGACGTGCTCCCGCCAGTCAAGGCCGGCGTAGGAGAATGCCTCCTCCAGAAATTCCCGCACCGTGTGAGTCTCTCCCGTCGCGATCACGTAATCGTCCGGCTCCTCGCGCTGGAGCATAAGCCACATCGCCTCAACGTACTCTTTGGCGTAGCCCCAATCGCGCTTGGCGTCAAGATTACCAAGGTACAGCTTATCCTCCAGCCCTCTTTTGATATGGGCCACGGCGCGCGTGATCTTACGGGTCACGAACGTCTCACCGCGCCGCGGGCTCTCGTGGTTGAAGAGGATGCCGTTGCAGGCGAACAAGCCGTAGGACTCGCGGTAGTTAACGGTCGCCCAGTAGGCGTAGACTTTGGCCGCGCCATAGGGACTGCGCGGGTAGAACGGCGTCGACTCCTTCTGCGGCACCTCCTGCACCTTGCCGAACATCTCGGAGCTGCTCGCCTGGTAGAACCTCGCGCTTAAACCGGTCTCACGCACGGCCTCGAGGATGCGTACGGTGCTCAGCCCGGTCACGTCCCCCGTGTACTCAGGGATGTCGAAGCTCACGCGCACGTGGCTCTGTGCAGCCAGGTGGTAGATCTCGTCAGGCTGGATGCGATAGAGAAGTTTAATCAAATTCGTGGAATCGGCAATATCGCCGTAGTGCAGGAACAGGCGGATGTCATTGATGTGGGGGTCTGCATAGAGGTGATCTATACGTGACGTATTAAAGGTCGACGCACGGCGGATAATACCGTGAACTTCATAGCCCTTGTCGAGCAGGAGTTCCGCCAGGTAAGAACCGTCCTGTCCGGTGATGCCGGTGACGAGCGCTTTCTTCAATGCTATCTTCCCCCCTCGCTGCTTGGGCAGGGCCAGCCATAGCCCCTCCGTAATAGCTTTTTCGACAGCGTCCTACTACTCCTAATGCCGACAGGGAGACCCTGCCGGATGTTACATAGTTAGTTCACCCGCTGCGGCTAGCAGAGATGAACTGGCAGCGCGGAGGGCAAACTCAGGCCGATTACCACCGTCCCCACCCCCTAACAGGCTCGAGCTCGGCCGACGGGCTGTTCAGCCGCTGTCTTTCCCGCCCCGTAAAGTTTTCAGCCATGCGATGGTACGGATTATCCCTTCCTCCAGCCCGACTTTCGGACGCCACCCCGTCTCAGCATGAAGTCTGGACGAGTCCAACACGTTGACCGGGACATCAAAACTGCGGGCCGGCTTGCGTATAATTTCAGGCAGGGAGCCCAACTGATCATGAAGGATCGCTATAATGTCGAGTATCGAGCAGCCCCTGCCGCTGGAGACGTTGAAGATCCGATGCGGGCCACGGTAGCCCAACAGCGCCACCGCTGCTGCCGTCATGTCTTCGACATGGAGGTAGTCGCGCAGGCTTTCTCCTGTCCCCCACAACTCCAGCGGCTTCCCGCGTAAGGCGCGTTCAGCCGTTACGCCAATCACCCCTTGCCCGATATGCAGTCTCTGCCCCGCGCCGTAAACGTTCGAAGGTCGTATCAGGCGATACTCTATGCCGAACATCGAAGCATACATCGCGACATACTTCTCGATGGCGAGCTTCGTTATCCCGTAAGAGCTGATCGGGTTTGTCTGGTGACTCTCGCTGATGGGGTTCGTCTGCGGGATGCCGTACACCGTCCCGCCGGAGGAGAAGTAAAGGATACTACGGATTTTCGTCTCCCCGAGATGCCTAAGCCACCTTACCGACGCGATAACGTTGCTCGTAATGTCGTATTCCGGGTCGTCCATGGATGACCCCGGCACCGTCGTGTGGACCAGGTGGATGAGCACGTCGGCGTCGGCGATAGCGCTCAGCACGTCGCGCTTGCGCGAGATGTCGCCCGAGACGACCTCCACGTCACGCTCGAAATCACGGATCAATTCGTGTGAGGCGTACAACCTGTCGAAAATCCGCACGGCGCAGCCGCGCGCCGACAGTTCGCGGCAGATATGGCTACCCATGAAACCCAGCCCGCCTAGTACGGCAATGCGCCCGCCGATAGGTTCTGAGCCGGGGTGAAGATTGACGCTCATGCATGAATATCGTGCCGAAGGACACGGTGGTAGTAAGGTATAAGATTATCGATATAGGTGTTTATGTCAAACTGCTCGACCGCCGTCCGGCGGGCCTCGGCGGAGAGCCGTCGCACCAACTCGCCGTCGCGGGCGAGCTGCCCTATGAGTTCGATAATCCGGTCATTGTCGCCCGGCTCACAAAGGAATCCGTTAACCCCGTCCCTGACAGCCTCGGGCTGTCCGCCCCTATCGGAACTGATGACAGGCACCCCGCACGCCAGCGCCTCCAGGCAGGTCAGCGACAGGTTGTCAGCTTGGGTAGGGTATAACAGCACATCGCATAGATTTAAAGCGCCCGCCAACTCCGGGTCCTCCCTCAGGAACGGGAGTGTGGTCACGGGCATGTTCGGCGTCGCGTACGTTCGGGCGCGTTCGCTCATGTGCCCGACCATCAAGACCTCGATCCCGCCCGGCACTTCATCGGCGCGCGACCGCAGCAGGTCTAAAAGCGGAAGCAGCCCTTTACGCTTCTCGTCCACGAGGCTGTGGAACAGTCCGACGACAAAGCGACGCATTGGCCGGACACCGAGGGCGGCGGCGCAAGCCTCCCGCTCCATGGGCCGGAAGACCTGAGTGTCGACGCCGTAATAGATGTGTGTGATCGGCCGGCTCCCGACGAAAGTGGAGGCGTAGTGCCGGGCCAGGTAGTCGGTATGGACGAGGATGTTGAACCCGGACCCGGTCACCGCGGCCCTCTTCATCCCGAGCAAGGCGCTAGTGGCATCCCGGGCGATCCCCGGGTAGCGCAGGCTCAACTGCGGGCAACTGCCGCAGGCTTCGCGATACCGCTCGCAGCCGAGGGTGTACGGGCAATACCCCGTTGAGAGGAACTGGTCGACGGGTGATAAGACTATCGGGCGCTTGCGACTCAGGGCGGCCAGCAGCGGGATTGACACGTAGTGGCCGTGCAGGTTGTGGAAGTGCCAGATGTGTGCATCCTTTATCCAGGCGCGCCGCCCCAGGGCCATCGTCGAGGGGAACAGGAAATCATTGCGCCCCGTCAGGCTCCGGAATTTACGCTCCACACGCTGTTCGCCGCGTAACGTGGGGAGCGGGTGGACGTAGGGCGCGCCTGTCTCGCAGCGCAGCGCGTAAAGCCTCGCGTCCACGCCGCGCGCGATTAACCCCTCCACGGTCTGGCGAATCAACGCCTCCGCCCCGCTGGCGCGGTCGGAGGCATTGAAGAATGCGACATTCAAGCGTTCTGTGTCCCCGCCCCTCACTTGAGCGCTTCCATATACAACGAGTCAGGCTTATAGACCGTGCCGTCGGCCTCGGTATCGAGATTGTAACCCGCCCAGTTAGGCACACGGCTCTCGGCCGGGCCGACGCGACGCGGGTTGCGGAACCCCGACCCGCACAACGCACGGGCCAACGAATGCCGGTCATACATCCAGAGGTGTATCTCCCCGCTGCGGCGAAAGCGACCTAGCTGAAGCAACTCGTATTCGTCACCTAACAACTTCCTGATGACCGTTTCGTGCCCGGAGAGTGGGTCACGCAGAAGTCGGAAAAGGCGCCGGAACAACCTGCCCCGAGGCGGCCGAGGCGCGGCCGCCTCGGCCGCCCGGGCCCGCTCCGCACCTTCGATGATACGCTGCGCTTCGACGCCCGTACGGCTCAGCACGAACTCTTTATTTGGTATGCTCTCCTGAAACAGGAAGGCAGCCATCTCGCCCCCGCTCTGCTCGCGCACGGCTTGGTCGTACAACTCCAGCATCATCCAATCGTAGTTATGACACCACGACTCGTCGCCCTCCACCGCCCTCTCCAGCGACTGCAAGTAGTCCCTCGCCATGCGCTCCAGGTCCGGGACGGCGACCCGCAGTGTCCCCCCCGGCTTCAGGACGCGCCAGCACTCCTTCAGAAAGAGCTGGGCGCGCGCCTTCGAGAAGTGCTCCAGCAGATGGGAGTGGTAGACCACGTCGAAGCGGCCGTCCTCGAACGGTATCCCTTGGCGCAGGTCGTGAGCCATAACGGACGGGTCGCCCATGACGAAGTCGACGTTCGTCCACCCGCGTCGGAACCGCTGCCCGCAGCCCAGGTTTAGATATGACCTCATAAGCGAAAGGCGAAAATGTTAAGCTGCATGTCCATCCCGAGGCTGACGTAGCGACGCAACAGTGGCTGCGGGGAGGCGTTGATCGAGTGGATGTGCAGGCGGAAACCCGCGTCCGCGAGGCAGTCGATGACCTCCCGTAAGGTCTGCGGCTTCTCCTCGAAGGAGTGGTACTCGACGAAAAGGTTCTGCACGTTGCGCAGCAGGTCGGCGCAGTCCGTAATGACCTCCGTCTCGGCGCCCTCGATGTCTAGCTTTAGAAGGTCGACGGGCCGGTTGAGGTAATCGCGCAGGCGAACCGTCTGCACGACGACATTCTCGGGGTCGCCCGCTTGCGCTATACGACCGCCGTCCGCCCCCTCCGCCATAAAGCTCAGAGCCTTTTCCGAGGACCACAGCGCGCCCCGGTGGAGCTGAACATCCCCGTAGCCCCGCCTCCGGATGTTACCCTCCAGAGCCCGAAACACAGAGGAATCCGGCTCGAAGGCAACGACCCTGCTCTGCGGGTAGAGTTGTTTGAAGTAAATGATACTTAAGCCTATGTTGGCTCCCCCGTCGATGATGAACGGCGTCTGGCTGCCCGCCTCGAACCTGTAAATCTGCTGCTCGAAAATCTCCCTGTACATGAAGAGGAACGAGGCGGCATCCGGGACCTCCAGGGGCTCCCCGAGAAGCCGTGTTGCGGTGGGGTGGTAGCGCGGCAGCGATCTGAGCCTTTTTAATTCCCGATCCTTGTAGCGGTAAGCCGGGCGCGTGAGCCACCGGTACCAGTGCTTACACGTGGGTGGGATGAAGCGTCGTAACGGTTGCGCGGCTCGCATGTGTACTCCGTATGATCTCGTCCAGTTGCGCCGCCCGTTTGGCGAGGGTGTGGTCGCGTAGCGTCCGCCGTTGGCCGGCGGCGGCCACTGCCCGGCGCTCTTCCTCGTGGTCGAGCAGGTAGAGAACTTTTTCTACACACTCCTCAGCGCCCCGGTAGGTCACTACCTCAACGTCGGGATCGAAGATGTCGGGGAGGTTCTTTTTCCAGTCGGTGATTAAACAGGCGCCCATCCCCGTGGCCTCGTACAGGCGCATATTGCCCGCGAAATCCTCGGAGCAATCTATGTGGCTGTTGAAGGCGATCTTCGATCTCGCTAGAATCTTGAAGTATTCAAAGCCGAATACCGGTTGGTGAAACCTGCCCGGGTGGCGCTGATTTATTGACTGGGATGCTGGATCGGCCGCCCTTGCGCCCCCGCGCCTGACCAAGGGCAGTCTCGCTCGTAGCCGCTCCGGTGTTCCCGCGCGACTCAGGACTTCATTGGCCTTGTGGCCGACCCTTTCCAAGAAGGAGTCCGCGCGCGGTTGCGGCCGCCCACCCCCGATCTCACTCCACACCTGCAGCGGCGTAGAGCGGAGGAGTTTCTCGATGAGGGCGTGGCGCTCGGCGTGATGACCGTCGTGGGCGCCTAAACTCCCGGCGAAGGTAAAATCTAAATCCCTCTCCGCCGCCGGGCCGACCGCGCCCAGCGTCGAGTCTTCGAAGGCCATCGGCATAAGCGCGGCGTTGGCGCCGTTCCGCCGTAAGTTCTGCACGAAATTCGGGACGCAAGTGAGGATGACGTCCAAGTCCTTGAAGGCGCTGAAATCCGGCGTGGGCGCGGCCCTCCAGCCGAGGATCAGGACTTTTTCCCCGCAGGTCTCCCGCAGTTGCTGCCGGAAGCCTTGGTCAAATAAATAAAGGTCCTGCAGAAACAGAACGTCCGGCTTGAAGGCTCTAACTTGCGCAAGGACGATATCTTTTAACCAACTGCTTTCGCCGTAACTGACGCCGTTCTCCTTGGCCCAGGCCTTTTGCAACGGCTCGACGGAGGCAAACAGGTCCTGCGCCTCGTTGCCCAAGTTCTGTAAGTGATTCGCGAAGAAGTCGGCCCAACCGTACCGCGTACTGACGAGCTTGTCGTACAGCTCACGGTAGGACAGACGTTCGTATGCCGGGTTGTCAGCTAAGAACTGTCGGAGAAAAGCAGGGTAGATGGTCGTGAACTTCTGGAACCGGTAACTCATCGGCAGATGGCCCTCTCGCCGGCTCAAGACCGAATCGAACGCACTACGTGAGCCGCCAGCTCTTCCGTTAACTCGGCATACATTGGTAGGCTTATCACCTCGGCCGCCGCCTTCTCGGTCACGGGCAGGGATCCCTCGGGGATCTCCAGATGCCTGTACGCCGGCTGCCGGTGCAGCGGGACAGGGTAATGGACGCCCGTCTCGACCCCCTGCTCCTTCAACCTGGACTGGAAGCCCTCCCGGTCGGGCACGCGGACGACGTAGAGGTGCCACACCGGCACGGCGTCCGGGTGCACGGCCGTCAGCTCGACCCGGCTGTCGCCCAACGCCTCGTGGTAGTAGGCCGCGTGCCGACGCCTGGCCGCGTTCCACCCGTCGAGGTGGCGCAGCTTCACCCTGAGCACCGCCGCCTGCAGCCCGTCGAGCCGGCTGTTAACGCCCTCCAGCTCGTGCGTGTACTTCTCCTTGCGGCCGTGGTTAGCCAGCATCCTGATGCGGCGGATCAACTCCTCGTCATGACTGACGATAGCGCCGGCGTCGCCGTAGGCGCCGAGGTTCTTGCCGGGGTAGAAGCTGAAGGTGGCCGCGTCGGCGAGCGCGCCCGGCCTCCGGCCGCCCCAGAACGCGCCGTGCGCCTGCGCCGCGTCCTCGACGACCTTCAGCCCGTGGCGGCGGGCGACGGCCATAATCCGGTCCATGTCGCACGGCTGGCCGTAGAGGTGGACGGGGACGACGGCGCGCGTGCGGGGCGTGACGGCCGCCTCCAGCGCGTCCGGGTCCATCAGCATCGTGTCCGGCAGCACATCCACGAAGACGGGGCGCGCCCCGGTCATCGAGATCGCCTCGGTCGTGGCGATGAAGGTGTGCGCCACGGTGATGACCTCGTCGCCCGGGCCGACGCCGAGCGCGCGCAGGGTCAGGTAGATGGCGTCCGTGCCGTTGCCGCAGGTGGCGCAGTGGAGCTTCGCCCTGGGGCGCGCCCCCCCGGCCGCCCTGCCCGCCTGCTGTGCGCAGTAGGCGGCGAACTCTTCCTGGAAGGCCCGCACCTCCTCGCCGCCGATGAAGGCGTTGCGGTCTATGACGCCCTGGATGGCGGCGTCTACTTCGGCTTTGATGTCCAGGTACTGGGCCCTGAGGTCAACGAAGGGGACGGTCATCACAAGCTTTCTCCGTAGGGTAGATTCGACAGTCGGTTAATCTCCCGCGCCGGGCTGCCGGCGACCACGGACTCGGGGGCTACGTCTTTCGTCACGACGGCGCCCGCCCCGACCAGGGCGTTGCGGCCGATGCGGACCCCCGGCAGCAGGGTTGCGTTCGCGCCTATCTTGGCGCCGCGCTCGATGTGGGCGCCGACCAATCGCTCCTTGACGCCCGGCGAGCGCGGGTACTTCGCGTTGGTGATTACCACGTTGGGGCCTATCCAGCAGCCCTCCTCCAGGACGGAGAACTCCGGGACGAAGACGTTCGAGTGGAGGCGCGCGCCGTCGCCTATCCTGACGTGGTGCTCGACGATGGTGCCCGAGCCGATGCTCACGTCGTCGCCGATCTCGTTCTCCTCCCTGACCAGCGCGCCGTGCCCCGTCTGGAAGTTCCGCCCGATGCGGTTGCCGCAGTAGATGACGGTGTGCGAGCGGATGAGCGCGCCGGGGCCAATGACCGTCTCGGCGACCTTCCCGCCCGCGAGCGGCTGGCCGACGATGGCGAAGGGGCCCACGGTGTGATCGCCGCCCCACACGACATTCGGGTGGATGAGTGCGGTTGCTTCTGGCGTCGTCATTAGACCTCGACCGCCTCCCCGAGGCTCACGCGCCCGTGTTCGCGCAGCGCCTGCTGCCCGGCCTCCAGCACCGCGACCACGTCCCGCCCGTGCCGACCCCCGGTCAGGGGCTCCTGCCCGGTCTGTATGCATTCCACGAAGTGGGCCGCCTCAAGGCCGAGGGGCTCGCGGAATTGGACGCGCGGCAGCAGCACGTCGCCCGCCCGGTGCAACAACTGGAAGTTGTTGAAGTGGTCGTAATCCATCCTCTGCCCGGCCCTCGGGACGCGCTCTACGCCCTTGTCGAAGATGGCGATCTTGTCGTCGCTCACGTCGTCATAGACGACCATCTTGCGGCTGCCCACCAGTGTCATTTTCCGCACCTTACCGGGGTCCAGCCAACTCACCTGGATATGGGCCGTCACCCGGCTGGGCCAGGTCAGCGTGGCGAAGACCACGTCCTCGATCCCGGGCTGGATGTAGTCCACCCCGTGGGCGGCTACGGCGGCCGGCAACTCGCCGCCCATCAGGTAGAGCAGGATGCTGACGTCGTGCGGGGCCAGGTTCCACCAGGCGTTCACGTCGGAGCGCACCTGCCCGAGGTTTAGGCGCTGGCTGTAGATGTAGTATATAGGCCCCAACTCACCCTCCTCCAGCAGGCGCTTCGCGTAGCGCACCGCCGGGTTGAAGAGGAAGGTGTGCCCGACCATCAGGGTCTGCCCCTCGGCGGTCAGGGCCAGCAACTCGTCGGCCTCCGCCACCGACATCGCCAGCGGCTTCTCGACGAAGACGTGCTTGCCCGCCTTGAGGGCGGCGCCGGCCAAAGCGTAGTGCGTCGAGGCGGGGGTCGAGATGATCACCCCGTCCACCTCCGGGTCGCCCACGGCCCGCTCCCACTCCGGGGTCGCCTCCGTCCTCGGGTAGTTCTGTTCGACGTACGCCCGCCGCTCGGAGCTCGGCTCGGCGACCCACTTGACGCGGCAGCCCGGCAGGGCCGAAAAGTTCCGCAGCAGGTTCGGGCCCCAGTAACCGCAGCCGAGTTGTGCAAGAGTGATCATTTAACTTTCCCTTTACAGAATGTATTGAGCCAGAGGTGCGCGTGGACGAGCGTCCACACCCGCGCGGCCTCCTCCCACGCCCACGCCTCGCCGCGGAGCTTCCGCCCGACCTGGTCGCGGATGGCCGGCCCGTCCCAGAGTCCGCTCAGCAGGAAGTCGGCGCTGCTGACCTGCTCCCACAGCCAGTCGCGCAGCGGGCCGGCGAACCAATCCGGGAGCGGCGAGTTGAACCCGATCTTCCCCTTGCGCGTGCGCAGCGCCTCGGGCATCACGCCCCGCATCGCCTCGCGCAGGACGCGCTTCGTGAACCCGCCGCCGATCTTGCTCTCCTCGGGGAGCGAGAAGGTGAAGCAGACCAGCCGCCAGTCCATGAAGGGCATCCGCACCTCGATGCCGTGCGACATCGAGCAGCGGTCGAAGTTGCGCAGGATCGTAGGCAACACGGTGCGGTGGAAGTCGCGGTAGAGGAGGGCGTTGACCGGGCCGAGGGCGTCGATGGCACGCTCCTCCACCGGGTCGAGCCCGACGGCGGCGCTCGCCGCCGTCCCGGCCTGGGCGTGGCCGTTGGCCCCGTTCTTCCGCCACGGCTTAACGAACATTCGGTAGTGGAGGGAGCGCGCCGCGCGCGCTGGCAGGTTGAGGACGGGGTCGCTCGCCGCCTTGTCCATCACCAAGCGCACGCGGCTCGGGGCCGGCACGGGCCCGCCGGGCGCGTAAAGGTGGTGCAGCGTGTTGACCAGGTCGAGCGTGCGTGACGGAGACCTCAGCAGGCCGCCGCTCTCGCGCAGCGCCGCCTCGGCGTACTGGTTGTAGCCCCCAAGCATCTCGTCGGCCCCGTGTCCGTCGAGGGAGACGACGACGCCGTCGCGGCGCAGCTCGCGGTAGATGGCCCAGATCGGCGCCGGCAGCGTGACGTAGATGTCCTCGAAGTCGTAGACGAGGCGTTCGAGGTCGCCGAGCGCCTCGTCGGCCGACATCGCGCGGTAGTGCGGCTCCGCCCCCGCGTGGCGGACGGCGATCTCCGCGTAACGGCGCTCGTCCGTAGGCGTGTCCGGGAACGTGGCGACGAAAGCCCGCTGCCAGTTCCGCGCACGCCGGTCCGCAGCCGGGTCTCCGCCTCCCGCGTTGATCGCCGCCAGCGTGCAGAGGACGGCGCTCGAATCGACGCCGCCGCTCAGGCAGGTCGCCACCGGCACGTCGCTGCGCAGCCTCAGCCGGCACGAGTCGAAGAACAGCTCGCGGAAACGCTCGGCCTGCTCGTCGAGGGTTCGCGGGGGGGCAGCCAGATGATCCAGCGTGTTCCACCACCGCCAGACCTTCGTCGCGCCGTCGCGGCGAACCGTCATGCAATGACCGCCCCGCAGGCGCGCGACGCCTTCCAGCAGCGTCTCCTCCGTGCTCTCTAAAGCGAAGGCATTCGCCAGCGTCCGCCGGAGCGCCGCCTCGTTCTCGCGCGGCGCGAACCCCTCCAGGTGGAGGAAGGCCTTCATCTCCGAGGCGAAGGCGAACCGCCCCGGCTCCGCCACGTAGTACAAAGGCTTGATGCCGAAGCGGTCGCGCGACAGGAACAGGGTGCGCTCGCGCGCGTCCCATATCGCTAGGGCCCACATCCCGTTAAACTTGAGCTGGCAGTCGGGCCCCCAGCGGTCGTAGGCGGCGAGGATGACTTCGGTGTCGGCCTGCGTGCGGAAGGAGTAGCCGCAGTCCTCGAGCTCCCGCCGCAGCTCGATGAAGTTGTAGACTTCGCCGTTATAGGTCAGCCAGTACCGGCCGTCCGCGAAGCCCATCGGCTGGGCGGCGGCGGCGCTGAGGTCCAGGATGGACAAGCGCC
This sequence comes from Pyrinomonadaceae bacterium, assembly GCA_035295985.1. GTDB lineage: Bacteria > Acidobacteriota > Blastocatellia > Pyrinomonadales > Pyrinomonadaceae > JAIVGV01. Next base: position 59,345 of record DATHBT010000004.1, on the reverse strand, counting down.
GATGTCCCAGCCCCAGCGGCCCGTCGACGTGCACGCCTTGCCCGTCCGGCCCGCGGTGGGCCAGGGCGCGCGTCATCACGCCCACCACTTCGTGGCTGGCCGGGCGCCCGTCAAGATTTAGGAGGCCAGCGATTCCGCACATCCCTCCAGCCCGTTCCTTTCTTTACCGCGCGGCGGCGCGCCAAGATTTCGCGGCTACAATTTTACACGCCGTGCGATGCTTGGGCACCCGGCCGCCCCGCCGTGGAGCGTGGCACGAACGGCGGCCCATGCGACCCGGCAGGCCGTGGGCTAAGCCCACCCCTCCATACGCGAAAGTGACTCGACCGGGATCGGGGTCAGGTGGGCAGGACTCCTCGCCTCCGACGATAAAACCTGGCCGAGGAGTTGCGACGCGTCAAAGATGGTTTGAATATTAGTGCGGGAGAGGTGTCGCTCGGTGGAATAATCGTCCGTCTTGGGAGCTCCCGCGGGGGGCGCGGGCCGCAACCTCCTCTTGGCCCGCACGGCGAGGCCGTGCAGGAGATCGTTGCCGCGGATAATTCTCCCGGCGGTTTTCCTGAGAGACCTGCCCAAATTCTCCCTGCCCCCCGCGCCCGCACCGGGGGCGGTCTTCGAGTCCCTGTGTTCTTTCATCACCGCGTTGAACGTCTCGTCGCTCCCGTAATAGTCCCTCATATGGCCGGCCAGGGTCCCGATCTCCTCCGAGATGTCCTCGTAGACCTCGAAGGACATCAACTCCGTAAAGAGCGCTTTTAGATAAGCGTCCATGTTGGCCGGGCTGGTGAAAGTCTCCGGGTAAATCTTCTGAAACTTACGGTACGTCGCCAAGAAGTATGAGGGGTTCAGGTACCTCATCGGGTAGGGCACCCCCTCCAGCAGATCCAGGCCGAGCAGGGAGATATAGTCCTCGAACTTCTGCTTGCGGTTGTACTGTATGCCCGCGTTACTGATTTTGCTCACCCCGCAGATGTAGAGGGGCAGGTCCAACAGGTGGTAGCTGTCGCCGGCGCCGAGCAGGTGGCAGGCCGCGGAATAGTCGGGGAAGGGGGGGAGGAAAAAGTACTGAGTCTTCTCACGGCATTCGCGGAGCACGGAACTGGACACCGCGCAGTTGAGCATTTTCGGGAGGATGCCGTAGGTTTTACTGTCGAAGTTGGAGAAGGAGTCGGCCACCGGGCGGCTCGCCACCTCGTACAGGTTGCCCGTGCGACGCTCGCAGAAGAAGGTGCACCGCAGGCTGTCGTCCGGGATGTCGGCGTGCTGATAGTAGCCCCTCTCCCAGACCAGGGTGTTGATCGAAAACCTGCTCAGCACCTCGTGGATGTACGTCAGCGCGTTGGCGGCAAGCGCGTCGTCGTCGCTGAGGTAGAGGACGTATTCCCCGGCGGCGTGAGACAGGACGAACTCGAAGTTGTCGCACATCGACAGGTCGCGCCCCGGGTTGATGTACCTGACCCGTTCGCTCGACCGGATGAAGCCCTCGACGACCTCCTTAGTCTCATCCTGAGAGTTGTTGTCGGAAACTATTATTTCGTAGTCCGCGAACTCCTGGTTCACCGCAGTCCGTAGGGCGGACTTCAGCAACGAGGCGCGGTTTCTCGTGGGCATCAGGACGGAAAAGAACGGCACACCAACCTCCTCGGGGAGCCGGGCCGCCTACCCCCCGGCGGCGCGGGCTCGCCCCTGACGAATACATTAGTCTGTGTCGGATGGACTGTGAGAACTCTTTAAGAGCCAAAGCGGGACTTAAATTATGCCTACTCTCCGACAACACCGATCCGACGCCGCCGGGCGGCACTGATACCGAATCCGTTACGACGGGCGCCTCCTCAGCCAAGCGCCGGGCCAGTGGGTAACGTTCTCGGACAGCCCACTCTCGTTAAAAGGCCAGGCCGGCTGCTCCAAGACGAACTCGGCGTGCCGTCGCGCGAACTCGGCCGCGGCCGCGGCCGGGTTGTCATCGACCCACTCGGGCTTACCCCGCGGCACATCGTGGAGGATTCTCATCGACCCGTCGGTCGCCACGATGTATGAGTCCGGCGTAACAAGGTCGTGGTAAGCCTCCAGTTCATCCAAGACGTGCTGCTTAGTATGATTTGAGTCCAAGATCACCATAACAGATTCACCTTCGCCGATCAAAGAGTGTATATGATGGACGACGTCCGGCGCAGCCGAGCTCCCTTCCACCAGCGTGATCAGCGGGAACATCTCATGCGCCTCGATGGCTTGGCGGTTGTGCGGGCGGATTTCGAGGTCGATGCCGATCACACGCCCCCTCCCCATAGCTTTGCAGAGGCTGGCGTAGTAGACCAGAGAGCCGCCGTGGGCCACGCCCGTCTCGACGATAACGTCGGGCCTCACTCTGTAGATGACCTCCTGCGCCCTGATCATGTCCTCCGGGAGTTGAATGACGGGCCTCCCCATCCAACTAAAGGTGTAAGGATACTTCTGATTCCAGCCCACCTTCACCCACTCATGGGAAATCAGCTCAAAAGCCTCCTTCGAGTACAGCTCCATGATGCGGACTTCGTCACCGCGCTCTTCGGTGAGAGTCCTCTCCGTCGTATCAATCGTTAGTTTCATACCCTCACATCAAACCAACCCCTGGACCGCCCCGCGCGGCGAGGCCACATTTTCACCGTGAGTAGCTCGGACTCATCAAAACGGGCGGTATTATGCCATGGCCTGCGGGATCCTCATAACAAGCGGTCAAGAGGCGAGAACCTAGGGGCGGGACCACTCCGCTTGTGTGAACCCGGAGCGCCAAAACCCCACCCCCCGTCACAAGGTTCCGGTGTGCGGGCGCGCGTTACGGTAATTCGCCGTCATCAGCACCCGGCCCGTGGGATAGGCGGGACTTCCACCAGTCGATTGTCTCCTCTAGCCCCTCATCCAGGCTGTAGCGTGGAGACCAGCCGACCTCATCGCGCAGACGCCCGACATCGGCCGTCAACTCCGGCGGCTCGTCCGCCGCGGCGGGTACGGCGCCCAGCCGCACCAGGTCCCGCCGCCCGAGTTTCCCAGCGATCTTATCGATCACCCGCTCCAGCGTGAGCGGGCGCCCGGAGGCGATGTTGACCGCCCCGGTCACGTCCGAACCCACCAGCGAGACGAAAGCCGACGCGACGTCCTTCACGTACAGGAAGTCGCGGACCTGGCGGCCGTGCGAGCACAGCGCCGGCTCCCCCCGCAGCAGTGAGCCGATGACCGAAGCGACCAGCCGGCCCGGATGTTCGTGCGGGCCGTAGAGAAAGAAGATGCGGCCCCACGCCCCGCTGAGCCCCGTCTGCCCGGCCAGCGCCTCGAGCATGACGTGGAGCGCGTGCTTGCACGCCCCGTACGGGGTCGCGGGCGCGAGCGGCGTCAGCGCCTCAGAGCAGCGCGCCCCCGAGCGCCAGTCGTATTCCGCGCACGAGCCGGCGACGACGCAGCGCGCCCCCCCGTGCGCGGCGAAAACTTCGAGCAGGTGCAGGCTCGCCCGCGCCCAGCGAAAGTTTTCCAGCGAAGTCCAGTACCGGCCCGGGGCCGTGTACCACGCGAAGTGAAGCAGATGTGTGGGCCTGACCCGGGCCAGCAGGCCCGCGGTCTGGGACGCGTCGAGCAGGTCCACCAGGTGCCAGGTCACGGCGGGCGGCGCGCCCGCCGGCGCCGCCCGCGACGAAACCGCGTGCACCTCGTAACCACTCTCCTGGAGCAGCGGGAGGCAATGCCGGCCGACGAGGCCGCCTGCGCCGGTGAGCAGGACCCTTCCCATCACTGATAATCAGGATACCCCTGATCCCTGGCGATAATGATTCGCTCGCCCGGCGGCCACTCGATGCCGAAGGCGGGATCGTCCCAGCGCACCCCCCTCGCCGCCTCCGGGACGTAGATATCTGACATCTGGTAGAAAACTTCCGAGCCGTCTTCCAGGGTCTGAAAGCCGTGCGCGAAACCTTCCGGGACGTAGAGCATGAGCCGATTGTCGGCGCTCAGGACCGCCCCCAGCCACTGCTTGAAAGTCAGCGAGCCGGGACGCAGGTCGACGATAACGTCGTAGACGGCGCCCATCGTGCATCGCACCAGCTTGGTCTGCGCGCGCGGGGGCGCCTGGAAGTGCATGCCGCGCAGCGTGCCCTTCCTCCGGTTGAACGAGATGTTGCACTCGGCCAGCCGCGCGCTCAAGCCCCGCGCGCCGAACTCCTCGCCTGACCAGCTCCGCGCGAAGAAGCCGCGCTCGTCCTCGAGCCGCTCCGGCTCGATGAGGAAAGCCCCCTTGAGTTTTGTCTCGCTGAAGATCACGCCGCGCCTTTGCCGATGGGTTGTTGAGAGCGACGCCGTTAGGCGTCAGACGACTTTCAGTTCGGGGATGGGGACGATGAAGCGCCCGCCGCGGCGGCGGTACTCGGCCTGCTGCTCCAGAATCTCGTCGGCGAAGTTCCAGGTCAGCAGCAGGACGTAATCGGGCATTTCCGCCAGCAGCCGCCCCGGCTCCGAGATGGGCAGGTGCGTGCCCGGCGTGTAGTAGCCCTGCTTGACCGTGCTGCGGTCGACGACGAAGTCGAGCGTCTCGGCCCCGATGCCGAAGTAGTTCAGGAGCGTGCTGCCCTTGGCCGAGGCCCCGTAGACGGCGATGCGCTTGCCCTGCGACTTCAGCCCGGCGAGGAGTTCGAGCAGCTCCCGCCGCAGGCGCTGCACCTCGGCCCCGAACCGGCGGTAGAAGTCCGCGGAGCCGACGCCCCACCCTTCCTCCTCCCGGAGCATCTCGCGCACGCGCGCCGCGCCGCCTTCGTCCGACGAACCGGCGACCCCTTCACGGCCGGCGAAGACGCGCAGCGTCCCGCCGTGGATGGGCAGCCGCTCCACGTCCCGGACGGCCAGCCCGTGCCGCCGGAACAGCGAGTCGAGAGCCGTCAGCGAGAAGTAGCAGAGGTGCTCGTGGTAGATGGTGTCGAACTCGCAGTGGTCGACCATCTCCTTCACGTAAGGCACCTCGATGACGGCCACGCCCTCGGGCTTGAGCAGCGCCGCGAGGCCGCGCACCACCCCGTTGAGGTCGGCGACGTGCGCCAGCACGTTGTTCGCGTGAATGACGTCGGCGCGCACGCCCTCCCGGCTCAGCCGCCCGGCCAGTTCCTCGCCGAAGAACTCGCAGAGGGTGGGGATGCCGCGTTCCTCGCGGGCGACGCGCGCGATGTTGGCGGCGGGCTCGACGCCCAGCACGGGGATGCCCCTGCGCCGGTAATACTGCAGCAGGTAGCCGTCGTTGCTGGCGACCTCGACGACGAGGCTTTCGGGGCCGAGGCCGCGGGAGGCGACGAGCTGCGCGACGGTCTGCTCGGCGTGGCGGAGCATGGTGTCGGAGAACGAGGAGAGGTAGAAGTACTCGCGGAACAGCTTTTCCGGCGGCACCGTCTCAGTGATCTGCACCAGCGAGCAGCGCCCGCAGAACGCCAGGTCGAGCGGGTAGGCCTCTTCGGGCTCCGCGAGCTGTTCCGCCGTCAGAAGCGAGTTAGCGAGCGGCGTCCGGCCGAGTGACAGGACCACCTCGAGGCCCCCCGCGCCGCACGAGCGGCAGGCGGGCGCGGCATTTCCGACTTCACTCATGAGGGCATTCCCATGAAGGATTTGTACCAGTCGATGGTCCTCCGCAGGCCCTCGTCCAGGGTGAACAGCGGCCGCCAGTCCAACTCCTCGCGGGCGCGGGCGGCGCTCAGGTACTGGTGGCGGATCTCGTTGGTCGCCTCGTTGCGCACGTCGGGCCGGAGGTCGGACCCCATCAGCGAGAGGACCTTCTCGGCCATCTCGAGGACGGTGATCTGCAACTCGTTCGAGAAGTTGAACGCGCGGCCCCCGAGCCCGGGGTCCTCCGCCAGCCTCTCGGCCAGCAGCGTGTAGACGGCGGCGCCGTCCTCGACGTAGAAGTAGTCGCGGACGGATTTCCCGTCCGAGCGGATCACGGGCCGCTGCCCGCGCAGCACGGAGCGGATCGTCCCCGGCACGATGCGGTTCCAGTTGAGGTCGCCGCCGCCGTAGAAGTTGCCGCAGCGCGTGATGGCGACGGGCAGCCCGTAACTGGCGGCGTAGGCCTGCGAGATGATGTCCGAGCACGACTTGCTCGCGTCGTAGGGGTGGCGCCCCCGCAGCGGCGTCTCCTCGTCGTAGGGCAGGGACTCGTGGTCGCCGTAGGCCTTGTCCGAGGAGGCCATCACGACCTGCCTGACGGTGGGCGTGCGGCGGCAGGCTTCGAGGATGGCCCAAGACCCCTGCACGTTCGTCTCCCAGGTCGAGACGGGGTTGCGGTTGGCGATGGTGACGATGGTCTGCGCGGCGAGATGGATGACTGTGTCTATCTCGTACTCGCCGAGCGCGCGTTCGAGCAGGGCCTGGTCGCGCACGTCGCCGCGCACCAGCTTAATCCGGTCGGCCAGCGACGACCGCACCAGCTCGCTCTGCGGCACCCAGTCGCGTACGAGGCAGACCACGTCCGCGCCCATCGAGACGAGGCGGCGCACGAGCCACCCGCCGACGAGGCCCGTCGCGCCGGTCACGAACGTAGGGCGGTCAAGCCAGAAGTTTCCCATTATTAATTCCGCCTAGAGAAAGCCTCGGCGCCGCGCGTCACCCCCACACCTTCCACGGCGCCTGGTGGTCGCGCCACAGCGCGTCGAGGTAGCGCTTGTCGCGCAGGGTGTCCATGCATTGCCAGAAGCCCTCGTGGCGGTAAGCCGCCAGTTGCCGGTCTTCGGCCAAGCGCTCCAGCACGTCGGCTTCGAGGTTGGTGTCGTCGCCCTTGATGTAGTCGAACACTGCGGGCTCGAAGACCATGAACCCGCCGTTGATCCAGCCCTCGCCGACCTGCGGCTTCTCGGTGAACTCGGCCACCAGGTCGCCGTCGAAGACCAAGCCGCCGAAGCGCGCCGGGGGCCGGACGGCCGTCACGGTGGCGAGGCGTCCCTGCGTGCGGTGAAAGTCGAGCAACTCCCCGAGGTCGATGTCGCACACGCCGTCGCCGTAGGTGAGGAGGAAGGTGCCGTCCTTCAGCCAGGGCTCAAGCCGCTTGACGCGGCCGCCCGTGTTCGTCTCCTGCCCCGTGTTCTTCAGGTGCACGTACCAGTCCTCGCACTCGCTCTCCTGCGACTCGACGCTGCCGCGCCGCAGATCGACCGTCATGCTCCCGCTCAGCGCGCAGTAGTCCACGAAGTAGCGCTTGATGACCTCGCCGCGGTAGCCGAGCGCGATGAAGAATTCCTCGAAGCCGAAGTGCGAGTAGTGGCGCATGATGTGCCAGAGGATCGGGCGCCCCCCGATCTCGACCATCGGCTTCGGCTTGATCTCGGTCTCTTCCGCGAGCCGCGTGCCCAGCCCCCCCGCGAGGATCACGACCTTCATCTCATCCACCCCTTCAGGCGCTCGCGCCCACCTCGTACATCGCCTCGAAGAACTCGGTCTGCACGCGCGCCGGCCGCAGGTAGAGCTGCCGCCAGTGCGCCGGGACGGGGTAATCGTCGTGCCGGATGCGGATGCCGTCGTGGGGGTTCTCGCTCACGAACCACTGCTTCGAGTAGAAGTAGCCCCGGGTCAGGCGGTCTATCAGCGCGAAGTAGGCGCCGATCTGTTCCGGCCTCATCTCGTGCAGCGACGAGATGTTGACGAAGAGGTCTAAGGACTTCGCCGGCAGCATCTCGGCCTGGTGCGGGAGGAGGAAGGCGATGTCGGAGGCCATGAACTCGTCCTCCACCTCGGCGAAGCTCTCGAAGCACCTGAACTTGAAGACCCGCTTGCCGGGGAAGACCGACGACAGGTAGTGCTGCGAGACGTAGAGCGCGGGCGGGATGTCCACGACGACGTACTTGCAGTTCGGCAGGGCCTTCAGAAAGACGTAGGCGTTGCGGCCGTAGCCGGCGCCCAACTCGCCCACGCGCACCGGCTCGCCGGGCGCGGGGCTGAAGTGCTCCCTGATGGAGTAGAACTCGATGACGGAGTTCGCCAGGTCCTGCGAGATGAGCCGCCCGCCGCGGAAAATTTTGAAGGGGTTGCCGACCTCCGGCTCCTCGATGCGCTCCAGAAGCTTCAGCGTGTCCACCTGCCGCGCCAGCTGCCACAGCATCTTCGTGAACACCGTCAGCTCGACCTGCTGTTCGGGCGTCATGCGCGAGGAGGTGTCGCGCGCCGTCGTCCTGTAGGCGATGCTGACCGTCAGCCTGTGCTGCCAGAGCCGGTAAAGGATGGAGGGCCACGACAGGCGGCTCGTGTGCTCGAAGAGGTACTTGGACTGCGAGTGCTGGCGGCCGACGAAGGTGAAGTAGTTGAGCGCGACCGTCTGCTTGATGTTCTCGACGCCCTCGTCCTCAAGCTGTTTGAAGTTTATCTCGTTCTGGATGTCCCAGAACTTCGACGGGAGGTAGACGGGGTTGCCGCGCGCCAGGCACGCGCCCATCGCGCGCAGCGCGGATTCCATCCCGGGCTTCGTGGCGTCGGCGGTCGGCGCCGCTATGTCTGTCATGTGGTCCCCCCCCGTAAGGCTGTCATGTGACTCTCCCCCCCCGCGGCGGGGCCCGCCGCGTGGCGCGCCGTCCAGTTGAGCAGTGGCCTGATGACGCCGGGCATCGACCCGCCGTAGGCGCCGCGCGCCGAGTCGCCCTCGGTGCTGTCAACGACCTGGAAGGCCACCACGTCGCGCTCGAAGAAGTGCACCCTCACGGGGTCGAGCGTGCTGACGGCGGCGCCCACAATCAGCGTGCACTCGGCGAGCAGGTTCCCCGGCACCCACGCCGTGCTCACGTGCACCCCGCGGGGGCGCGGCTCGCGCTGCCAGCGCGTCCCCTGCTCGACCGCGATGAAGACGAGGACGCCCTCCTCGTTGACGATGTGGTAGTTGGGCACGAGGACGTGCCCCTCTTCGAGAACCTCGAACTCCATCTCGATGCCGACGGGGCGGCGTATGTCAACGGCGTCGGTGACGCGCCCCTCGTCGTCGCGCACGCGGACGGCCCGCAGCCGCGCGACCCCATTCCCCGGCGCCTGCTCCGGTTCCGGCCACTCGCGCGCGGCCGTCGTCCCCAGCCCCGAGTTGAGGTACGCGCTCACGACCTCGGAGGAGGGGCCGTCGGCGAGGACGCGCCCGCCGTCGAGCAGGATGGTGCGCGGGCAGAGGCGCGTGACGGCCGGCATGTTGTGCGAGACGAAGAGCACGGTACGCCCCTGCTGCCCCACGTCCTCCATCTTGTTGAGGCACTTGCGCTGGAAGCGCGCGTCGCCGACGGCCAGCACCTCGTCCACCAGCAGTATCTCGGGTTCGAGGTGCGCGGCGACGGCGAAGGCCAGGCGCAGGTACATCCCCGACGAGTAGCGCTTGACGGGCGTGTCGATGAACTTCTCGACCTCCGCGAAGGCGACGATCTCGTCAAACTTCGCCTCAATCTCGGCCTTGCGCATCCCGAGGATGGCGCCGTTGAGGGAGACGTTCTCGCGCCCCGTCAGCTCGGGGTGGAAGCCGGTGCCCACTTCGAGCAGCGAGCCGACGCGGCCGTAGAGTTCGACGCGCCCGCGCGTCGGCTCCGTGATGCGCGAGAGCACCTTGAGGAGCGTCGACTTGCCCGCGCCGTTGCGCCCGATGAGGCCGACCACTTCACCCGGCCTGACCTCGAAGCCCACGTCCTCCAGCGCCCAGACCTCCCCGGCGCCCGACAGCGCCCCGCCGCGCCGCCTGAACGGCGACCTGATGGCCTTCGCCAGCGTTTCGCGCAGCATCCGGTAAGGCTCGCGCCCCGGCTCGATGACGTACTTCTTTGCGAGGCCCTCGGCCCTGACAATCGGCTTCATGGGAGCTTGTTAGATGATGTCGGCGAACTCCCGCTCGACCCGCCGGAAGAGGTATGACGCGCAGACGAGCAGCGCCAGCGTGAGGGCGGCCGAGACACCGAGGGCGTACCAGTCGAATTCGTGGCCGAGGACCGCCGCGCGGAAGCCACTGACTATCCCGACCATCGGGTTGAGCGCGTAGACCCAGCGCCAGTCCTCCGGCACGAGACTCAGCGGGTAGAGCACCGGCGAGAGGTACATCCCGAGCTGCATCAGGACGGGCATCGCCACGCCTACGTCCCTGTACTTGACGTTCAGTGACGAGGTGAGCATGCCGCACGCCAGCGCCAGCAGCGTCGTCAGGGCGACCAGCGGCGGCACCGCCAGGATGGCGGCCGTAGGCACGACCCGGTAGTAGGCCATCAGCCCGGCCAGGATGACCGACGCCACGGCCAGGTCGACGAGCCTGGCGCCCACGGCCGCCGCCGGGATGACGCCGCGCGGGAAATAGACCTTGGTGATGAGGTGGGCGTTGCCCACCAAGCTCCCGCTGCTGTTCAGGACGGCGGACGAGAAGAAGCCCCACGGCAGTAGGCCGACGTAGACGAAGAGCAGGTAGGGCATGCCGTCCGAGGGCACGCGGGCGAGATACCCCAGGAAGACCGTGAAGACGAGCGTCATCAGCAGCGGCTGCATAACAACCCAGGCGAGGCCGAGCGCCGCCTGCTTGTAGCGCACCTTCACGTCTCGCCAGACGAGGAAGTAGAGCAGCTCGCGGTACTCCCAAAGCTCGCGGAGGTCGAGCCCCCCCCAAGAGCTGCCGTGCTGGATCGTGACCAGGGGCTCGTCAGGCAGGCGGTGTTGGCCCAGCGTCGCCGCCGCCCCGGCCGGTTCTACCCGCCTGGGGATGCCGGTCGCGGGAGGTACGGGGGACACCGCGCCCGTGTCGTTGCTGCTGGTCATGACCATTAAAATCTTCCGGATCGGCAGCCTCCTGGCGTAGCAGTGGCCCACACGACCTTACCCTCATCAGACATAAAGCGGCACTGTGTTGATTGGTGTCTGAGAGGAGTTAGCCAGTCTAAATAGGGCGGACATGTTCGTCAAGTGACGCCACCCCGGACGGAATCGCGGGTGAATAAAGCCTGCGGGCAGGAGCACGGAAGCCCCGCCGCCTCCTTAATTTCGAGGGGGCGGCGGGGCTTCCTGTGGTTGAAAGTTTCAGTTTAAGCGTGCCGGCCCGGGTCTTGCGTCCGGGCCGGCGGCCTCGGCCTACTTGAATTTGAAGTAGGCACTATGCGCGGTGCCGTCGTTCAGCCTGAGCACGAACTGGCGGCAGGTGCCCGCGGCCCACCCGCTCTCGGTCTTCCAGACGTACTTGTACTGGTCGGTGAGCGAGTCGTAAGTGAGCCCGCTGCTGCCGGCCGTGACCGTGTAAATCTCGCTCACGTCGTTCAGCGGGGCTCCGTCGTTGCAGCTAATCTGGATTACCGTCGGCGAGCCCGCCGGGCGGATGTCCAGTCCCTTGTTGCCACTTAGGCTGAACTTCAGCGGCACGGACTGCCCGGCCTTCACCAGGTTGAAGGCGGGGCCGTTCTCGACGGGTGAGAAGAAGCCGGTGAAGTTGTACAACACGTTCACGTTGAAGGTCTTCACCGTCTGGTTGCCGACAGCGTCGGTGGCAGTCACCGTCACCACCGTGGTGCCGACGCCGAAGACCGTCCCCGACTGCTTGCTGTAGGCGATTGTCACCGCGCCGGCGCAGTTGTCTGACGCCGTGGCAGCCGGGTAGGTGACGTTCATCGAAACGTCCGGCGTGTTGAGCGGCAGGTAGACCGTGACGTCGGCCGGGACGCTCAGCGCCGGCGGCGTGTTGTCAATGACCGTGATCGTCTGCGTGTCGCTCGTCTGGTTGCCCGCGCCGTCGGTCGCCGTGAAGACGCGCGTGACGACGAGCGGGCTGGCGGCCGAGCCCGCCCCGCCGTTGTTGCTCTCCGCGACCGCGACGGTCACGGAGCAGTTGTCGGAGGCGGTCGCCTGCGACGGACTGGCCGCCGGCACCTCGGCCAGACACTGGTAGCTCGCGTCCGCCGGGGCCTCGATGACGGGCGGCGAGCCGTCGGCGACCGTAATGGTCTGCACGGCCGTGGCGGAATTGCCGGCGGCGTCAGCGGCCTTGAAGGTGCGCGTGATTACGAGCGGGTTGGCGGCCGAGCCCGCGCCGCCGTTGTTGCTCTCCGTCACCGTCACCGTCGGCACGCCGCAGTTATCGAACGGCGCGCCGCTGAAGACGAGGGCGCCGCTGGCGTCAACCACGAACTGGCCGTCCGAGCCGATCACGGGGCCGCGCGCCTGCGACGGGCTGGCCGCGGGCACCTCGCTCAGGCAGGCGTAAGTGGCGTCGTCGGGCGCCGCGATGATGGGCACCGTGTCGTCAACCACCTTGACGACCTGCGTGTCCGTGGCGGTCAGGCCCGCCCCGTCGGTGGCCGTATAGGTCAGCGTGTAGGTGCCGGGGGCGAAGTTGTTGCCCGCGGGCGCGCCCGAGACTGTGACGGTCACCGAGCAGTTGTCGCTTGCCTCGGCCTGCCCCAGCTCGTCGTCGAGATTCACGGCGCAGCCAGTGTTGACGGTGCCCGTGCCTATCGTGACGTCGGGCGGGGCCGTGACGGTCGGGGGCTCGGTGTCGCCGGCGCATGAACCGGCTCCGACGGTGACTCTCTGCCGGCATATTGCCGTGCGTCCGTCGCCGTCGGTGACCGTCCAGAGGATGCCCGTGATGCCCACGGGATACGGGTCGGTCAGCGCCTTCGGCTCAGCCACCGTGCTGTCGCTACGCTCGCCCACAACGGTCCCGCCGCCCGAAGCGGTGAAAGTCGGCGTGCCGACGGCCACGTTCGCCTCGTCGGAGCCCGCGGGCGTGGTGGCGAACTGGTCCGCCGGGCAGGAGATGGTCGGCGCGGGCGTGTCGAGGACTTTGACGGCGAAGCTGCAACTACCGCCCCCCGTCTCCGAGGTGGACGTGACGGTGTGCGTGCCGACCGGGAAGAATTTTGTGCCCGTTAGCTCGTCGAGGGCCGGGTTACTCGACACCGCCCCGCAGTCGCCGGAACCCGACGCGGCGGAGTATTTCACGAATGCACCCGGCTGGCCGTTCTCGGTCGTGTTCGCGGTCGTCACGATGTCCGCCGGGCAGGCGAGCGTGCAGGACGGGGTCGGGTCGACGCCGGTCGTAACGGCCAGGGTGATTGAATGGACGTTGGTGTTGGGGGGCGGTGCCGGGTTCTCGTCGTCCACCCTGTAGTCGAAGGTCGGCCGCGGATCGAGCGTGTCGCTCGTCACCGAAGCCCTGGCGACGATCTTCGAGCCCTCCGCCGCCGTCACGTTGTAGGTCGCCACGAACTTGGCGAAGCTGCGCCGCCCGAGGCTTGCGATAGTGCATGGGCCGCCGCAGTCGGAGCCGCTCGCGGGCGCGAAGTTCTGGAGCGAGAGGCCCGTGTGGCTGGGCGGGGTGACCACGACGTTCTCCGCCGCGGAGGGCCCCACGTTAAAGACGTAAACCGACACCGCCAGCGGGCCGCCCGACTGGACCGTGCCAGCGCCGTCGATACCCAGGATGGCCTGCAGGTCGGCCGCCGCGGTCGACCCGGAGACGTCGAAGAAGACGGAGGCGCGGCGCGAGCCGGTCACCGTCGAGAGGTCTGCGCGCCAGGTGCCGTTGTTGTCGAACGACTCATCTCCGATCATGGTCTGGGCCGTCGCCGGGATGGTAAATGTGAGAGTCTGGGACAGGGACTGGTCCGACACGCCTATCGAGGCCCTCACGACGTTCGCCGGCCCGATTATATTGATGTTGCGCCGCCCCAGCATGAAGGAGAAGGGGACGCTGGCCTTCACGCACACCGTGTCGCCCAAGGTGAAGTCATCCTTAGGCGTCGTGCAGTCGCCGGCGTAGGTCTCGACGGACTCGGACGCGAGTTGGACAAGCGCGGCCGAAAAGAAGCCGGCGGCGAAGTCACGCTCGGCGGCGGGGGCGGCAGAGGGCGCGGCGGCGAGCGCAGTTGCGCGCCCGCCGCCCGACCAGGCAAAGGAAACGGCGGCCTGCGAGGCCGCGATGACTACAGCTAAGAGCGCGAGGAGTGGGGCGCGGCCCCTGCGGGCCGAGGGCGCGCGGGCCGCGCCCGTTCGCGCGGACGATGATTTTGACTTGTCGGGGCGGGGGTTATCAATCTGATAGTGGCTGGCGCGACGCATAGCTAGTCCTCCGAATTAATCCTGTGCTGAGTTGCCCGAGGTAGGGGATAGCGGAATCAAAGGCGCGGACGGGCTTAATGCCGGAGCCCGCGTCGGGTCCCGCCACAGGTTGCGAGCAACGCTCCCGCCTGCCCAACCCCCAGAGCAGGGGTTGGGCAGGCGGGCGGAGCCACGCGACGCGTTCTACTGCGTGGGCGTCAGCTGCATCGAGCCGCCGGTGATCGTGCCCTCGATGTTGTTGGTGCCGAAGGTCTTGACAGCGTTGTTGACGGTCATCGAGATGGGCGTCCCGTTCTCGATGAAGGTCGAGCCCCCGACGCGGGTGGTTGCTTGGTTGTTGGTCAGGCCCGTCGTGTTGTGGCTGACGACGGTGTTGATGATGTTGGCCGTGGTGCCGGCCCCGGTCCCCGCCGCCCCAAACATGTTGACGCCGGAGCCGGAGCAGAAGGTGATGGAGGAGTTGTTCACCGTGGCGTGCCCGTTCGTCCGAAGCCGCACGCCGTCCACCTGGTTCGCGATGGTGGAGTTATTCACGACGGCCGTCACGAACTGTATCGAGTTCAGCAGGTCGATGCCGCGGTTGGTGTTGTAGATGTGCGTGTTGGTCACGCTGATGAGGGTGCCGGTGTTGTTGGTGGCGCCGGTCTGGTTGACGTTGATGCCCGTAGTCGCAAAGTTGAAGATGTTGCAGTTCTCGACGTTGAGCCTCCTGCCGGAGACAAAATTGATACCGTGTACGCCGAGGGTGGTCCCCGCGCCGTTGATCGAGATGTTGCGCAGCGTGACGGTGATCGTGTTGGGCGAGCCTGTCGCGCTGTCGTTGACGACGACACCCGTCGTGCCGCTGGCTAGGATCGAAGCCCAGCCCGAGCCCTTCCCGCCGTCGATGGTCATGTTCTTCGTGATGGTGACGGTGCCGAACCCACCCGGGTCGAGGGCGTCGATCTCGCCGCCGGCGGCGGTCTTCGAAATGGCGCCGGCGAAGGTCTTGCAGGGGGCGGTGCGGCTGCAGGGGTTGACGTCGTCGCCGACGCCCGACACCCACGTGCGTGTAGCCTGAGCCTGGGCGATGGAGGTGAGCGCCAGCATGAACGCGGCGAGGGCGAGGGTCTGCATAGTGAAGCGAAGCTTAGTCATTTCTAATCTCCTTAGAGGTTCGGCGAGTCAGGACATTGTGGGTTTCAGGGCAAGCGGGGGCACCGCCTGAAGTATTGTGGCGAGCAGGGGATGCTGCTGGTGCGGCCAACCGATTCCTTGAATCGGGCGAGCGGGGAATACCCTTGGCTGAACTGATGGACGGCGCGTCAACCCGGGGGGTTCCTGCGAATGCGCGCGATGTTGTACTCCAATTCGTGCCGCCTGTCAACCAGAAACCGGAGACATCATTCGCGTCACGTTCGCCAGCGGCGGCGCGTGCCGCCCGGGGCGCGAGGGTAAAGCGTGGCTGGCAGCGTAATTACGACGGCGCGCTGGCGGGCGGATTGTGCGCGCGGGAG
Organism: Pyrinomonadaceae bacterium; assembly: GCA_035295985.1. Lineage (GTDB taxonomy): Bacteria > Acidobacteriota > Blastocatellia > Pyrinomonadales > Pyrinomonadaceae > JAIVGV01. Next base: position 43,809 of record DATHBT010000004.1, on the reverse strand, counting down.
GCGCGGGACGTGCTTCTGCGGGCCGGGCGTCCGCGCGGGGCTGTGGGGAGCGCCGGCCGGGGCGTCAGCCCTCGCGCCCGCCGTCGATGGCCGCGCGCACTGCGAGCACCTGGCGGAGGGTGGCATCGAGTTGTGAGAGCGGGAGCATGTTCGGCCCGTCCGAGGGCGCGTTGTCGGGGTCTTCGTGAATCTCCATGAAGACGGCGTCGCAGCCGACGGCGGCGGCGGCGCGCGCGAGGTGCGGCACGAACTCGCGCTGCCCGCCCGACTTGTCGCCCGCCCCGCCCGGCATCTGCACGCTGTGCGTGGCGTCGAAGACGACGGGGTGGCCGAGCGCGCGCATCTGCGGGAGCGCGCGGAAATCTACGACGAGCGTGTTGTAGCCGAAAGACGACCCGCGCTCGGTCAGCAGGATGCCCCGCGCCCCGCCCGCTTCGAGCTTCGCCACGACGTGGCGCATCTCCCAGGGCGCGACGAACTGCCCCTTCTTGACGTTGACGCAGCGGCCCGTGCGCGCCGCGGCCGTCAGCAGATCGGTCTGCCGGCAGAGGAAGGCGGGGATTTGCAGAACGTCCGCCACCTCGGCGACGGGTTCGGCCTGGTAGCTCTCGTGGATGTCCGTCAGCACGGGCACTCCGACGCGCTCCTTGACGCGCCGGAGTATCCGCAGCCCCTCCTCCATCGAGGAGCCGCGGAACGAATTGATCGACGTGCGGTTCGCCTTGTCGAACGACGACTTGAAGACGAAAGAGACTTTCAGGCGCTCGCACACCCGCGCGATCTCTTCCGCCATGCGGACGGTGAACTCTTCGGACTCGACGACGCACGGCCCCCCGATGAGCAGCAGCGGCTGCCCGTCGCCGACGACCACGTTCTCAGTGATTTTCGTTTGAACCACCGCCTCCAACTTTCGACCGGATGTTTTTCTTCTGAAGACTTCAGAGGCCGCTGCGGACGATGTCGTGCAGGCGCAGCAGGCCGACGCAGCGGCCCGCTTCGACGACGGGCAGCACGGAAATCTGCGACGGCCTGTCTTCCATCAGCCGCAGCGCGTCGTAGGCCAGCTCCGCGGGCGCGACCGTGATGGGATCGCGCGTCATGAACGACTCGGCCCGCAAGTTAGACAGCTCGCGCGGATCGGTTCGCTCGACCGCGCGCCGCAGGTCGCCGTCCGTGATGACGCCCGCGAGCCGCCCGCCGTCTCCGACGACGTTGACAGCGCCCAGCCCGCCGCGCGTGATCGAGCGGACGACTTCGAGCCACGACGCCGCCGGGCCGACGGTCGGGTTCTCCGCGCCGCCGTGCATCAGGTCTTCGACCCGCAGGTTGAGCCGCTTGCCGATGCGCCCGGCCGGGTGGTTGAAGGCGAAGTCGTCGGGCGTCAGCCCCTTCAACTGCATCAAGGTCACGGCGACCGCGTCGCCGACGGCGAGCGCGACCGTGGTGCTCGCCGTCGGCGCGAGGTTGAAGGGGCACGCCTCCTCGTCCACGCGCGCGTCGAGTACGGCCGAGGCAGCGCGCGCGAGCGTCGAATCGAGCTTGCCGACGACCGCGACGACGGGCACGCCGCGCCGCTTCAGGTACGGCAGCACGGCCGTCAGCTCGTCGGTCTCGCCGCTGTTGCTTAAGATGACCGCCACGTCTTCGGGCGTGACCATGCCGAGATCGCCGTGCAGGCCGTCCGAGGGGTGCAGATAGACGGAGACAGTGCCGGTGCTCGTCAGCGTCGCCGCCACCTTGCGCGCGACGAGGCCCGACTTGCCGACGCCGATCATCACGACTTTACCCTTGCACGCGGCCAGCAACTCGACCGCGCGCGAGACCTGCGCGGGGTCGAGGCGCGCGGCGCAGGCTTCGATGGCCGCGGCTTCGAGCCTGAGCAGTTCGACGACGCGCGCGGCGCACTCGCTGGCGGCGGTTGTTTGCATCCGTCTCTCCAAGACCGCCTGAGGATACGAACTCGGCGCGGCGCGCGCAAGCCGCCCCGGCGCGCCACTTACAGATTCTTGACTCCCCTTCCTGGCCGCACCTATACTCGCCCGCTCAAACCTGAACCATGAGAAAATTCTTCGTCACCGGCGGCGCGGGCTTCATCGGCTCGGCCTTCGTCAGGCTCCTCCTCGACGAATTCCCCGACGCGCACGTCACGAACTTCGACGCCCTCACCTACGCCGGCAACCTCGACAACCTCGCGGGGCTAGACCCCGCGCGCCACCGCTTCCTGCGCGGCGACATCTGCGACGCGCGGGCCGTCCTCGGCGCGCTCGAAGAGGGCACGGGCTTCCTCTTCAACTTCGCCGCCGAGTCGCACGTCGATCGCAGCATCGAGTCGGCCGACGAGTTCCTGCGCACCAACGTCCTCGGCACGCAGGTGCTGCTCGACGCCGCGCGCGAGCGAAGGGTCGGCCGCTTCGTGCAGGTCTCGACCGACGAGGTGATGGGCAGCCTGCCGGAGGACGACGCGGCCGTCTTCACGGACGACTCGCCCTTCGAGCCGAACTCGCCTTACGCCGCCTCTAAGGCCGCGGCCGAGCACCTCGTGCGCGCCGCGCACCACACGCACGGGCTGGACGCGGTCACCACCCGCTGCGGCAACAACTACGGCCCGCGCCAGTTCCCCGAAAAGCTGATCCCGCTCATCATCTCGAACGCGCTCGGCGGCGAAGCCGTCCCCGTGTACGGCGACGGCCGGAACGTGCGCGACTGGATTTACGTTGAGGATCACTGCCGCGCCGTGCTCGCCGCCGCGGAGCGCGGGCGCGCGGGCGCGGCCTACAACATCGGCGCGCGCAACCCGCGCCGCAACCTCGAAGTCGTCGAGTCCATACTCGACGCGCTCGCGAAGCCCCGCTCCCTGATCAAGTTCGTCAAAGATCGACCCGGCCACGACCGCCGCTACGCCATCGACGCCTCGACAGTCGAGCGAGAGCTCGGCTGGCAACCGCGCGAGACCTGGGAGACGGGCCTGCGCAAGACCATCGACTGGTATGCTGCCAACCCCGAATGGATCGCGCGCGCGCGCAGCGGCGTGTACCGCGAGTTCTACGCGCGGCAGTATAGAACACTCTGAATTGCGGAATGCGGATTTCGGATTGCGGATTGTAAAGACAGGCCGTCTTCTAATCCGCAATCCGAAATCCGCATTCCGCAATCGAACTGGCTCCTGCTTTTTATGCGCATCCTGATCACCGGGGCGGGCGGGATGGTCGGCGCGGCGTTGGCGGCGCACTGCCGCGCGCTGGGCGACGAGGTCTTCGCGCACGAGCGCGCGTCGCTCGACATCACGCGCTCGGCGGGCGTGCGGGAAGTCTTCGCGCGCGAGCGGCCCGAGGCGGTCGTCAACTGCGCGGGGTGGACGGACGTGGACGGGTGCGAGCGCGACCCGGCGCGGGCGCGGCTGGTCAACTCTGACGCCGTCGAGATTCTGGCCGCGGAGAGCCGGCGCGCGGGCGCCTCCTTTGTCACCATCTCGACCGACTACGTCTTCCGCGGCGACCGCGACGGCTTCTACACGCAGCGCGACGACCCGGACCCGCAGAGCGCCTACGCGCGCTCCAAGCTCGAAGGCGAGCGGCGCGCGCAGGCCGCGACGGCCCGCTGCTCGGTTGTCCGCACGGGCTGGATTTTCGGGCCGGGCGGACGGAACTTCCTCGCGCGCGTCGTGGAACTCGCACGCGCGGGCGGGCCCCTCAGGGCCATCGACGACGCGTTCGGCACGCCGACCTACGCGCCGCACCTCGCCCGCCGCCTGCGCGAGCTGGCCGCGCTCGACCTGCCCGGCGTCTATCACGTCGTCAACGCGGGCGACGGCACGAGCTTCGAGGGTTACGCGCGCGAGGCGCTGCGCGTAGCCGGCTGCGATGACTCCGGCCTTGAGGGCGTCCCGATGGACTCGCTCGGCAGGCCCGCGCCGCGCCCGCGCAACTCGCGCCTGCGCTGCCTGCTCTCGCCCGCCCTCGGCCTCGCCGCCCTGCCCGACTGGCGCGACGCGCTCCGCGAGTTCGTCGGCCGCTGAAGACCTTGAAGATGCGCCGGGGTGGCGGGAGCGAGGCCCGACCGGGGAGGGCCCGGCGCGGGGGCCGGCCGATTACGGCCCGCCGGGGCAACCTTCTGCCGCCCTCTGGCGTCTCTAAACCTTCCTGCCGCACCCGTTTCGCGTTTCGCGGCAGCCCCCCCGTCTGCTATCATGCTCCGCTGTCCGTTAAGGCCCGTCCGGATTCCCGGAAATAGTGTCCCCGTTTTTGAGGTTTTAAGAGGAAGATGTCGCAAGATAACCGCCTGATGTCCCTGCCGCCGGGCACCGCGCCGCTCGACCGGCCGCTACGCGAACTGACCCACCCGGAGCGCCCCAACAATACCTACAACGCGGCCGAGCCGACGCACCTGCGCGATTACATCCAGATCGTGCTCAAGCGGAAGTGGCTCATCCTGAGTCTCGCCGTGGTGGTCACCTCGCTCGCCGCCATCCAGGCGTACCGGCAGCCGTCGATCTACGAGGCCCAGACGACCATCCAGATCGAGCAGAAGAGCAAGAACCTGATCAAGACGAAGGAGCTGATCCTGAACGCGGGCACCGACCCGACCTTCTGGGCGACGCAGTTGAAGCTGCTGGAGAACCCGCGCCTGGCGCGCAAGGTCATTCTCAGGCTCGGGCTGCACAACGACCCTGCGTTCACGGGCGCGCAGGAGCGGCCCGGCCTGCTCGGCGCGCTGCGCCGCGCCGTCTCGGGCCAGCAGCCGAAGAAGAACGAGAAGTCGGGCGGGGGCGGGCTGTCGGTCGTCAACGACGCCTCGACCGCCGGCCCGCAGGGGGACGACGCCCAGCTCACGTCCGAGCAGGAGGCCCGGATGGAGGCGCTCGAGAACGCCTTGAGGTCGGGGCTGCTCATCTCACCCGTCAAAGACACTAGCCTCATCGACATCCGGTTCCAGCACTCAGACCCGGCCCTGGCGATGAGGATCACGGACGCGGTCGCCGACGTCTTCATCAGGGAGAACTTCGACCGCGAGTCCTCCGGCGCGAGGGAGGCGGCCCAGCAGTTGGCGCAGCGCATCATCGATCTCCAGATCGAGCTGAAGAAGCAGCAGGACGCCGAGCTGAGGTTCAAGCAGGCGAACGACCTCCCGCTCGGCCCGGTCCAGGGTCAGAACCTGGCGGCGCTCCAGCTCACCACCTACAGCTCGCAGATGATGGACGCCGAGGCGAAGTACAAGGCGATGCAGTCGGAGTGGGAGAGGGTGCAGGAGTCGCTACAGCAGCCCGGCGTCAGCATCCTCTCCATCCCGACCGTGCAGGCGGACAAGTACATCCAGGACATCCAAACGAAGATCGAGAACCTGGAAGAGCAGCGCGCCGCTCTGCTCACCACCTACACCGAGAAGCACCCGGCCGTCGTCAGGCTCGACGAGCAGCGGCGCAACCTGGAGCGCGCCAAGGAGCGGCGCGCTCACGACGCCGTCAAGGCGCTGGGGAACCAGTACGAGTCGGCCAAGTCGAACGCCGAGAAGATGCGCCGCAACTACGAGCAGGCGCGCACCAAGGTCAACTACCAGGGCATCGCCGCGACGAAGCTCCAGAACCTGCAGGCGGAACTGGAGACGACCAAGCAGATGTACAACACCCACCTGGCGAAGCAGAAGGAGGTGGAGCTGTCGCCGCACGAGGCGAGCAGTAACATCACCGTTGCCACGCCGGCCCGCACGCCCGCGCTCATCGGGCCGCCGCGCGTGCGCAACATCCTGATCGCGCTCGTGCTCTCGCTGGCCGCCGGCATCGGCCTGGCATTCCTGCTCGACTACCTCGACGACACGCTCAAATCCATCGAGGACGTGGATCGCCACATCCACCTCCCCACCCTCGCGCTCGTCCCCGCGCCTCGAACGGAGCGCAGGCTGCTGGGCCGCGGCTCGCCGGCGGCCCCGGCCGAGCCGACGACGGCGCTCGCCCTCATCGAGGACGTGCGCTCGCCCGTCACGGAGGCCTACCGCCACCTGCGCACGTCGTTGCTGCTCTCGTCGGCCGGCCAGCCGCCGCGCACCGTGCTCGTCACCTCGTCGCAGCCCTCCGAGGGCAAGACGACGACCGCCGTCAACACGGCGCTGATGCTGGCGCAGACGGGGGCCGACGTCCTGCTGATCGACTGCGACCTGCGCCGCCCGCGCGTCCACGGCCACTTCGAGATGGCGAACGCTCGCGGCGTGACCAACTACCTGTCGGGCGAGTTCGACATCGACTCGCTCATGCAGACCTACGAGAAGCTGCCGAACCTGAAGGTCATCACGTCGGGGCCGGTGCCGCCCAACGCGGCCGAGCTGCTGGGCAGCGAGCAGATGCGCCGGCTGCTGGAGGCCCTCTCCGAGCGCTTCCAGCACGTCATCATCGACTCGCCGCCGGCCATCTCCTTCACCGACGCCTCGATCCTCTCGACGATGGTTGACGGCGTCATGCTCGTCGTCCACGGCGGGCGCTCCTCGCGGGCGGTCGTGCGCCGCGCCAAGCAGCAACTGCTCGACGTGGGCGCGCACATCTTCGGCATCGTCCTCAACAACGTCGTGCCTGACTCGTCGAACAGCTACTACTACTATTACGCCAGCTACTACTCGGGCTACTACGCCGAGGACGACGACGCCAACGGCGACGGCGACGGGATCGAAGTGGCCGGCGCCGGCGCGACAACGAAACGGGTCTAGAAGACCGCGAAACGGGGCCTCCTGTCCGGCGCGCAGCCCGCCACCTCCGAGCGTGGGCTGCGCGCCGACGTGTGTGGCCCGGAGCTTTTCCGCCGAGTGAACCGAGAACAGACCAGCGCGCCCGCACGGAGGGTGCAAGTCCCCCTGCTAGACCTGTCGCGCCAGCACGCGGCGCTCGGCGGGGAGCTGCGCGCGGCCGTCGCCCGCGTGCTCGACTCGCAGCAGTTCGTCCTGGGCGCGGAAGTGCGGCTGCTCGAAGAGGAGGTCGCCGGCTACGCGGGCGCACGCCACGGCGTGGGGTGCGCCTCCGGCACGGACGCGCTGCTGCTCGCGCTCACGGCCTTAGACATTGGCGCGGGCGACGAGGTCGTCACCACCCCCTACAGCTTCTTCGCCACGGCCGGCGCGATCTGGCGCGCGGGCGCGCGCCCCGTCTTCGCGGACATCGACCCGCTCACCTACAACATCGACCCCGCGAAGATCGAGTCCGCGATCACCCCCCGCACGCGCGCCGTCATGCCCGTCCACCTCTACGGCCAGTGCGCCGGGATGGACGCGATCAGTGAGATCGCGCGCCGCCACGGCCTCGCCGTCATAGAGGACGCGGCGCAGGCCATCGGCGCGGAGGACGGCGGACGCCGGGCCGGCGCGATGGGCGCTGCCGGCTGCTTCAGCTTCTACCCGACTAAGAACCTCGGCGCGGCCGGCGACGCCGGCATGATCGTGACGGACGACGACGAACTGGCCGCGCGGCTGCGGCGGCTGCGCGTACACGGCGGCGAGACTGAGTACCTGCACCGCGAGGTCGGCCTAAACTCCCGGCTCGACGCGGTGCAGGCAGCGATCCTGCGCGTCAAGCTCCCGCACCTCGACCGCTGGTCGGACGCGCGCGCCGCGCGGGCCGCGCGCTACGATCAGTTGTTCGCGGAGTCGGGCCTCGGCTTCGACCTGACCACGCCGCGCGTGCGCGAGGGCGCGCGCCACATCTTCCACCAGTACGTCGTCCGCGTGCCGGCCCGTTTGCGCGATCCGCTGATGAAGCACCTGGCCGAGCGCGGCGTCGGGACGAAGGTTTACTACCCCGTCCCGCTCCACCTACAGGAGTGCTTCCGCCCGCTCGGCTACGCGCCGGGATCGCTCCCGGAGGCCGAGCGCGCGGCGCGCGAGACGCTGGCCCTGCCCATCTACCCTGAGCTGACGGACGAGGAGCAGCGTTACGTCGTCGAGTCGGTCGAAGACTTCAGGCCGTAGGCCGCCACCGAGGAGGGAAACCACACTGCCCAGGAAGGCTCTCATCACCGGCATCACCGGACAGGACGGCAGCTACCTGGCCGAGCACTTGTTGGGACTCGGCTACGAGGTTCACGGGCTGGTGCGCCGCGTCGCGCTCGAAGACCCGTCGCGCCGCTTCGCGCGCATCTCGCACGTACTGGATCGCGTCACGCTCCACCCGGCGAGCCTCGAATCCTACGCCTCGATCTTCCATGTCTTCACGCGCCACGACTTCGACGAGTGCTACCACCTCGCCGCGCAAAGTTTCGTCGCCGAGTCGTTCTCGGACGGCTTCTCGACGATGGACACCAACATCAACGGCACGCACCATGTCCTCGCCGCGCTTCGCGAGCTGCGCCCCCGCTGCCGCTTCTACTTCGCCGGATCGAGTGAGATGTTCGGCAAGGTCGCCGAGACGCCGCAGACCGAGCAGACGCGCTTCCACCCGCGCTCGCCTTACGGCATCTCCAAGGTCGCCGGCTTTGACCTCACGCGCAACTACCGCGAAGCCTATCAGATGTTCTGCGCGTCGGGCATCCTGTTCAACCACGAAAGCCCGCGCCGCGGCCACGAGTTCGTCACGCGCAAGATCAGCTCGACCGTAGCGCGCATCAAGACGGGCCGGGCGCGCGAACTCCGCCTCGGCAACCTCGAAGCGCGGCGCGACTGGGGCCACGCCCGCGACTACGTGCGCGCCATGCACCTGATGCTGCAACAGGATTCCCCGGACGACTACGTCGTCGCGACGGGCGAGACGCACACGGTCAGGGAGTTCTGCGAGCGCGCCTTCGCCGAGGTCGGCCTCGACTACCGCGGGTACGTCGTGATCGACGAGCAATTCCTGCGCCCGGCCGAAGTCGATCTGCTCGTTGGCGACTCGTCGAAGGCCCGCCGCGAACTCGGCTGGCAGCCCACCTGCACCTTCGCCGAGCTGATCGCCGAGATGGTCGCCTCCGACCTCGAAGCCGCCCGCCGCGGCGCGGACAAGTAGCCGCTCAGTTCAGAGTTCGAGCTATAAAGACCTTCCCGGTGAAACTGCCGAATCATGAGCAGGCGTTAGTCCCGCGCGAGAAGATCGTCGGTTACCTGCTCTCGCCCACTCACAGGGACGGGCGGGGCAAGGCGGCGTTCTTCTCGCGCTTCGGTTTTACGCCGGAGTCGTGGCAAACTCTGGCCGAGGCTTTGCTCCGGCACGCGGCCCGGCACGAAGTTGCGAAGGCGGAGGCGACGCCCTTCGGGACGAGATACGTTGTCGAAGGGGGGCTGGAAACGCCCGACGGGAGAGCGCCGCTGGTGCGCGTCGTGTGGTTCGTCGAGACTGGTGAGGAGACGGCTCGTCTGGCGACGGCGTACCCGCTGTAAAAGGAGTCGGCGATGATTAAGGAGTTGGATCAGGTCGTCCTGACGACCGACCTGCCCGACAACGGGTTGCAGGCGGGCGACATCGGCACGGTCGTTCTCGCCCACGGCGAAGGCGCGGGCTACGAAGTCGAGTTCGTCGCGCTCGACGGCGAGACGCTGGCCGTCGTCTCGCTCACGGCCGGACAGGTGCGCCCCATTGCGCCCCGCGAGATCGCCCGCGTCCGCTCCGTCGAGCCGCACCCGCAAGCAGCGTAGCCTAAATTAGCCATGAAGAGGGCGGAAAAACCAGTCGGCGCATTTCGTCGTCTGCCTCAATAACGAAAGCTGAAGGGAGGGGCAAACAGTCGTGAGCGCCACGCAGTTGGAAGTCGAGTTGCCGTCCAACCTCTCGGAGGAGGAGGCTAAATTGCTTCTCGCCGTCAAGCTCTACGAGGTCGGCAAGGCTTCGCTCGGGCAGGCGGCGAGGCTGGCCGGCTATTCGTCGCGCGCCTTCGTCGAGGTCTTGGGCCGCCACAAGGTTCCCGTCTTCAACTACTCCGCCGAGGAGCTGCGGCAGGAGTTGGATTCGTGAAAGGCCCGGCCGTCGTTGACACCACTTGCCTGATCGGGCTTGAAAGGGTGGGGCGGCTCGACATCTTGCAGGCGCTCTTCGACCCTGTCATCGTCCCGCCCGCCGTCGCACGAGAATTCGGCACACCCCTCCCGTGGCTTAAAGTCGAAACGCCGACCAACCACGCCCTCGTTTCTGTCCTGAATAATGCTGCTCGACGAAGGCGAGGCCGAAGCCATCGCCTTAGCCAGTGAACAGGGGCACACCATAGTTTTGGACGACTCGCAGGCCCGCGCGGCGGCAAGAAACTTGGGGCTGAAAGTCGTCGGGACGATAGGCATCCTTCTCAAGGCCAAGCGCGGCGGTGTCATCCCGGCCATCCGCCCCGTGATTGAAGCTTTGGAGCTTAACGGCTTCTACCTGAGCGACGCCCTCCGCGAAGAAGCGTTGCGACTCGCGGGAGAGTAGGAGCAAACCGGCACACGTAACCTGACAGCGCGCCGCTGCGACGCGTGCTATACTCCCCGCGAAATTTTCGCCCGCGCGCCAACGAGCCTGACGCCTACAGACGCGGCCCGCTGCCCACGCGCAAACCTAACCGCGCCGGCCTCCCGACCGACGCCTCACAACCCTTGCACATCCGCTTCAGATTTTATTTTCGCTTGATTAGCTAGTTGCTTTGCTCTAAGTTTCCGCACGGTTGCCAAGCTCTTCATTACCTACCAAGCAGAATCAAATGAGCACTGAGCTAAAGAAGGTACTCAACACACTCCATCACGGCGATTGCCTAGAAGTGCTGCCGAAGCTCCCCGATGCGAGCATTGATTTAGTCGTCACTTCACCGCCCTACGCCGACAGCCGCAAAGACGTGTACGGCGGCATACACCCTGATAAGTATGTCGAGTGGTTCATGCCGATTGCCGACGAGCTAAAGCGCGTGCTGAAGCCGGAAGGCTCTTTCGTGCTCAACATCAAGGAGCGCGTCGTCAACGGCGAGCGTCACACTTACGTCCTCGAACTGATTCTTGAAATGAAGCGGCGCGGCTGGCTGTGGACTGAAGAGTATATGTGGCACAAAAAGAACTGCGCGCCGGGCAAGTGGCCGAACCGCTTCCGCGACGCTTGGGAGCGCTGCCTACACTTCAACAAGCAGAAGAAGTTCAAGATGTATCAGGACGCCGTCATGGTCACAATGGGCGATTGGGCGAAGACGAGACTTAAGAAACTGAGTGACAACGACAGCAGACGGTTTAATTCGCAAGTCGGTAGCGGCTTCGGCAAGAACATCGCAAACTGGCTGGGGCGTGATAAAGCCTACCCGCCGAACGTTCTCCACATGGCGACGGAATGCGGCAACAAGAATCACGCCGCCGCCTTCCCGAAAGAACTGCCTTCGTGGTTCATCAAGCTCTTCACTCAGGAGGATGACGTTGTGCTTGACCCGTTCATGGGCAGCGGGACGACGTGCGTCGCCGCCTACGAGCTAGGACGCAGCTACGTCGGCGTCGAGCTTAAGGACGAGTATTACCAAGAGGCGGTTGTAAACATCAGCGAAGTTAAGAGAATGCCCGCGCAGCGCAAGCTCATATGACCTCCCGCTATCAACACTATTACGATTATCTCGCAGAGCACGTCATCACGCCGTTCTACGAGACCAGACTGAACAACCTCAATCAGCTAAATCTTCATGGCGTGCTGAAGCGCAAGAACCCGTACCTCTTCAAAGCTAAGAACATTGAACTTGCCGGCGACTTGGTGAAGGGCGTCGTTGATGCGTTTCTCTCTTCGCAGGAAGAGACGATGTTCGGCAACCTGCTCGAAGGCTTTGCGATTTACGTCTCACGCACGCTCTACGGCGGTTTTAAGTCTGAGTTGAAGAGCGTTGATTTAGAGTTCCAGCGCGACGGCATTTATTACGTCGTCGGCATCAAGTCGGGGACTAACTGGGGCAACAGCGACCAAGTGAACAGGATGCGCGATAACTTCAAAGTGGCGCGGCTGTTACTACGCGAGCGCGGTCACGATGAGGTCATCGCTGTCAACGGCTGCATCTACGGCAAAGACAGGCATCCCTTCAAGACACACACCGACCCTGACAAGCAGTATTACAAGTATGCGGGGCAGGATTTTTGGCGCTTCGTCTCAGGCGACGATGAACTCTACCGGGAGATCATAACGCCGATTGACGAGGAGGCTCGGCAGAAGGACGAGACATTCAAACGAGCTTACTCGTCTAAGGTCAACGAAATGACTCAGGATTTCATTAAAGACTTTATGACCCCTGACAATCAGATAGATTGGCTCAAGCTCGTTGATTACGTCTCGCGGCGGGATTAGGAGCTGTGAGTGTATCTAAACGGCGACCACGGGCGCTGGCGCGCGACAAGGCGCTGCCGCCAATAGGATTGAAGGTTTGGTAATTATAGCTTTCACAAAAGCCGGTTGAATCTATTTACTAGCCGCGCCCGTGCGGTTAGGATTGTCATCGTCAATAATTGGAACAGGGCAGGTCGCGTGGACAAGGAAATCCCAGCCCTAAAGATGCCGGGTCTCTTACAAGCCAAGCAATGAGTTCTCAGAACGACACGAACGACCCGCTCGTCGGGACGGTGAAGGGGCCGGGCGAGCGCCCGCACGAGTTCCTGTTCATCACGGCCGACAACCGGCGCGCGCGCATCGGCGAGTTCGTCTATTACGAGGCGCACGACGGCACGGAGACGCGCCGCATCCTCGGCAACATCACCTCGCGCCGCCTCGTCCGCAACCTCCCCGACGCCTTCCTCTCCGACCCGCAGACGCCGCCGGCGGTCGTCTCCTCGCTCATCGGCTTGGACGGCGACGGCTGCGAACTCTACGAGATCACGGTCGAGTCAATCGGCTACTTCTCCGAAAAACTCGGCGACTTCGTCAACCCGCGCATCCCTGCCGACGCGGGCGCGCCCGTCCGCCTCGCATCGAGCGAAACGCTCTCCGGCGTGCTCTCGCCCCGCCGCGTAGGCGAGCAGGGCGCGGCGCACGTCGGGAGTCTGCTGACGCGCGCGGCCGGCGAGGTTCCCGTCGTGCTCTCGGTCAGGGACGTGGTCTCCACGCACCTCGCCATCCTCGCCTCGACGGGCGCGGGCAAGTCCTACACGGCGGGCGTCATCGTCGAGGAGATGTTGATGCCGCACAACCGCGCGGCCGTCCTCATCGTCGATCCGCACGGCGAGTACGGGACGCTCACCGCCGTCGAAGCGGACAAGCGTTTCGCGGCAGACGATGGATACCAGCCCGAAGTCAAAATCTTCACGCCCGACCGCGTCCGCGTCCGCTTCTCTTCCCTGACCGAAGCCGACATCAAGTACCTGCTGCCCGAAGGCACGTCGGAGAAGATGCTCCACTATCTGTCGCAGGCTTACCGCAAGCTCACCGCTAGTGAGCGCGGCGAGCGCGGCCTGTGGGGCTACCACGACCTGCGCGACGCCGTCACCAGCGAGAAGTACGGCGACGAAGATTCGCGGAGCGGCGGCGGCAACGCAAGCTCCATAGACGCCCTGCTCTGGCGTCTCGACAACCGCTTCGACCGTCCCGGCTCGATCTTCTCCGACACCGAGCACATCGAACTCAAAGAACTCTTCCGCCCCGGCCGCTGCACCGTCCTCCAACTCTCCGACATCGAGCAGCACGAGCAGCAGGTCATCGTTGCAACGCTCCTGCGCCGCGTGAACAAGGCCCGCGTCGCGACGGTGCGCGGCGAGGCCGACCCTTCGACGGATTCACATTTGCCCTACCCCGTCTTCACACTCTTGGAAGAGGCGCACCGCTTCGCGCCCGCCGGAGCGACCGTCGTCTCGACGAACATCCTCAAACAGATTCTCTCCGAGGGCCGCAAGTTCGGCGTCGGCATCGGCCTCATCACCCAGCGGCCCGGCAAGCTCGATCAGGACGTACTCTCGCAGTGCATGACGCAGGTCATCATGCGAATCGTCAACCCCGTCGATCAGGACACGGTCGCAAAGTCGGTCGAGGGGGCGGGCCGGCAGATGCTTCAGGAGCTGCCCGCGCTCACGAAGGGTCAGGCGGTAATCTCCGGCGTCGGCGTCAACACGCCCGTCATGTGCCGTGTGCGCGAGCGCCTGACGCGCCACGGCGGCGAGACCTTCGACGCCCCCGACGAGTGGGCGCGCTGGCACACCGAAGGCGAGAAAACTAAGCGCGAGCAGGACTCGGCCGTCCTCGTCAAGCCCGCCGCCAAGAAGGAAGAGAAGTTCCGCGGCGTCCGCCTCTAAACTTTTTCAGATGTCGCGCAAAGCCCCCGGCCCCTCCCCCGCCCTCCTCGGCCTCGATCAGGTGTCGCGCCTCCGCCGCGACATGCTCGGCTTCTTCACGAACCTCCACGAGACTTACGGCGACGCGGTGCGCGTGCGCATCGGCCCTTACGTCCAGTACTTCTTTTTTCACCCCGACGAGATCAAAGAAGTGCTCACGGCGAAGGCCGACCGCTTCGTCAAGATCAAGCGCGCCCGCCAGGTGCTCTCGCAGTGGGACGGCAACGGCCTCGTCCTGAGCGAAGGCGCGTTCTGGCAGCGCCAGCGGCGGCTGATGCAGCCCGCCTTTCACCACGACCGCGTCCGCAAACACGGCGAGACGATGGTCGCCATCACCGCGCGCCTCCGCGACGGGTGGCACGCCGCCGCGACGCGCGCGGGCCACCTCGACGTTGACGTAAACGACGCGATGACCGCGCTCACTCTCAACATCGCGTCGGAGACCTTGTTCGGCGCGGACATCTCCCGTCAGACCGCGCCCCTCGGCGAGGCCATCGCCGTCCTCTCCGACGAGGCCGTCAAAGAGTTCCAGGAGCCCTTCACGCTCCCGCGCTGGGTCCCGCTCGCGCGCGTGCGGCGAAAGTGGGCGGCCGTCGATCTGCTCGACACAACCGTCCGACAGATCATCCGCGAGCGGCGGGCCTCGACGGACGGCGACCGCGGCGACCTGCTCTCGATGCTCCTCGAAGCCGCCGACCACGAGCACGACGGCGGCCAGATGACCGACGAGCAGGTGCGCGACGAGGCCATCACACTCTTACTCGCGGGCCACGACACGTCGGCCGCCGGACTCACATGGCTCTGGCACAACCTCGCGCGCCACCCCGAAGTTCTTGAGCGCGCGGTCGCCGAAGTTGACGCGCTCGGAAGTCGATTGCCGTCGGCGTCCGACTTAAAACAGATGCCCTACCTCGAAGCGGTCTTGAAAGAGAGTCTGAGACTTCACCCGCCCGCCCTCGGCGTCTTCACGCGCGAAGCGACTCAGGAGGTCGAGATCGGCGGCTACCGTTTGAAGCGCGGCCACCGCGTCCAACTGCTCTCCTTCGTCACGCAGCGCGACCCGCGCTGGTTCCCCGACCCGGAACGGTTCGACCCCGAGCGCTTCTCGACGGCCCGCGCCGAACAGATTCCGCAGTACGCCTACTTCCCCTTCGGCGCAGGGCCGCGCGTCTGCATCGGCCGCCAGTTCGCCCTCACGGAGATGCTGCTCGTCGCGGCCACCATGCTCCAAACCCTGCGGCCCGCGCCCCAACCCGGCGCTCCCCCTGTCGAACTCCTCCCGCACCTCTCGCTGCGCCCCAAAGCGGGGCTGCCGCTGCGCTGGACGGCCCGCCGCCCCTGAGCGCTCCCGCCGCCCACGCCGCCTCTTCCCTATTGACTGCCGGCCGCGCGCGGGTCTAATCTTTCGCCCATCCAGCAGGGCCGTCCGTCCAAGGGAGCGGCTGCCGTCCAGACCCGAACCGAGAAGCCCGCATCCTCTTTCGCGACGACCCGGAAACACCTAGGGCGGGATCGTTCTGATCCCGCGCCGCCGTCCGAGAAAGGAGCCAGCCCACAATGCAGCACGTCAGTCAACTCTCTTTGCCGCGCGCCTTAGCGGCGCTCGCCGCGCTCGCCCTCTGCCTCGCCGCGCTCCCCGCCGCCGCGCAGGACGACGCCAAGCAGCCCGCCTACCGCGACTACAAGGGCGTCCACATAGGCATGACGGCCGAAGAGGCCCGCGCCAAGCTCGGCGACCCGACCGACAAGGGCGACACGCAGGACTTCTACTCCGTCAACGACAAGCAGAGCGTGCAGGTCTATTACGGCGCGGACAAGAAGGTCTCCGCCGTCGTCGTCACCTACCTCGACGGCGGGGCGGGCGCACCTAACCCGAAGAGCATCTTCGGCAGCGACGCCGAGGCCAAGCCCGACGGCTCCATCCACAAGCTGGAACGCTACCCGAAGGCCGGCTTCTGGCTCTCCTACAGCCGCACGGCCGGCGACGCCCCGCTCGTCGTCGTTACGCTCTCGAAGATTCAGTAGCGCGCCGCGCGAGTCCGCCGGATCGGGCGCGACGCGTGGCGTCGCGCCCGATCCGTTTTTTTACCGCGCCCTCACGCCCCGCCTCACGCCGGGCGCGGGTATAGCCAGCCAACCCCCCGCCGGACATTGTAATAGCCGGCTAGTAATCCGCACTCAACCGGCTGTAGAATGCGTTGTGCAGGCTGCATAATATATAGCCCCGCTTTTCTGATGGAGGTCAGACGAAGATGGGAGCCGATGATGCCCGGACAACGCCAATGCTCGAGACAGTCCTCGAGCGCGTCAACGTGATCGCCGAGATGTTACGGAAGCTCGCCGCCGACGTCGACAAAAGATTCTCCTCGGTGGAAGAGAGGCTGGAGCGCATAGAAATACGGCTGGACCGCGTCGAGAGCATCGCGCTGGAGGCGCGCGCCGACGCCCGCGAGCTGCGCGCCGACCTCCGGGAGTTCCGCCAGCATCTCAAGGAACCTGCCTGAATCCTTCCGCCGCCCTGTCACGGTGCCGCGCGGCTGGCGAGATCGCGCAGCGCCTCCAAGTGTTCCTCTTTCAGCGCGAACGCATACCTCCCTCTGTGGCAGCGGGATCTCAGCAAGCCGACAGGCAGGGAAACCAACCTTTTAGCCGGCAACACACTAATACCCCACCACCCGGGCGCGGACGCCGGTTGCTTTTCCCCGCCGCGGTGCCTAAGATAGTCCGGTTTCCAATCTCCCAAAAATTTGAGAGCGAGGGGCGCCGCCGCACGTCCACAGCAGGCGCGCGAGCACCGCCCCGCCGGCCGCAAGACGCGAGGGGACTCACATGGCAGACACCGGCGCAACGACGCAAGCCCAGCAGGACGCGGAGCGCATCAGCACACTCCTGGCCGCGCGCCGCGACGAAATCCTCAACCTCTGGATCAAGGACAGGCTTGAGTCGGACGAGTTCCGCGACGAGCTGATCTCGAAGAAGGAGTTGCGCCAGCAGTCGCGCAACCTGCTGGAGCTGTTCACCGAGGCCGTGCGCGATTCAGGCGGCGAGGCGTTCGAGCACCCGGCCTTCGACGAGCTGCGCCGCTTCCTCAACGAGATTTCGCACCTGCGGGCCGTGAAGGGCTACACGCCGGTCGAGAACGCGACCTACGTCATCTCGCTGCGCAACTCCGTGCGGCCCATGCTCGTCGAGGAGTACCAGTCGGAAGACTCCTTCCGCCTCGCCTCGCTGCTCGGCCACCTCGCCACCATGATCGACAAGATGGCGCTCGTCATGATCGAGAACTACATCCGCTCGCGCGAGGAGACCATCCGCCAGCAGCGGGCCGACATGATGGAGCTGTCCACCCCCGTCATCAAGGTCTGGGACAAGATACTCTCGCTCCCGATCATCGGCACTCTCGACTCGCGCCGCGCCCAACTGATGATGGAGGCGCTGCTCCAGCGCATCGTCGAGACCGGATCGACGGTCGCGATCCTCGACATCACGGGCGTCCGCACGATGGACACGCTCGTCGCCAACCACCTGATCAAGACCGTCACGGCGGCCCGCCTGATGGGCGCGCGCTGCGTGCTGACCGGCGTCTCCCCCGCCATCGCGCAGACGATGGTGCAGCTCGGCATCGACCTCTCGCAGATCACCACGCGCGCGCAGATGTCCGACGGCATCCGCCTCGCGCTCGAACTCGTCGGCCGCGCCATCGTCCCCGCCCAGACGCTCGCGCAACTCCGCCACCTGAACGGGACGGCCGCCAACGGCCTCAAGCCAATCGAGGCGCACGCGCCGGCCCCCGGCCCGGAGAACGGAAAGTAGAAAGCCATTAGCCGTCAGCCGTTAGCTGTTAGCAAAACAAGGAATGCTTTTTTCTGGCTAACAGCTAATCGCTAACAGCTAACAGCTTCTTTTAAAGTTATGAACGGCTTACAGCGCATCCCGATCCTGAAGGTGGGCCGCGTGCTGATCGTCCCGATCCAGACGGACATGGACGATCACACCGTAGTCCACCTGCAGGAGCGTATCCTCTCCGAATTAGAGCGCACCCGCGCGCGCGGCGTGCTCATCGACATCTCGCTCTTGGAGATGGTGGACTCCTTCATCGGCCGGATGCTCTCCGACATCGCCGCGATGGCGCGCATCATGGACGCGCGCACCGTGGTCGTCGGCATCCAGCCGGCCGTCGCCATCACGCTCGTCGAGCTGGGGCTGGAGTTGAACGGCGTCTCGACCGTGCTCAACGTGGACGAAGGGATCAGGCTGCTGCGCGACGAGTTCGGCATCGACGAGAACTGCGACGAAGAGGACGCACCGGGGGGGTTAAGCGGTTTTGGACACGCGGTCAATCACCCTTGAGTCCGAGCAGGACATGGTGGCGGCGCGCAGCGAGGTGCGCGCGCTGGCCGCGGCCGTCGGCTTCCGCCTGCTCGACCAGACGCGGCTCGCCACCGTCACCTCCGAGCTGGCGCGCAACATCCTCAAGTACGCCAAGCGCGGCCGGCTGATCGCGCAGCCGACGAGCGGGCCGCAGGGGCGCGCCGGCATCCGCCTCATCTTCGAGGACAAAGGCCCCGGCATCCCGGACATCGACGCCGCCATGCGCGACGGCTTCACCACCGACCGCGGCCTCGGCAAGGGGCTGCCCGGCTCGAAGCGCCTCGTTGACGAGTTCAGCATCGAGTCGGAGGTGGGCCGCGGCACGCGCGTCACCATCATCCGGTGGCTGTGAGCAGCAAACGACGAATGATGAATGCGGAATGATGAATGAAGATCAAATCCGCCGCCGTTTTTGATTCATCATTCATCATTCCGCATTCATCATTTCTTTCATGCGTTCGATCCAGTCGATGGAGGTGGCGGACGACGCGCAGGTGGGCGCGGCGCGGCGGGCCGTGCACAGTTTCGCCAAGCGCGTCGGCTTCACCGAGCGCGAGCTGGCCGAGATCGACATCGTCGTACAGGAGATCGGCACCAACGCCGTCCGCTACGCGACGGGCGGCGGATGGGTTCACTTCGCCGCGCCGCTCGGCGCAGAACCCGGCCTCGAACTCTTCTACTGCGACAAAGGCCCCGGCATCCCCGACATCGACCGCGCCGTGCGCGACGGCGTCACCACGGGCGGGAGCCTCGGCGCGGGCCTGGGCGCGATCCGCCGCCTGATGCACGAGTTCGACTTCTACTCGTCCGTGCCCGCGCCGCGCCCGCGCGGCGTCTCCGCCGGCTTGCGCCGCACGACGCACGGCACGGCCCTGCTCTGCCGCAAGTGGGTCGAGGCCGCGCGGTTGGAGCAGCACCACGCGGCCACCACGCGCCGCTACGGCGCGTGGAGCCGGCCGCGACCGGGCGAGACCGCCAACGGCGACGCCTACTTCGTCCGCCGCCGCGCGGGCGCGACCCTGCTCGCCGTCATCGACGGCCTCGGCCACGGCCACGGCGCGCAGGAGGCCGCGCGCGGCGCGCTCGAAGTGCTCTCGGAGTGGCAGGGGGAGGGACTCGACACCCTCTTCCTGAAGACGCACGACCGGCTGCGCTCCACCCGCGGCGCGGTGATGGGCGCGTGCGTGGTGGACACGCGCCGCGAGGCTTTCTACTATGCGGGCGTGGGCAACGTCGAGGTGCGCGTCTTCAACTCGCCTGAGCCGATCCGCCCCGTCTCGGCCAACGGCACGCTCGGCGCGCGGCTCGGCAAGCTGCGCGTCTGGCAGTCGCGCTGGGGCGAGGGCGCGACGGTTGTGCTCGCCTCCGACGGCCTGAGCGCGTCCTGGGACATGGGCGACTACCCCGGGCTGCTCCAGAAGAGTCCGCAACTTATTGCCGGCGTCCTCCTGCGCGACTACAGCCGCGGCTCGGACGACGCCACGATCCTGGTAGCAAGGCCGTAAGGCCGTCAGTTGTCCGTAGTCCGTTGTCAGTCGTTTGAGCTTGCGTAACTCGATCCTTAATCCGCGGGCGGCGAGCTGGCGAAGCGGATACAACGGACAACTGACCACGGACGACGGACTGCTTTGTTCTTAACGATGGATGCTATCCAGACAACGAGGCTCGGCGACATCTACGTGCGGCGCGAGTCGGACATCGTCAAGGTGCGCGACCGCGTGCGGCGGCTCGCGCGCGAGATGGGCTTCGACCAGACGACGCAGATCAAGATCACGACGGCAGTCTCCGAACTCACCCGCAACATCTACGAGTACGCGCGCTCCGGGGCGATCACGCTGGCCGTCGCGCAATTCGGCCCCGCCGCGACGGGCCTGCAGATCACCGCGCGCGACGACGGCCCGGGGATCGGCGAGCGCACCGTCGCCGACATCATGTCCGGGCGCTTCCAGTCGCCGCACGGCCTCGGCGTCGGCCTCGCCGGCACGCGCCGCCTGATGGACGACTTCCAGATCGAGTCGCGCGAGGGCGGCGGCACGCGCGTCACGGTCGTCAAGTGGCTGCCGCCGGCGGTCGCGGCGGGCGCGCGCGAGCGCGTCGAGGAGTTGCGCGAGCGGTTCGCCGAGACGGACGAGGAGTCGGCCGTCGAGGAGCTGGCGCAGCAGAACCGCGACCTCGTCGCCGTCCTCAACGAACTCGAAGAGAAGCGCGAGGAGTTGGAGCGGCTGAACGAGGAGCTTGAGCGGTCGAACCGCGAACTCGAAAAGGCCAACGCGAAGCTGCGCGAGGTGGGCGAACTTAAGGAAGAGTTCCTCGCCGTCACGACGCACGACCTGCGCTCGCCGCTCACGGTCATCAGCGGCGTCATCAGCTTCTTCTCGTCGGGCCGGCTCGGCGAGCTGACGCCGGAGCAGAAGAACATGGTCTCGATGATGGAGCGCAACACGCACAACCTCATCGAGCTGGTCAACGACCTGCTGGACTCGGCCAAGATCGAGTCCGGCTCGCTCAAGCTGGAACTCGGCTCGGTCGGGCCGGCCGCCGTGGCCGGCGAGGTTTACGAGTCGATGCGCCCTCTCGCCGAGGAGAAAAGCATCGCGCTCGAACTCGGCGTCTCGGACGAACTGCCCGCGGTGCGCGCCGACCGCCAGAAGCTCCGGCGCGTCCTCGTCAACCTCGTCTCGAACGCGCTGAAGTTCACGCCGCGCGAGGGGCGCGTAACCCTCCGCGCGGCGGAGGAGGGCGAACACTTGCGCTTCTCCGTCTCCGACACCGGCGTCGGCATCCCCGCCGCGGACATCCCGCGCCTCTTCGACAAGTACGAGCAGGCCCGCTCGCGCGCCACCCGCAGCGAGAAGGGCACGGGCCTCGGCCTCTACATCACCCGCCAGCTCGTCGAACTCCACGGCGGCCAAATCAAGGTTGACTCGCAGGAGGGCAAAGGCTCGACCTTCTCCTTCACTATCCCCATAGACAAGAGTGAGGAATAGCTATTAGCTGTTAGCTGTTAGCAAAACCGAGAATTACAACCGGGGCGGAGACTGAAAGCTAATTTCTTCCGGCTAACAGCTAACAGCTAATAGCCAACAGCTTCTTATGCACTACCACCTGATCGGAATCTGCGGGACGGCGATGGCTAGCTTGGCCGGGATGTTGCAGGCGCGCGGGCACAGGGTGACGGGGTCGGACGCGAACGTCTATCCGCCGATGTCCACGATGCTCGAAGGGCTGGGCATCCCGGTCGCCCAGGGGTACGCGCCCGGCAACCTTACCCCCGCGCCCGACTGCGTCGTCATCGGCAACGCACTGTCGCGCGGCAACGCCGAGGTCGAGGAGACTCTGAACCGGAGGCTCGTGTACCGCTCGCAGGCCGAGGTCGTGAAGGAGGAGTTCATACGCGGGCGGCGCTCGCTCGTCGTCGCCGGCACGCACGGCAAGACCACCGCGACGAGCATCGCGACGTGGGTGATGGAGGTCGGCGGCCTCAACCCCTCGTTCCTCGTCGGCGGCGTCGTGCAGAACTTCGGCAAGAGTTTCAGGGTTACGGACAGCGACCACTTCATCATCGAGGGCGACGAGTACGACACGGCCTTCTTCGACAAGGGGCCGAAGTTCATGCACTACCTGCCCGAGGTCGCAATCGTCAACAACATCGAGTTCGACCACGCCGACATCTACCAGAACCTCGACGCGATCAAGACGGCCTTCCAGCGTCTGATCAATCTGGTGCCGGGAAATGGCCGCCTCGTCGCCGGATGGGGCAGCCCAGCCGTGCGCGAAGTCGTGGGCGCGATGGGCGCGCGCCTCCACACGCGGGTCGAGACCTTCGGCACGTCGGAAGACGCCGCGTGGCAGGCGCGCGACATAGACTTTTCGGGCGAGCGCACGCGATTCAAAGTCTTCCGCGAGGGGCGCGTGTGGGGCGAGTTCGAGACGCCGCTCATCGGCCAGTTCAACGTGCGCAACTGTCTGGCCGTCATCGTCGCCGCCGCGGCGTGGGGCGTCGAGAACAGCGCGATCGAAGAGGCGCTCGCGACATTCCAGAGCGTGCAGCGGCGGATGCAGGTGCGCGGCACTGTGAACGGCGTGACCGTCATCGACGACTTCGCGCACCACCCGACGGCCGTGCGAGAGACCTTGCAGGCGCTGCGCGAGAAGTACAGGCAGGGGCGACTCGTCGCCGTCTTCGAGCCGCGCTCCGCCTCCTCGCGCCTCGCGGTCTTCCAGGAAGAGTACGTCGAGGCTTTGCGGCGGGCCGACTACGTCGTCGTCGCGCAGGTCTTCGAGCGCGACAAGGGCAGCAAGTACGGGCGGCTCCTGGACGCAGACGAACTCGTCCGCGACGTTGCCGCGAGCGGCGAGACGCCCGCCTTCTGCCTCGACGGCGCGGACGCAATCGTCGCGCACCTCGCGCCGCAGCTCCGCGCGGGCGACACCGTCGCCGTCATGTCCAACGGCGGCTTCGACAGAATCCACGACAAGCTGCTCGCCGCGCTGAAAGATTCCGAAAGTTGAAGCGCGACTCCGCGGCGTGATCGAGTCGCACCCTGTTTTAGCCACAGGGGGCACAGAGGACTCGGAGAAAAACGGAAGGGCCGATCCGAAACTCCACACTCGGAGGATTTCGGATCGGCCCTTATATCTCCCTCGGTGCTCCCTGTGCCCTCTGTGGCTAATTCCCTTCCCGCCTCACTCGTCCTCGTGCGCGGGCCGGCCCGTAAGCGTGTTCGGCGCGTTCAGGTGCGCGCCCTCGTGCACGGCGACGCCGAGCCGTTCGACCAGTTCGCCGCCGAGCCAGCCTGTGAAGAGCGCCAGCCCGAAGCCGGCGAACGAGAGCAGCGCCTCGACCGCGCCGGGCGGGTAGTTCGGCGGGGCGTCGCGGCGCAGCCACCAACTGACGCCGAAGAGGACGAGCACCACGTCGTTGCCGAGGCCGTGGACTAACCCGACGCGCTTGGCCCGCGTCCCCTGCGGGATGGCCCACCAGTCCACGAAGCCCGGCACGGCCGCGACGATCCCGCCGATGACGCCGGCCGCGATCATCCAGTAGGAGACGAGCGAGAACTGCTCGTTGCCCGTCGCGAAGTAGATCACGTCGAAGATGACCGAGGTTGACAGCAGCCCCAGCGGGAAGACGATCAGGATCGGGTGCGCCCCATGGCCCAGCACTTTGAATCTGCTCTCCATCGATTTCCCTCCCTGCGGCGGACGGACTTTCGGACGGCTTCGCCCTCAAACGGCCACTAGATAGCGGCGCGCCTTGTTACAGGCATGGCGAAAGTCTGGAAAAGCTGTTAGCCATTAGCCGTTGGCTCTTAGCTGTTAGCTCTTCGCCGCCACCCGGCCGCCGACCGCCGCGCGCTATCGCCCCCCGCCGGCTTGAACTATACTTGCCCGCGCTCCACTACTTATTCCGGCTAACAGCTAAGAGCTAATGGCTAACAGCTAATCATGATCCTCGAACGCATCCGGCGGCGCGCCGCCGCAGACCCGCAGCACATCATACTTCCCGAGGGCGAAGACCCGCGCACGGTCGTGGCGGCAGGCATCTGCGCCCGCGACAAAATCGCGCGCATCACCGTGCTCGGCTCCGAGGAGAAGATCAGGCAGGCCGCGCGCGACGCGAACGCCGATCTCTCCGGCGTCGAGATTATCGATCACCGGCGCGCCCCGGACTTCGACAAGACGGCCGCGCTCTTCCACGAGCTGCGCCGCGCCAAGGGCCTCATGCCCGACGAGGCGCGCATCGCCGTGCAAGACCCGCTCTACTACGGCAACCTGCTCGTCCGCCAGGGCCGCGCGGACGGCTCGGTCGCGGGCGCGACGAACACGACCGCGCACACGGTGCGCGCCGCGCTCCACTGCGTCGGCGTCCGCCGCGGCTTCAAGCTCGTCTCAAGCTTCTTCGTCATGGCCCTGCCGCGCGCGGACTTCGGGGCCGAAGGCGCGCTCATCTACGCCGACTGCGGCGTGGTCGTCAACCCGACCTCGGTCGAGCTGGCCGAGATCGCCGTCGCCTCGGCCGACTCCTGCCGCGCGCTGCTCGAAACAGAGCCGCGCGTCGCCATGCTCTCCTTCTCGACGAAGGGCAGCGCCACACACCAGCTAATCGACAAGGTCGTGGAGGCGACGAAGACGGTGCGCGCGCGCGCGCCCGATCTGGAGATCGACGGCGAGTTGCAGGCCGACGCCGCGCTCGTCCCCTCGGTCGGCCAATCGAAAGCGCCGGGGTCGCAGGTCGCGGGGCGCGCCAACGTCCTCATCTTCCCAGACCTGCAAGCGGGCAACATCGCCTACAAGCTGACCGAACGGCTGGCCGGCGCGACCGCCATCGGCCCTGTCCTTCAAGGGTTGGACAAACCCTGCAACGATCTCTCGCGCGGCTGCAAGGCAGACGACATCGTTGACGCCATCGCCATCACGGCCGTCCAATCGCAGAGCCGCAAGACACAAAGTTGACGGCCGATTGCCGACGGCTGGTGGCTATTTCTTCAGGCAACTCGCGCGGCATATTAGGAGCATCTGACCGGAAGTAATTTTGTCAGTACGATTCACCCACGGAGTT
Source organism: Pyrinomonadaceae bacterium (assembly GCA_035295985.1). Classification (GTDB taxonomy): domain Bacteria; phylum Acidobacteriota; class Blastocatellia; order Pyrinomonadales; family Pyrinomonadaceae; genus JAIVGV01. Next base: position 18,695 of record DATHBT010000004.1, on the reverse strand, counting down.
TTTATGAACACGCGCCGCGCAGTCTTTCTCCTCGCGTTGACACTCCTTTTCGCCGCGGACTCGGGCGCGCAGTCGGGCCGCGTGCAGCCGCCCGCGAAGCCCAGCCCTACGCCCGCTCAGTCGCCCGCCGGCGCGGACGCGCAGCAGCCGGACGTGCGCGTCTTCACCGAGGAGGTGCGCGTGCCCGTCTTCGCGCGCGACCAGTACGGCCGCTTCGATCCCTCCTTGGAGCGCGACGACGTGCTCGTCCTGGAAGACGGCGTGCCGCAACAGGTGCGCAGCATCCGCCGCATCCCGGCCCACGTCCTGCTCGTCCTCAACACCGGCGGCGAACTCAACCCCGGACAGCGCACGAACACGACGAGGCAGATGGCCCTAAACCTCATCAACCATTTGCGCGAGGGCGATTCGGTCGCCGTCATCCAGTTCAACCGCCGCACCGAACTCATCCAGCCTTGGACGGCCGACCTCGAAGCCGCGCGCCACACGCTGCGCTCGAAACTCTCTACGGGCACGGGCGCGCGCCACGCCGAAGCCCTGAACGAGGCCGCGCGCCTCTTCGCCGATCAGCCGCTCGGCAACCGCCACGTCGTGCTGCTGACCGACGGCGTCGAGACGCCGGGCGGCGACACGTCGCCCGAAGAGCTGATCAGGATTCTCACGGACGCGAGCGTGCTCGGCGGGCGCGCGGGCTACGCGGAGGCGTACCGCCGCTTGCAGGCGGCACAGGTGAGCGTCCACGTCGTCGGCACCGGCACGCTGGGCAGGAGGGTCGAGAAGGAGAAGAGTAAGAAAGCGCCGGCCGGGCCGCCGCCGGGCAGCGTGGCCGCGTCGGGCGTGGCGGTCGCGGGCGTCGATCCGCGCACGCCGCCGACGGTCAACCGCGGCGGCGGGATCGGGCCGGGCGCGAACGGCGGCGCGCAGGCCACCATCGCCACCGTCAACTTCGACCCGGCGATGCGCCGCCTGCGCAAGCGCTACGAGAGCGCCCAGAAACGCGGCGAGCAGCAGATGCGAACGCTCACTCTTGAGACGGGCGGCCGAATCCTGCTGCCCGCGTCGGACGAAGAACTCGTCGCGCAGGGCGAGGAGGTGGCCCGCGAGATCGGCACGCAGTACGTCGTCACCTATAGCCCCAAGCGCGCGCTCGCCGAAGCGCCCCCGACCGAGTACCGCCGCCTCACCGTCACGCCCCGCCGCAGCGGCCTTGAACTGCGCTCCCGCCGCGGCTACGTCGCCGCCGGCATGACGCAGCAGGAAGCGAAAGACGAGTGAATCGTGAATCGTAAACAGGTAAGGACAAGTCGTCCTCTACCGTTTACGGTTCGCGTTCACGATTTGCCGCGTTCGCACCTCCGAGTTGACGCTCGCGACGGCGAAACCCTATCATCCACCCTCGCGCCGGTGTGGCGGAATGGCAGACGCGGCGGACTCAAAATCCGTTGCCCGCAAGGGCGTGTGGGTTCAAGTCCCTCCACCGGTATCCACTTTTACTGAAATCAACAAACCTGCTTTCCTGAACGATGGGCGGCTCCGACCAAGCCGCTCATTTTCACTTTCATCGCCAGCAGCAAACGATGGGTGTCGGGCAACTGTCGGAACGGGCGGATGAGTTGGCGCGCGCGTGGGGCGTCGCGGTGGAGCGCACGCTGGAAACGGCAAGCTCGCTCGTCGCGTTCGGCCGTCGCGGCGCGCAGCCGGTCGTGCTGAAGGTGAGCCGCGCGACGGGCGACGAGTGGCGCAGCGGCGAGGTGCTTGAAGCGTTCGGCGGGCGCGCGAGTGTGCGCGTCTATGCGCAGGTAGGCGGCGCGGCGCTGCTCGAAAGGGCGTCGCCGGGCACGCCTCTAGCCAAGTTGAGTCTCGGCGGGCGCGACGAGGAGGCGACGGAGATTCTGGCGGAAGTGATCCGGCGAATACATCACCCGCGCGCGACGCCGGGTGTGTTTGCCACGGTGCGGGACTGGGAGAGAGGGTTCGGGCGCTACGTAGCCGGCGGCGACGGGCAGATTCCGCCCCGTCTCGTCGGACAGGGCCGGCGCTTGTACGCCGAGCTTTGCTCGACGCAGCGCGAGCCGGCGCTGCTGCTCCACGGCGATCTACAGCACTACAACGTCCTCTTCGACGCGCGCCGCGGCTGGCTGGCGATAGACCCGAAGGGCGTGGCCGGCGAGATCGAGTACGAGATCGGCGCGGCGCTCCGCAACCCATACGAGCGGCCCACCCTGTTCGACTCGCCGGCCGCGGTCGAGAGGAGACTCAGGCGCTACGAGTCCGTGTTGAAGCTCGACGCGGGCCGTGCGCTCGCGTGGGCGTTCGCGCAGGCCGTCCTCTCCGCGATCTGGACGGTCGAGGACGGCGGCGCGGTTGACGAGCAGAACCCTTCTCTCATTCTCGCCAACGCCATCCGGCCGCTGCTTTGATTTAAGACCGCGCGCGGCGGCCGAAGGGCGCTGGCCGTTTCACTGCGCGTAGATCGCGATGCCCCAGAAGTTGATGTCGGGCGGGAGCGCGTTCCAGTTGTCGAAGGAGTGCGAGTCGTCCGCCTTGTAGCGCAGTTTGTACTTGCCCGCCGGGAGCGTCACCACCGCATCGGCCAGGCGGTTCTTCCCCGCCCCGCCCGCGTGTTTGGTCTCCGACTCCTTCATCTCCCAGATTTTCCGGCCCGTCGCGGCGTCCTCGATCCAGCCCCAGTCGTACATCTGCCCGCCCGTGCCTTCGCCGATGGCGAAGACGCGCACGCTCGCGTCCCCGGCCAGCGTGAACTCGGCCGTCTTGTCCTCGTCATCCGCGACGCGGACGATCTGCGCGAGCGGCGTCTTCGCGGCCAGCTCCGCGGGCAGCGGCCTCAGGTACAGCTCGCCGAAGACGCCCATCAACCGCCGCGCTTCTTCGCGCCGCCCCGTGCTCGTGAGCACGCGCGTCCGCGTCTGCAACTCCCTCTTGTAAACGTCCGCGTAAGGCTTCTGCGCGACGGCCCTGAACTGAGCCTTTAGCTCTTCGGGGGCGGCCTGCCAGTTGATCGCCGGGACGACCTCGCCGAACTTTTCGGGGAAGACGAAGGTCTTCAGGAACGCGAGGCCGACGGGCGAGCTGAGCACGTCGCCCGCGCCGAGGTCGGTCGGGCGGCTGAGGTTGTCCGTGTTCGCCATCGCGATGAAGGTGAGATTCTGATCGGGCACTTTGAGGATGAGCGAAGAGTTGCCCGTCCAGTAGCCGTAGTGCCAGATGAGGCGCGTGCCCTTGTAATTTTGCGTGAACCAGCCCAGGCCGTAAGGCAGCGGCTCTCCCTTCGTCGAGGTGAATGGCGTGAAGGCGAGCTGCTGCGTCTCCTTGTTTAGGAACTTATTCTGATCGACGGCGATGTCGTACTTCGCCATGTCGAGCACGGAGGCGATGAGGCCCGCCGAGGTGCTGAAGTGGGTCGGGTACTTGATCGGGACGGGGTTCGACTTGGCGTCCAGCCCGTAGGCTTTCGCCAGCGTGCCGGAGACGGTCTCGAACCTCTGTCTCCATTTGTCTGTGATGAGCGCCGCGCCCGGTGGCGACAGGTGCGAGTGGAAGAGCTTCCACTCGCCGTTCTGCTTGTTCCAGACGAACGTGGCTCGGTGCGGCCCGTCCCTGCGCGTCGAGCCGTTGGGCAGCATGACAGTCCCGCCGAAGAAGCCGGTCACGAGCGCCGTGTCGCCGTAAACGGCCACGCCCGTCTCGCGCATCTCGAAATTCAGCTTCACCCCGGAGCGGAACGCGCCGCGCAGCTCTTCAACGTCCGCGACGGGGCGCAGGAAGCCGCCCTCCGACTGGAAGGCATTCTGCTGCGCGCCGAGGCGGCGAGCGATGCGGTCGGCGTCGCCCGCGTTGTAGGCGGCGACGAGTTCCGCGACCGCCGCGGCGACTTCGGCTTCCGCGCGCGGGTCGGCCCCGGCCGGCGAACGCGTCTGCACCGTCGGCGGGACGTTCGGCGCGGTCTCGTCCATGCCGAGCGGGTCGAGTATGTCCGCGATCAGGAGTTCGGCGAACGACTTGCCCGTGGCGCGCTCGACGACCTTATCCAGCTCGCCGAAGCGGTTGCCGTTGTAGCTGTAGCGGTCGCCCGGCACACCCTCTGAGGTGTGCGACAGCAGGTGCTTGACGCGTATGACGCCGGGGCCGTCGAGGTTGACGCCGTACTTCGAGACCGGATCGTCCAGACTGATCTTCCCCTCCTGCACGAGCCGCATGATGACGGTCGAGGCGAAGGTCTTCGTCAGCGACGCGAGGTGGTAGGGCGTGTGCTCGGTCGCGGGGATTTTCTTCTCCGGGTCCGCGTAGCCGAAGCCTTTAGCCCAGAGGATCTTCTGATCTTTAACCACGGCGGCCGAGAGCGCCGGGATTTTAAGCTCCTCCCGCAGCCCCCCGATCAGCCTTTCGAGTTGCGCGAGCCGCGCGGCATCCGCGGTGGCGGGCGTCGCTGTGGCGCGCGCCTCCTGCGCGGCGCAACGCGGCGCGGCAAAACAGCAGACGAGCAGGAACAAACAGCCCGGCAGAAGTTTATTCATCAGTCGATCCTCCGACCTCTCTGACGTTCCCCTTGCTCCTAATGTTAACGACGAACGCACGATTTTGTTGAGAGGAAATTGCGGGCACGCCCGCCCTTGTTTTATGCCGGTAATTCCTGACAGTAAAGGAGCGCGCGAGGGTTGGCGCGCGCTGCGGCGGCACGCCAATCGCCCTGCCACCCCGGCCGGGCCTGCCGGATGACGGGTAATAGTACAAAAACCCGTCCTCCCGCGCTAATGGCCCGGACTCTATCGTTTTATTCGGAGACGTTGATAACAAGATGTACCCTCGCACGAACCTACAGCCCTGCCCGGCGGACGCCGCCTGCGGCACGCTCGAATACACGGAAAATTTTCATTCCGCACTCTTAGGTAATGAAAGGCGGCTCGTCGTCTATCTCCCGCCGGGCTACTACGCCGACGAGGATCGAAGGTATCCAGTCCTCTACATGCAGGACGGTCAGAACCTCTTCGACGGCCGCACCTCCTTCGTGCCCGGCCAGCACTGGCACCTCGCGGAGACGGCCGACAACCTGATTCATGAAGGCGCAATCGAGCCTCTGATCATCGTCGGCGTGTATAACGCGGGCGAGCGCCGCATAGAGGAGTACACGCCCTCGGCCGATCCCAACTTCAAGGTCGGCGGCCAGGCTGATGCTTACGGCCGCATGCTCGCCGAGGAACTAAAACCTTTCATCGACGGCGCGTACCGGACGAAGCCGGAGCGCGAGCACACAGGCATCGGCGGCTCGTCGCTCGGCGGGCTGGTGAGTCTCTACCTGGGCCTCAGGCGCGGCGACACCTTCGGGCGCGTGCTCGCCATGTCGCCCTCGCTGTGGTGGGACAAGTGCTGGCTGCTGCGCAACGTGGACGAGCTGGCGCGCGGGCCGAAGTCGAAAATCTGGATCGACGCCGGGACGCTCGAAGGGGCGAACACCGACTGCAACGCGGAGGCGCTACGCGACGCGCTCGTCGAGCGCGGTTTCGCGCCCGGCGAGGAGGTCGAGTTCATGCGCGCCGAGGGCGCGCGCCACAGCGAGCAGGACTGGGCGCACCGCGTCCACCACGGGCTGCGCTTCACGTTCGCGGCGCGCGCGGAGGACAGGGACGGCCCGTCGCGTCCCTTCCCTCCGCCGGTGATGTTTAGTGCTCACGCGGACGGAGCACAGGCGGCTGTGTGAACGGCGTCTCATCTTCGTAGCCGCCGCGAAGCCTGACCGCGATAGGGGCACGCCGGGGACATTCCTCCCCGGCGTGCCCCTATCGCATTAACCTTGCTTGCAGTGCGCGGCGGCTAACGCGCCCCGCATTTTTCAGCTCAACGCCCGCGCGGTCAGAACCGCGATGGCGGCTCGACCCACCCGCGCTTCATGCCGCCGGCACTAAGGCCGACGCGCTGATGATGCGGCCCATGTTCTTCGGCGAGAAGAACTCCGGTATCGGGACCGTGCCCGCCACCGTGCCGAGGAAGCGCCCCGTCTCGGTTCGATTCCCGCGGAGCGCCGCGAACAGTAGCCGCAACTCCACGGGCGGCGCTCCGAGCCTGGCGAGCATGGTGGTGTGCTCGAACATCGGCATCACCTCGGCGTTGCGCCTGCGCTCGTAATCGGCGAGCGCGTCCTTCATCGCGCGGCGGCCCGTGAAGGCTTCGTCGAGGGCCTCGGCGAGCATCTCGGCGTGGCTGAAGCTGTTCGTGATGCCCTGCGCCGTGATCGGGTCTTTGTGGTAGCCCGCGTCGCCCACGAGCGCCCAGCCCGGCCCGTAAGGCTTGCGGAAGAAGTTCGGGATAAAGCCGGTTCCGGCGAACCGCTCCTCGCGCCTGCCGCTCATCACGCGCTCCGCAAGGCCCGGCGCGCTCTCTTTAAGCTCGCGCATGAACTCAGACTCTATGTTCGACCTCACGCGCCGGAACTCTTCTTTCGGCCACACGGCGACGACGAGGGTCAGGCCGTCGTTGGTTTTGTCGGCCACGATCATGCGGCCCTCGCGCGGGTAGAGTTCCACGCCATCGACGGGCACGCCGCTCCAGTAAGAGTAGTAGTTGCAGGTGAGCATCCCGCGATCTAGATAGACGGGGGCTTGGACGCTGCGTGCGACGAAGGAGCGCGCGCCGTCGGCGCCGACGACTATGCGGGCCTTCTCCGTCACGGCCGAACCTTTGCGCCCGCGCCCGCGGACGCCGGTCACAGTGTCCCCGTCGGTCGTGAGTTCTTCGACCGTAAAACCTTCGCGCAGCTCGGCCCCGGCCTCGACCGCCGCGTCGGCCAGAATCTTGTCGAGTACGCGGCGGCGCGGCGCGTAGGCTTCCGCCGTGCCTTCGGCCGGGGGCGGCGTCCCCACGAGCGCGAAGGGGCCGACGTCGAATTTAATCTCGGTCGTCTGGGGGCAGTTCGAGGCCTGAATCTTTTCCAGCAGCCCCCAACGACGGAGACGCGCCACGCCGGGCTGGTGTATGTGGTGCGTCGAGATCGTGTCGCTCGGGAAAGTGGCCTTGTCGAGCAGCAGCACCCGGTAGCCCTTCCGGGCGAGCAGCATCCCCAGCGGCGAGCCGGCGCAGCGCGCGCCGACGATGATGGCGTCATACATGCTCAGACCTCCCGACACGAGAAAGACGGTTGCTATCCCCTCACACACGCTTACGCGGAAACTCACGCCGGTGTGGGATCAGTCTGGGTAGGGCTGCGACTCGACGACGGCCGACGACCTCAGAGTGCCGCGGCGATCTCTGAGACGATCTCGAAGGAGCGCAGGCGCGCGGCGGAGTCGTAGATTTGGGCCGTGACCATGAGTTCGTCGGCCCGGGTCTCTTCGACGAAAGCGTGCAGCCAGCGGCGCACGGTGTCGCGTGAGCCGACCGCGGAGTAGCGTAGCACCCGCCAGATGCCGGCCGCCTCGAACTCCGGCCGGCGCCCTTCCGCCGTGTCGGCCGGCGGCGGGAGCAGTCCGGGACGGCCGCCGCGCAGGTTGATGAACGCCTGCTCAAGGGAGGTGAACAACCGGCGCGCCTCCTCGTCCGTCTCGGCCGCGAAGACGTTGACGCAGGGCATCGCGTAAGGCTCTGCGAGCTGTTCGGACGGGCGGAACTCGCGCCGGTAGGTGTCGAGCGCCTCGGCCAGGTAGTCGGGCGCGAAGTGCGAGGCGAAGGAGAAGGGCAGACCCAGCAGGGCGGCGAGGCGCGCGCTGTAGAGGCTTGAGCCGAGCAGCCAGACCGGCACGCCCAACCCCTCGCCGGGCACGGCGCGCACCGCCTGGCCGGGCCGCGCCGGCTCGAAGTAGGAGAGCAGTTCGGCAACGTCGCGCGGGAAGTCGTCGTCCGCCGCGTCGAGCTTGCGGCGCAGGGCGCGCACCGTCCGCTGATCGGTTCCGGGCGCGCGGCCGACGCCTAAGTCGATCCTGCCGGGGTAGAGTGATTCGAGCGTTCCGAACTGCTCGGCGACGACGAGCGGCGAGTGGTTCGGCAGCATCACGCCGCCCGAGCCTACACGGATCGTTTTCGTCCCGCCCGCGACGTGCCCGATGAGGACGGCCGTCGCCGCGCTGGCGATGCCCGGCATGTTGTGGTGCTCGGCCAGCCAGAAGCGCCTGAAGCCCCACGCTTCGGCGCGGCGTGCAAGCTCAAGCGTCTCGCGGAAGGTGTCGCCCACCGTCCCGCCCTCTTTGACCGGCGCGAGATCGAGGACGGAGAACGGGACGGGTCTTTGCGCGGGACTCATCGGTCAGTCAAAACTCGACTTTCGGCCTTCGGCGCGGGCACAACCGGCGAAAGTGTAGGCGGGGCGAATCACGCCGGCGCGTCCTTTTGTTCAAAATTTAATCGCGACGACGACAGGTGCGAACCCCCGCGCCCTATAACCTGACCCGCGCCGCACCGGGTGCGACCCTTGTCCGCACACAGCCAACTTAAGACGGGCCACGCGCAACGACGACCGGGGCATCCGTACGCCCGTCTCACGGAGGACGACGTGGCGGCGCAGAACTACGCAGAGTCGTTCCACACCGCGATGCCCCGCCCGTCGTCACTCACCTCGTCGTCGAAGACTTTACGCGCCCCGGCGGCTGATCCGCGCGGCGGGTTACTGCGCTCGCGGAATTTTCCCGAACCGTCGCCGGCCGCCGGCCGCCGAACTTTTTGCCCGCAGAAAGCATCTGAACATGTTCGCCGCCCCGCCCCCTCTCCCTTCTTGCTGGGCGCGGCCTTATTCCGTAAGCTTTTGGGATGATTAACATGACTGTGATTTCGAGCAGCGCCCTGCTGCTGCTCGCGGCGGTGGTCGCGGGCGGCGCGGTGGTTAACACTGTGAGAGCGGCAACGGACACGAGCGGCTCGCCCGCGCAGGCGGCTGCCCAGCCCGCGGCGCAGTCGAACCCGCTCCTCGCGAAGTGGGAAGGCCCTTACGGCGGCGTGCCCCCGTTCGACCGCGTCCGCGTCGAGCACTTCAAGCCGGCGCTCGAAGCGGCGATGGCCGAGAATTTGTCGGAGATCGAGAAGATCGCCAACGACCCCGCGCCGCCGACCTTCGAGAACACCATCGCCGCGGGCGAGCGCGCCGGGCGCACGCTCAACCGCGTCAGCACCGTGTACGGCATCTGGAGTTCGACGATGAACACGCCGGAGTTCCGCACGGTCGAGCGCGAGATGGCCCCGCGCCTCGCCGCCTTCAACGACAAGATCACGCAGAACGAGGCCCTGTTCCGCCGCATCGAGGCCGTCTATAACTCGCCCGACAAGGCGAAGCTGACGCCCGAACAGCAGCGCCTCGCGTGGCTCTACCACACGAACTTCGTCCGCTCCGGCGCGAAGCTCGACGCCAAATCCAAAGCGCGCCTCTCCGAGATCAACCAGCAGCTCGCCGGCCTCTACACGCGGTTCAGCCAGAACCTCCTGGCCGACGAGACCGAGCAGTTCCTTGCCCTCAAGTCGGAGGCCGACCTGGCGGGCCTGCCGCAGTCAGCGCGCGACGCCGCCGCACAGGCCGCCGCCGCGAAGGGGATGAAGGACGCCTGGGTCATCGTCAACACGCGCTCGTCCGTCGATCCGTTCCTGACCTACTCCGACCGGCGCGACCTGCGCGAAAAGGTCTGGCGCATGTTCGTCAACCGCGGCGACAACGGCGACAAGAACGACAACAACGCGATCATTACCGAAATCCTCACCTTGCGCGCCGAGCGGGCCAAGCTCCTCGGCTACCAGACGCACGCGCACTGGCGTTTGGAGAACGCGATGGCGAAGACGCCCGAACGCGCCATGCAGTTGATGGAGGCGGTCTGGAAGCCCGCGGTCGCGCGCGTCCGGCAGGAGGTCGCCGACATGCAGGCGCTCGCCGGCAAGGAGGGCGCCAAGATCAAGATCGAGCCGTGGGATTATCGGTACTACGCCGAGAAGGTTCGCAAGGCCCGCTACGATCTGGACCAGAACGAGGTCAAGCCCTACCTGCAACTAGACAAGCTGCGCGAGGGCATGTTCTGGGTCGCGGGCGAGCTGTTTAATTTCGACTTCACGCCCGTCACGAACGTCCCCATCTATCACCCGGACGTGCGCGTCTGGGAGGTGAAGGACAAGAAGACGGGCAGGCACGTCGGACTCTGGTACTTCGACCCCTACGCGCGCGAGGGCAAACGCTCCGGCGCGTGGATGAACGCCTACCGCCGCCAGGAGCGTGTGAACGGCGACGTGCCGACCATCGTCTCGAACAACTCCAACTTCGTGAGGGGCAAGCCCGGCGAGCCTGTGCTCATCTCCTGGGACGACGCCAAGACGCTCTTCCACGAGTTCGGCCACGCGCTGCACGGGCTGTCGTCGAACGTCACCTACCCGTCGCTCTCGGGCACGGCCGTGGCGCGCGACTACGTCGAGTTCCCGTCGCAGCTACTCGAACACTGGCTCTCGACGCCGCAGGTGCTACAGCGTTTCGCCCTGCACTACCAGACCGGCAAGCCCATCCCGCAGGCGCTCGTGGATCGCATCGAGCGCGCCTCGACCTTCAACCAGGGCTTCGAGACGGTGGAGTACCTGGCGAGCGCGCTGGTTGATATGAAGCTGCACCTCGCCGGCTCGCAGAAGATCGACGCGGACGCCTTCGAGCGCGAGACGCTGGCCGCGCTGGGGATGCCCGCCGAGATCGTGATGCGCCACCGCACGCCGCAGTTCGGCCACGTCTTTTCGAGCGACGGCTACTCGGCCGGCTACTACAGCTACCTGTGGTCTGACGTGCTGACGGCCGACGCCTTCCAGACGTTCGTCGAGGGCGGCGGCCCTTACGACAGGAAGGTGGCCGAGCGCCTGCGCCAGCACATCTTCTCGGTCGGCAACACGGTCGATCCGGCCGAAGGCTACCGCTCCTTCCGCGGGCGCGACGCGAGGGTCGAGGCCCTGATGAAGAAGCGCGGCTTCCCCGTGAGCAACTGAGCGGTGCAGTTCTGAGTGGGTTTAGCCGCAGAGGGCACAGAGAGCTCAGAGAAAAAAGAAGGGCCGATCCGAAACTCTCGGATTTCGGATCGGCCCTTCTGCCTTTGCTCGGCGTCCTCTGTGCCCTCCGTGGCTAATCTTTAAGGGTTCTTACTTCCCGGGGTCGGCCCGCGTGACTTCTATCAGCGGCGTCGGGCGCTTCTCGCTGGTCGCCAGAATCGACGAGCCGTCGTGGCTGTAACTGATCGCCTCGCCCTGCCGGCGCTCGCCCACGGCAACGGGCTTGAGCGGCTGCGCCCAGACGCGGTCGAAGTCTGAAACACCCGCCGGCAGTTCCAGCTCGTAAGCCCCCGCGTAATCGCAGAGCACGACGCGCCTGCCGTCCGGCGAGATGTCGCCGCCCGTGAACAGGCCGCCGAAGACGCCGGGCGTGCTCAACCGCCCCACGCGCTTAAGGGTATGAACCCCGGTGAACGGCTGCGGCGCGCTCAGCTTATAGACGCCCGCCGCGGCGAAGCCGACTTTAGTGACCACGTAGATGTCGCCCGTCCGCGGGTGAACCATCAGCGTCTCTGCGTCCTGGCTCCCGTCCGGGTACTTCAGCGCGACGGACTCGGCCGCCTCCGTCGCGAGTCGTGTGTCTCCGGCCGCTTCCCCGGCGGCCGGCTCGGGGAAGCGATAGACGATTATCCGGTCGCGGTTGCCCTTGTTGTCGCCGATGTCGCCCACGTAGAGGTACGGACGTCCCTGCGGGCCGGGGCCGGCGGCAATGTCCTCCCAGTCGTCCATGGTCGCGCCGGCCACGCGCCACGCGCCGCGGCTCTTGCCCTGCCGGTCGAAGGCGTAGATGACGGGGTCGCCGTTCGCGTCGTTGTGCGTCCAGAAGAGGCCGGGCGCGAGGCGCGAGGCGGCGAGGCCGCTGCTCTCCCTGATGCTCTTGTCTTCGAGGTGCCCGAGCACGACGGGCGCGCCGTAGCCCGCGCGCGCGGGCGCCCCGTTCTGCCCCGCGCCCGTCGCCGGGCCCGGCGCTGCGGGCGCGGCCTTTTGCCCGTCCAAAGCCCGCGGCGCGCGCTCGTAGGCGGCGAGCGCGAGTGCGCACAGCGCCGCCGCCGTCGCCGCTGCCAGTGCTGCTTTCAACTGCTTCCCCCTCGACGAAGTTTTCAGATGATTATAACTATGCCACACGCGGCGGCCGACTTCATCCCGCCGGCGGTGGCCGGTGGTCAGTTGCCGGTTGCTTGAGCTTCACAGACTTGACGCCTTAACGGATGGCCCGCCGAACCGAGCAGACCGCTCAAGGCCGCCGCCAGCCCGAACGGCAACCGCCCGCCCCCGCGAGTTCGCCCGCCGGCCCAAGATGTTGGACTCGCGCCGACTGCCGAGTCCAATATCAAGCGTTTAGCTTGAATTTGCTGGCAAAGCCGCGCTCCCCGGAAGTTTTCCACCTGTGGAAAACTTCCGGGGCGATCTCGGCGCGCGGCGGGGCTTGCACCGTGTGCTATTCTTCCGTCGCTCGAAGCTCCTACGGGCGGGCCGCGTCGCTGTTCTGGCGCGGCCCCTTCGTACCGCCGGCTCGGTCCAGACAGTTTTCCTGAACAACACTTTCACCGTCGCTCCCGATGCCTACTAAATCAGACTTCGTTCACCTGCACTTACACACAGACTTTTCACTCCTCGACGGCGCGATCCAGATCAAGCCGCTCGCCGAGCGCGTCAAAGAGCTGGGCATGCCCGCCTGCGCCATGACCGACCACGGCAACATGTACGGCGCGGTCTCCTTCTACAAGGAGATGAAGGCGCACGACGTGAAGCCTCTGATCGGCTGCGAAATCTACCTGGCCCCCGGCAGCCGCTTCGACAAGCCGGAGACGAAGCGCGGCGAGAAGCCCTACAACCACATGATCCTGCTCGCGAAGGATCGAGAGGGCTACCACAACCTCGTGCGCCTCACCTCGAAGGCGTTCCGCGAAGGTTTTTATCGCAAGCCCCGCATCGACCGCGAGCTACTCTCCGAGTTCAGCGGCGGACTCATCGGCCTCTCCGCCTGCCTCTCCGGCGTGCCCCAGGCGCACCTCAAAAACGGCAAGTTCGACGAAGCCGCCAAAGCCGCCCACGAATTCCAGGACATACTCGGCCGCGGCAACTACTTTTTAGAGATTCAGGATCACCAGCTCGAAGATCAGATCAAGATCAACAAGGACTTGATCGAACTCTCCAAGCGCACCGCGATCCCGCTCGTCGCCACCAACGACGCGCACTACCTCAACCGGGACGACTACGAGGCCCACGACGTGATGCTCTGCATCGGCACGGGGCGCACGGTCAACGACACCGACCGGATGCGCTTCGGCGGCCCGCAGTGGTACGTCCGCACCGCGGACGAGATGCGCGACATCTTCAAGCACATCCCCGACGCCGTCGCGCGCACGCTCGAAGTCGCCGAGATGTGCGACCTGAAACTCCCGCTCGGCGAGAACCACCTGCCCGTCTTCCCGATCCCGCGCGAGGAAGGCGACCTCACGATTGACGAGTACTTCGAGAAGGTCGTCCGCGAGGGCTACGAGAAGCGCCGCGAGATCGTCTGGGACAGGATGCGCGCCGCCGGATCGCTCAAGCACCCGATGAGCGACTACCAGCAGCGCATCTCCGCCGAGATCGAGATGATCAAGCGGATGGGCTTTCCGTCCTACTTCCTCATCGTCTGGGACTTCATCAGGTTCGCCAAGGACAAACGCATCCCCGTCGGCCCCGGCCGCGGCTCGGCCGCCGGCTCGCTCGTCGCCTACTGCCTGGAGATCACGGACGTTGACCCGCTCCAGTACGATCTCCTCTTCGAGCGCTTCCTGAACCCGGAGCGCGTGTCGATGCCCGACATCGACATCGACTTCTGCGTCCAGGGTCGCGCCGAGGTCATCAACCACGTCACGCAGCTCTACGGCCGCGACTCCGTCTGCCAGATCATCACCTTCGGGACGATGGCCTCGAAGGCCGCGATCAAGGACGTGGGCCGCGCGCTCGACATGCCCTACGCCGACGTGGAGAAGATCGCCAAGCTCATCCCGCCGCCCGTCCGCGGCCGCAACGTCTCGATCACGCAGGCGCTCGAAACCGTCCCCGAACTCAAGCAGGCTTTCGAGACCGACGCGCAGGTCAAAAAAGTGATCGACATCGCCCGCCGGCTCGAAGGCTGCGCGCGCCACTCGTCCGTCCACGCCGCGGGCGTCGTCATCTCGCCCAAACCCCTCGAAGAGCTGATACCCGTAGCCGTCAACAACAAGCAGGAGTTCACCACGCAGTTCGAGATGTCCGATCTGGAAAAGACCGGCATGCTCAAGATGGACTTCCTCGGCCTGACCACGCTGACCATCATCGACCAGTGCTGCAAGACGATCCGCGAGATGCACGACCGCGAGATCGACTGGCACGAGATACCGCTCGACGACGAGAAGACCTACGAGCTGTTCGGGCAGGGCCACACCGAGGCCATCTTCCAGTTCGAATCGACGGGGATGCAGGAGATCTGCCGCAAGCTCAAGCCCAAATCCATCGAAGACCTCTCGGCCTTAAACGCCTTGTACCGGCCGGGGCCATTGGACGGCGGGATGGTGGACGACTACATCGACCGGCACCACGGCAAGAAGCCGGTCGAGTACCCGACGCCGGAGATGGAGCCGATCCTCTCGAACACCTACGGCATCCTCGTCTATCAGGAACAGATCATGCAGCTCGCCCAAAAACTCGGCGGCTACAGCCTGGGCGACGCCGACCTGATGCGCCGCGCGATGGGCAAGAAGAACCGCGAGGAGATGGCCGTCCATGAGGAGAAGTTCATCGCCGGGTGCTCGAAGAACAAGATTCAGAAGAAGACCGCCAGAGAAATTTTCCGATTGATGGCGCAGTTCGCCGACTACGGCTTCAACCGCTGCCTGACCGGCGACGCCGAAGTGGTTGACGCGGACACCGGCGAACTCGTGGCGATCAGGGAGATCGCCGAGGGCCGGGCCGGCATCAAGCGGACTTTCAGTTTCGACGGCGAGCGGGTCTTCGCCAACGAAATCGTCGAGGCTTTCGAGACGGGCGAGAAAGAGGTGGTCGAGGTGGAGACTGAGGAAGGGCTGACGATCCGCTGCACGCTCGACCACAAGTTTTACACCGACGAGGGCTACCTGCCGTTGAGGGAGATCATCGAGCGCGGTCTGGAACTCAACTTCTCGCCGGAGGTGGCCGAGTATGCCGCATCCCGCGTGGAATAAGAGGCCCACGCCGGAGGTGGAGGGCTTCATCGTCGAGCAGTATCGCGGCGGCCTGAGCGCGGGCGAGATACTGAAAGCCATCCCCTTTAAAACTAAGAAGACCGTTTACGACGTGCTCGAACGTCACGGCGTCGGGCGACGCGGCGGCTTCGCCGACTACAAAAAGCGTTTCGACGAGGCCGCCTTCGCCGTCGTGGACTCGCCCGCAAAGGCATACTGGCTCGGCCTGCTCATCACGGACGGTTACGTGATTGAGTCAAAGACAGGCTCGCCACTCGTCGGCTTGCAGATGATCGACCGCGAGGCGGCGGAAGGCTTCCGCGACTTCCTCGGCCTTCAACACCCCGTGCTCCGCATCGGGCCGAAGGCACAGCGACACCGGCCGATGCATCGGGCCGTATGTCACTCGCGGCGCATGGCCGCTGACCTCGCGCGCTTCGGCGTCGTCCCGCGCAAGAGTCACGCAACGTTCCTGCCACTCCTCGCCGAAGACCTGATGCCGCACCTCGCGCGCGGCCTGTTCGACGGAGACGGCACGGTGAGCCGCCGCTCGGACGGAAGGGTGCTCGTCGGCTTCTGCGGGAGCGAGCGACTGGTCGCGGAGTTGCGGATGTGGCTGATCTGCCGTCTGGGGATTTCGGACAACCGCGTTCACGAGAACGGCTCGATCCGCTTTGTCCAGTGGTCGCATCGCGCGGACGTTACTTTGATCGCGCGCTACATCTATCGGGGCGGCGGGCCGCGCCTGTCGAGAAAATACGGACTGCTCAGAGAGTGTCTATGACGGCTGAGATGAAAGTTAAGAAGACCAGAATCGTGCGCGTCACGCCCGTCGGGGTCGAGAAGACCTACAACATGACGATGCGCGCGCCGCACCACAACTATTTCGTCAACGGGCTGCTCTCGGCCAACAGCCACTCTGTGGCCTACGCGCACGTCGCGTACCAGACGGCTTACCTGAAGGCGCACTACCCGGAGCACTTCTACGCGGCCGTCATGACGAACGTGACGGACGACGCGGCGAAGATTTTTAAATACGCGTCGGAGCTGCGGGCGCAGGGGATCAGGATGCTGCCGCCCGACGTGAACGAGTCGGGGCCGGGTTTCACGCCCGTCGAGCGCGCGGTGCGCTACGGGCTGGCGGCGATCAAGGGGCTGGGGCAGTCGGCCGTCGGCGCGATCATCGAGGCGCGCGGCACGCAGCCGTTCACGTCGCTCTTCGACTTCGCCGAGCGCGTCGGCGAGAAGGCCGCGGGCAAGCGCGTGCTCGAATCGCTGGTCTGCGCCGGCGCGTTCGACTCCCTGCGGCCGGCGGGCGAGACGCCGCACCAGTGGCGCGCGCGTCTGCACGCCTGCGCCGATAAGGCTCTGGAACTGGGCGCGCGGCGAAGGCGCGAGCGCGACAGCGGGCAGGCCGATATGTTCGGCGCGGCGGCGGCCGGGACGGACGACGCGGCTCGCGCGGCAGCCGAGTGCGCGCAGCTCTCGGCCGTGCGCGCCGATCCCTGGACGCACAAGGAGCTGCTGGCGAACGAGAAGGCGGCGGTCGGCTTCTTCATCTCCGGCCACCCGCTCGACGACTTCGCCGACAAGCTCGCGCAGCTCGACTGCCTGCCCGTCTCCGAGTTGAACTCAATCGAGCCGGGGCGGCGCGCGAGGGTCGCGGGCGTCGTGTCCGACTTCACCGTGAGGAACACGAAGAAGGGAGACCGCTACGCCTTCTTCCGTCTGGAAGACATGTCGGGCGCGGGGATAAAGTGCGTGCTCTGGCCCGAGGCGTTCAAGCAGAAGGGCAAGGACGCGGCCAACGACGCGCTGCTCGTTGCGGCGGGCCGCTGCGAGGGCGACGGCTCGCTCACACTCGTCTGCGACGAGGTGACACTTTTGGAGAACGCGAAAGTGCCTGCGCACTCGGCCTTCGCCAACCGCGGCGGGCGCATCAGGGCCGACGCGCTCGTCATCGAGCTGGACGGCGACGCGGACGTGCGAAGAGTCGGCGAGGCCGTCAACCAGGCGCTCATCTCGCACCCCGGAGACTGCGAGGTCTTCATCGACCTCCACCTGCGCGAGCAGGGGCTGACCGTGCGGACGAAGACCGCGCAGTTCATACGCGTCTATCCGAACAACCGTTTACAGGAAGACCTCCTCGCGGCGGGCGTGGGCGTCAGGTGGCTGGGACAAAACTAGAAGGCAGAAGGCGGAAAGCGGAAGGCAGTCAAGACAAGCCGGCTCGGCTCCTGTTCTCGAATGCCTTCCGCTTTCCGCCTTCTGCCTTCTGTTCTACAGTCCGGCCATGTCCCACTTGCGCACGGTGTCCGTGATGAGCGCGGCGACTTTGTCTGTGACTTTTTGAAAATACTCGTCGGCCTTCTTCTGATCAAACTTGGGGTAGCCCTGCCCCGGCTGGTAGAGGCCGATGGAGGAGGGGAAGGGCGCGGCCGACCACGTGCCGGCCGCCGGGTAGGCGGTGGCGAGATCGGCGTTGTAGCGTTCGGGGTGGACGAGCGTGGGGTCGATGGCCTGGATGAAGGCGGTCTCGTTGAGTCCCGCGTGGCCGCCGTCCTCGCCGAAGACCTGCCTGGTGATGTCGGAGGCGAAAGACCACCAGTTGACGACGAGCGTCCTCACCTTGCGCTCGGCGGAGACCTCGGCGGCGACCGCGTTGAGGACGGCCGTCTGCGGGCCGCCGTGGCCGTTCAAGACGACGATGTTGCGGAAGCCGTTCTTCGCCAGGCCTTCGAGCACCTGCTTGACGAACGGGCGGTAGGCCGATTCCGTGATCTGGAACGCGCCCGGATAAGCCTCAAGGCTTCCGGTCATGCCGTAGGGCAGCGTCGGCGCGATCATGGCGTTGACGCGGCGCGCTAGCGCGCGGGCCATCGCGGTCGGCGCGGTGTTGTCTGCACCGTTGTTGATGACGCCGTGCGGCTCCAGAGTTCCCGTCGGCAGGAGTACCGTGTTGATGCGCGCGGGGACGTGATCGCGGAACTCCATCCAGTTGATCCGATCCATCTCGCGCGTGGAGACTGTGTCGGGGCGCGCGTCGTTTGAAGGCTGGCGCGCGGGGGCTTGCGCGGCCGTGCCCGCGCGGGTTTTCCCCGCCGTCTGCGCCGCGGCGTCCGAGGCGTGCGCGGCGCAGAGCAGAAGAAGGATCGCCGCGCCGCGCCCGGTCGCCCGTCTGATCGTCCCTGGGATTCTCATCTCGCTTCGCCCTCACTCCGTCTCGCCTGATATGCTTCTTGAGACCGCGCGCGTGAGCATCACACGTCCGGCGCGGCGAGCGCAAACGCCGGGTTCAAAAAATTGGCAGTTTTCTCCTGCCCGCCCGCGCCTCAGCCGAATCTCTCGACACCCTCCCTGGTTAATCCAAATCCCTTAATGAATCGCCGCGACCCCGCGCCCGCGAGCCGCGACGGGGGCGGGCGGCGCGCAGGTTTTTCCACACATCCCACTTTTGGGACGCGTTTGTCCCGGTGGCGGCGCTCACGAAACTATGAATGC
>DATHBT010000003.1:0-8498 GCA_035295985.1 Pyrinomonadaceae bacterium | reverse complement strand
CGGCGCTGGCGCGCGCATATCGGCCGGCGCGGAGCTGGAAGAGGCGCTCGAACGCGCGGAGGAGGAGTTCGCCCGGCTCGACGCGGCCGTCCGCAACAAGTTCAGCGCGGACGCGGCGGCGCTCACCGCCTGGGAGAGCGCGCGCCGCCTGGAGCGCGCCCCCGCGCGCAAGGCCGCGGGCGGCGACGCCGCGCGCGACGCCGCGCCCGGCCCCGCGCCGAAGTAAGAGAAGGCCGGATTGAGACGCGGGCTGTTAGCCGTTAATGGCTAAAAAGCCCGCGCCGGATGCGGCCAAAGCCCCGAAGGCGCATCAGGCTGTCGCCGCTTTCCGCCTGCCACTTCCGGCTAACAGCTAACAGCTAACAGCTAATCGCTTATAAAGGCGGCGCGCACCCACCCGGCGGGGCAGTGGTGTCCTAATTTGTTTGTCCTCTGTGCCCCCTCTGTGCTCTCCGTGCCTCTGTGGTGAGTGGGGGTGATCAGCACTCACCACGGAGACACAGAGGACGCGGAGGGGGCACGGAGTAAAGCCGAAATCAGGACACTACTGGCGGGGCGCGCCGCTTTTTCACGCGCCGGATTCGTGCTACCGTTTTCGCTCTCAAAAGGAAGGGCGGCCGACTTGCTCAGGACGCGCCGCGGACACAGGAATGATCAGGCCATTCAACGGCAAGCACCCGCAGATCGACCCGACCGCCTACGTCGCCGAGACGGCGACCGTCATCGGCGACGTGAGGATCGGGCGGGAGTCGTCCGTCTGGTTCGGCGCGGTCGTCCGCGGCGACGTGTTCTGGATCAGGATCGGCGACCGCACCAACATACAGGACGGCACGGTCATCCACGTCACCAACGGCACGCACCCCACCATCCTTGAGGATGAGGTGACGGTCGGCCACAACGTCACGCTCCACGGCTGCCACGTCGAGCGCGGCTGCCTCGTCGGCATGGGTTCGATTGTGATGGACGCTGTACGCATCGGGGCCGAGTCCATCGTCGCCGCGGGCGCGCTCGTCTCGCCCGGAACAATCGTCCCCCCGCGCTCGCTCGTCATGGGCGTGCCCGCCAAAGTTAAAAGACAGCTTACGGACGAAGAGGTCGCCGGCTTAGCTCAGTTCTGGAAAAACTACGTGGGCTACGTCCAACAGTACAAGGCGGAGGACGAGGCGTCCTCTTCTTCGTCATCCCCTGAGAGCGCCCACGGTTAGGAACTTGAGCGAGCGATGCCTTCGACGAAAACACAGCCTGCGCGCGGGATGCGCGACTTCCTGCCGGCGGACGTGCGGCGGCGCGAGTACGTGATCCGCCGTATCCGCGAGGTCTATGAGCGTTACGGCTTCGAGCCTTTGGAGACTCCGGCGGTCGAGAACATCGAGACGCTTCTGGGGAAGTACGGCGAGGAGGGGAACCAGCTAATCTTCAAAATCCTCAAGCGCGGCGAGCACGAGCGCACGGGAGAAGCAGACCTCGCCCTGCGCTACGACCTGACGGTGCCGCTCGCGCGCGTCGTCGCCGAGTACGGCGAGAGGCTGCCGAAGTTCTTCAAGCGTTACCAGATACAGCCCGTCTGGCGGGCGGACAGGCCCGCGCGCGGGCGCTTCCGCGAGTTTTACCAGTGCGACGTTGACGCGGTCGGCTCGCGCTCGCCGGTCGTCGAGGCAGAGCTGTGCGCCGCCGCCGCGGACGCGCTGACGCGACTCGGGTTCAATAACTTCGTCATTCGCCTCAACCACCGCGAGGCGCTGGCTGGCGTGCTTGAGCGCGCGGGCGTCGCGGCAGAGAAGCACGCCGACGCGCTGACCGCGCTCGACAAGCTGGACAAGATCGGGGCCGAGGGCGTGGCGAAGGAGTTCGCGTCGCGCGGCATCTCGGACGAGGCCGGCGTGATGCTCCTGCGCTTCTTCGACGGGCTGGCCGCCCTCGAACGCTCCGCCGAGATCGTCGCGGACGAGGACGCCGAGAAGCAGAGCGCGGCCTTCAACGACGCCGTGCTGGGCCGCCTGCTCGAATTCGTCGGGCCGCACGAGCGCGGCGCGGCCGGCGTCGAAAACCTGCGACAGATTCTGCGACTCTCAGAAGCCGCGGGCGCGGGCGCGCGGATCAAACTCGATCCGAGTCTCGCGCGGGGACTGTCGTACTACACCGGCGCGATCATGGAGATCAACGTGCCCGATCTTTCGGGAAGCCTCGGCGGCGGCGGGCGCTATGACAACCTCGTCGGGATGTTTTCGGGCCGCGAAGTCCCGGCGTGCGGCTTCTCGCTCGGCCTTGAGCGCATCGTCGTCGTGATGACGGAGCGCGAGATGTTCCCGGCCGACCTGGTCGAGACGCCGGCCGACGTGCTTGTGACGCTGTGGGATGAAGACTCGACCGGCGATGCGCTCGCGCTAGCGCGCGAGTTGCGTGCTTCCGGCCTGCGCGTTGACGTTTACCCGGAAGCGCGCGGCAAGGTGGGCGGGCAGTTCAAGTACGCAGCGGCGCGCGGGATCGCGTTCGTCGTCGTCGTCGGGCCGGAGGAGCGCGCCAGTGGCAAGGTCGCGCTCAAAGATTTGCGGACGGCCCAACAGCGCAGCGTCGAACGCGCGGAGGCTGCCGCGGCGGTGCTTGAGAGTTTAGGTAAAGGCTGAGAAGGAAATCGTGTCAACGGCTCTCGACAACCTGGGAGACTTGCAGCGGACGCACACGTGCGGCGAGCTGCGCGCGGAGGACGCCGGCCGCGAGGTCGTGCTGATGGGCTGGGTGGCGCGGCGGCGCGACTTCGGGCCGCTCACCTTCTTCGACCTGCGCGACCGCGACGGGCTTACGCAGGTCGTCTTCGACGAGGAGGCCGCGCCCGAGGCGCACGCCAAGGCGAAAGCGCCGCGCGGCGAGTACGTCGTCGCCGTGCGCGGCGAGGTCGTCCGTCGCGACGAGGCGGCGCGCAACCCGAAGCTCGCGACCGGCGACGTTGAGGTGCAGGCGCGCGAGCTGTGGATTCTGAACGACGCGCGCACCACGCCCTTCCAGTTGGAGGTCGTCGGCCCCGAGTCGCTGGCCGCCGAGGACGTGCGCCTGAAATACCGCTACCTCGATCTGCGCCGCCCGCAGTTGCAGTCGAATTTGCGCCTGAGGGCTAAGGCGGTCGGCGAGATTCGCCGCTACATGGACGAGCAGAATTTTACGGAGATCGAGACGCCGATCCTGATCAAGTCAACGCCCGAAGGCGCGCGCGACTACGTCGTGCCGTCGCGCCTGCACGCCGGGAGGTTTTACGCGCTGCCGCAGTCGCCCCAACTGTTCAAGCAGCTCTGCATGATCGCGGGGCTGGATCGCTACTACCAGATCGCGCGCTGCTTCCGCGACGAAGACCTCCGCGCCGACCGCCAGCCCGAGTTCACGCAGTTAGACGTTGAGTTGAGCTTCCCTACGCTTGAGACCATCTACTCGCTCGTCGAAGGCTTGTTCGCGCGCGTCTTCCGCAACACGCTCGGCGTCGAGCTGCCCGTACCGTTCCCGCGCCTGACTTACGCCGAGGCGATGCGCCGCTACGGGTCGGACAAGCCAGACCTGCGCTTCGGGATGGAACTCCGAGACCTCTCGCCCGCGCTCGAAGGGACGACCTTCGCGCCCTTCGCCTCCGCGCTCGAAGCGGGCGGTGAGGTGAAGGGAATCGCAGTCGCGGGCGGTGCAGCGAGTTCACGCAAGCAGTTGGACGAGTTGCAGGAGTTCGTCAAACGCTACGGCGCGGGGGCGCTCGCGTGGGTGAAGCTCGGGGACGAAATCTCTTCATCCCTGCTTAAAGCATTAGGCGCGGAGGCCGTGACGCGGATGGCGGAGGCGGCGGGCGCGCAGAAGGGCGACGCGGTGCTCGTCGTCGCGGGCAAGGCCAAGACCGTCGCGGCGTCGCTCGGCGCGCTGCGCGTCGAACTGGCGCGGCGCGAGAAGTTGATCCCCGAAAATGTTTTCGAGCCGCTGTGGGTGACGGAGTTCCCGATGTTCGAGTTCAACGAGACGGACGGGCGCTACTACTCGATGCACCACCCGTTCACCTCGCCGCTCGACGACGATCTGCCACTCCTTGAGCGCGCGCTCGAAGGCGGCGAGACGCGCCTGCTCGGCGGGCTTCGCGCGAAGGCTTACGACACGGTCATCAACGGCGTCGAAGTGGCGGGCGGCTCGATCCGCATTCACCGGCGCGACGTGCAGCGGCTCATCTTCCGCGCGCTCGGCATGGACGAGGAGACCGCGCGCCGCCGCTTCGGCTTCTTCCTCGAAGCCCTTGAATACGGCACGCCGCCGCACGGCGGCATCGCCTCCGGCATCGAGCGGCTGCTGATGGTGCTCGTCCCTACGGACAACATCCGCGACGTGATGGCCTTCCCCAAGACGGCCTCCGCCGCCGACCTGATGATCGAAGCGCCGGGCGAGGTGGACGACGAACTGCTCCGCGAGCTTCGCGTCCGCGTCGTCGAAGACTGAGGCGCGGGACAGCGGGTTCGTGTGGCGCGGGGCCGTGGCGGGGGCGACGCGCGAGGGGCAGGCTTTCTCTTCGAGCGTTCTCCGCGTCGGCCCTTCCCCGCGGCTCTCATTCCGCTTTCCAATCCGCAATCCAGTTGAGCGAGACTTTAAAGATCAGCCGGGCCGCGTTCGAGGAGATTTGCGCGCACGCGCGCGAGGCGAGGCCCGCCGAATGCTGCGGGCTGGCGGGCGGGGCGGCGGGCGCGGCGCGCTCGATCTACCGTCTGACGAACGTCGCCGACGATCCGCTCGTCGCGTACGAGGCCGCGCCGCGCGACTTGTTCGCGGCGCAGCGGCTGATGCGCGAGCGCGGCGAGGGGTTATTGGGCATCTACCACTCGCACCCCCGCTCGGCCGACCCCGCGCCTTCGGAGCGCGACGTGCGGATGGCCTATTACCCGCAGGCCGTCCACCTGATCGTGGGCTTCGCTGCGGGTGAGCCGGTCGTTCGCGCGTTTCGTCTGTACGAGGCGGAGCGGCGGTGGGAAGGGGTGGAATACGAAATCCGTGAGGAGTAGAATGGGGCGAACACGGGGCACGAGTCGCGCGTAAAACTTTTCCGTATGCCTGAGAAGAGGAGCAAGTACGACACCGATCCGCTCGACCCGGAGTACGTCCGCAAGACTTCGGAGGTCTGGACGGAAGGGCCGACGCGGCCCGTCGATGACACCGGACTGACGGGGCAGATCGGCGGCAAGACGCGCAGGATCGATCCCGCCGGTTCGCCGCCGCCGCGCTATGCGCCCGACCCGCGCTACGCGCCGGACTCGGAAGCCCCGACGCGACGCATCGACGACGCCATCCCGCAGTCGTACCCCTCGGTCTTCGTCCCGCCCCCGTACCAGCCGCCGCCCGCGCAGCAGACTTACGCGCCGCCCGCCGCGCACGCGCAGCCGCCGCACGGGCTGCACGGCGCGCGCCCGTTCGCGCCGGAGCACAACATCGCCGGCCTCGGCATCCCCGAACGCTACGCCAACGTAGCGGCCTACGCGCCCTTCTACATCGGCCTCGTCGTCTCCATCATCGAACTGCTGCTCGTGCCACGCTCCGAGGCGCGCACGCGCTACCACGCCGCGCAGGCTATGGGGCTGCACCTGGTCATACTGGCCGTCGGCTTCGTGCTCGGCATGCTCGGCGGCATCGGCGGCGTACGCGCCGGGGCCGTCCTCTTCTCGCTCGCCTCGACCGCCTTCCTCATCTACTCGATGGTCAAGGTCTGGAACGGCCAGCAGCACCGCCTCGCGCCCCTCGCCGACGCGACCCGCTTCCTCGACGAGCGCATCGATCCCAGAAAGTGAAATGAAGCTGTTAGCTGTTAGCTTTTAGCTGTTAGCAAAACCGAGAACCCGAGCCGGGCGCGAAAGCGAGCGCCGTCTCCTTCCGGCTAACAGCTAACAGCTAACAGCTAACAGCTTCATTTCACGATTCACGATTTACGTCTTTTCATCTGTGTTATTCTCACGTCGCTCCCCGCTCGAATCTGCCGCTCCCGACTTGTTGAGCCTCCGATGAGAATAGAACTTCCGAAAAACTTAAGGCGGGCGCGCGCGAGGGCGACGACGGCCGCCGCGTGCTGCCTGCTCGCCGCGCTACAACTCGCCGCGACCGGCCTCGACACGAACGCGCAGAGGCGGCGTCGGCGCGCGCCCGCCCCGGCCGCGCCCGTGTTGCAGGACGCGCGCGTCGCGCAGATCGCGGAGGAGTACCTGCGCGGCCACTACGCATTTAACCCGACCGAGGGGACGGCCGCCGGGCTGCACGAGTACGACGCGGCGCTCGAATCGCGCGGCCGGGAGGCGGTCGCGGCCGAGGCGCGACGGCTCCGCGGGGTGATCGCCGCGCTCGCGCGCGTCAACGAGTCGCGGCTCTCGCCCGAGTCGCGCTACGACTTCCTGTGGCTCGCGTCGCACGCCCGCGCACGCCTGCTCGAACTCGAAGACGTGAGGATGTGGCAGCGCGACCCCGGCATCTACAGCCGACTCGTCGCCGCCTCCTTCGACAACGTCCTGAAGCGTGACTACGCGCCGGTCGAGCGGCGGCTGGACGCGCTGCTCGCGCGCGCGCGCCAGGCCGCGAGGCTGCTCGCCGAAGGGCGAGCCAACCTTGAGAACCCGCCGCGCGTTTACACGGAGACGGCGGTCGGCCAGGTCGCAGGCTCGATAGACTTCTTCTCGCGCGCCGTCCCGCAGATGTTCGAGCGCGCGGGCGGCGGACGGCTCTCGGCCGCGCGCCGCTCGGAGTTCGCGGCGGCCGTCGAGTCGGTCACGTCGGCCCTGCGCTCCTACTCGGACTGGCTGCAACGCGACCTGCTGCCGCGCTCGAACGGCGACTTCGCGATAGGCGCGGAGAACTTCAGGAAGAAACTGCTCTACGAAGAGATGATCGACGCGCCGCTCCCGGCGCTGCTGCGAGAGGGCGAGCGCGAGCTGCGCCGCACGCAGGAGGAGATGCGGCGCGTGGCGGAGGAGATCGCGCCCGACCGGGACTTGAGCGAGACGCTGCGCGCCGTGGGGCGCGAGCACCCGTCGTCGGAAGGTCTCGTCGGCGAGACGCGCGCCGAGCTGGGGCGCATCCGCGCCTTCGTCCGCGAGCGCGGGATACTCACGCCGCCTGCCGAAGAGAACCTCATCGTCGCCGAGACGCCGACGTTCCGCCGCCTCGGCTTCGCCTCGATGGACGCGCCCGGCCCCTTCGAGCGCGCCGCGGCCGAGAGCTACTACTACGTGACGCCGCCCGACCCCGCCTGGGACGCGCGCCGCCGCGAAGAGCACCTGAGCTTCTTCAACCGCTCCGCGCTCCCCATCGTCTCCATCCACGAAGCGTTCCCCGGCCACTACTACCAGCTTCTCGCCGCGCGCCGCGCGCCTTCGCGCGTGCGCGCCGCCTTCGGCTCGGCCTCCTTCGTCGAGGGGTGGGCGCACTACTGCGAGCAGATGATGCTCGACGAAGGCTTCGGGGGCGGAAGCCCCAAGCTGCGCCTCGCGCAACTGCATGCCGCGCTCACGCGACTGTGCCGCTACCTCGTCGGAATCAGGATGCACGCCGAAGGGATGACCTACGAGCAGGGCGTCGATTTCTTCCGGCGCGAGGGCTACATGGAGCGGGCCAACGCCGAGCGTGAGGCCCTGCGCGGCACGCTCGATCCGACCTACCTCGTTTACACGCTCGGCAAGATGGAGATTCTCAAACTCCGCGAAGACTACCGCCGCGCGCGCGGCGAAGGGTTCCGGTTGGGAGAGTTCCACGACCGCCTGCTCTCGCACGGGATGCCGCCCGTCAAAATCGTGCGGCTCGCGCTGCTCGGCGACGCAGCCGGGCCGGGCAGAGACTTGGCGGGAGCGGGCGGGCGCGAGGCGGCCGATGATCGGACGAACGTCGTAGAGTTCTCGGTCGTCGCCTCCGGCGCATACAGCGCCTACGAGGGCGGACGCCGCGTCGAGATCATTTCGAACGAGGAGGACTGGCGGCAGGTGTGGCGGGCGATAGGCGGCGGCCGGCCCGCGCCGGAAGTGAATTTCACCACGCGGGCCGTCATCGTCGTCTATCAGGGCCAGAAGCCGACGGGCGGCTACGGCGTCTCGGTCGAGGAGATCAGGCGCGATGGCACTGTGCTTGCTGTACGTGTTAACGAGCGGCGTCCGGCGTCCGACAGTGTTACAACGCAGGTCATTACGTCGCCGTTCGTGGCGGTCTCCGTGCCGCGTCCCGCGACGGGCACGATTGTGCGCTTTGCGGACGAGACGGGTGCGGGGCGCGGGATCGAGCCGGGGCCACAGAAAAGTCAGAAAAATGTGACACCGCCCGCCCGGCGCAGGCCGCAACGCAGGCGGGGCAGGCCGGGCCGGTCGCTTTGAAAGCAAACGGTTCGGCGGCGGGTTCATCAAAATAGTGTCCGACGACGTTCGCCCGGCGTGGCGGAAGTCCCGGACGAAAGTTTCGGTGGCGGCTCTCCTCGTCGCGGCGCGCGGCACACGTTTTCGGATCGCGCGCGGGCCACCAGAGAC
>DATHBT010000002.1:0-15348 GCA_035295985.1 Pyrinomonadaceae bacterium | reverse complement strand
GCCGGCGCGCGTTGAGGGGCGGCCGACGGCCGCGCTTCAAACGTAGTGCTCCCCGGCGCGGGCGGCCGAAAAGCCGCCCGCGCCGGGGAGCGTGTGGACTCAATGTTAAGTGAAGCGCGCCTCTGCTGCCGTAACGGGCGGCAGGGGCGCGCCGCTCCTCAGCTCGACGGCCCGAATCTGAGTCTGTATTCGAGCGAGTTGACGAAGCCGCCGACCATGGTGCGGAAGTCCTGCGGGTTCGCGTTCAGGTAGTCGAGCCACATCTGGAAGCCGGGCTGCTCGGGGTCGCGCCTGAGATACCCGAAGTACTGCATCGAGACGAAGGCGTCGTTGTACATCTTGCGCGCCACCTCCTCGCTCTCGACGATCTCCTTGAGCACCTGCGCCCGCGTCTTCGACCCGTTGTCGAGCGCGGCGACTAGCTGCGCCCGATTCGCCAGG
This sequence comes from Pyrinomonadaceae bacterium, assembly GCA_035295985.1. Classification (GTDB taxonomy): domain Bacteria; phylum Acidobacteriota; class Blastocatellia; order Pyrinomonadales; family Pyrinomonadaceae; genus JAIVGV01. The sequence continues at coordinate 14,907 of DATHBT010000002.1, read as the reverse complement.
GTCACGCCGGCCGTCTGCTCCAGCTTCTCGACGTAAGCCTGGTTCGACAGGCCGTCGTAGATCGCCTTGAAGTCGGCGCGCTGCACCCACTCCTGAGCGAACTCGTCGCGGGCGGCCAGCACCTCGGCGTCCGTGTCGGCGGTGACGCGCTGCGAGTCGCGCGTGAAGTCGCGGTAGTTGGGGTTCGTGCCCAAGCTGACCTTGTAGAAGCGGATGACGTAGTAGCCCTTCATGAAGAACTCGACGCTGCGGAAGAACGAGGAGGAGACCATGACGTGGTCGCAGTCGATGCGCGGGGGCTGGCAGGCGGTCAGCGAGTTGACCCACCCGTTGAAGCCGGCCGGCTCGCCCTCGCGGTTGAGGAAGTCGATGTAGTGCATCCGCACGAAGAAGGGCGGCGAGTAGGTGGGGTTGGCCGCGGCGGACGTGTCGTTGTCCGTGATGTTGACGGCCGCGGTCGCCGGGCTGCCGAGCGCGGGGCCGCCTGACGGCGCGGAGAGCGAGACGTTGAACGCCTCCTGCCCTTCGACGTAAACGTCGTCGGTGAGGAAGACGCGCACCGCCTTCGAGGTCTCCCCGGCGGCGAAGCGCAGCGTGGCGATGCGGGTCGTGAAGTCGCAACGCTCGGAGGCCGTGCCGTTGACCACGTCGCAGCGCAGCACGGCGGCGTCCTGCGCGGTCGCGACGACGACCGTCGCGGGCGCGGCGTTGTCGCCCGCGCGCTCGACCGTGACCGTGACCGAGCCGTCGCCCTCGCCCGCGGCGTAAGTGGCCGCACTGAACTGGAACGTCTGCGGCACAGGCGTCGGTGTCGGCGTCGGCGTGGGAGTCGGAGTCGGTGTCGGCGTGGGAGTCGGAGTCGGCGTCGGGGTCGGCGTCGGGTTGGCGGGAGATATCTTCGTGATGAAGGCGTCCTGCTCGCCGCCGTTGGCGGCCTGGACGGGGCCGAGGGTGGGGAAGTTGGTGGACGAGGTGCGCCCCGTAAGGTACATGTTGAGGGAGGAGTCGAGGGCGATGGCGAGCGCCGCGTCGCCGCCGCTGCCGCCGAGGTAGGTGGAGAAGAGAAGGGCGCTGGCCGCCGCGTTGAACCGCGCGACCACGGCTTCGACGCCGCCGCCGCTCGTGCCCTGCGTGGGGTTGACCATGGGCACGTCGTTCGAAGTGGTGCCGGCGGCGAGGTAAGCCTCGCCGGCGGCGTTGAGCGCGATGCCGTTGCCCGAGTCCTCGCCGGAGCCGCCGAAGTAGGTGGAGTAGACGTATGACGTGCCGTCCGCGCTGTACTTGGTCAGGAAGGCGTCGGACGCGCCGCTGAGCATGCTGCGAAAGGCGTTGGCCGTGGGGAAGTTCCCCGAGCGCGTGACGCCCGTGAGGTACGCGGAGCCGGCCGAGTCCACGGCGACTTCGAACCCGATGTCGTTTTCGGTGCCGCCGAGGTAGGTGGAGTAGGAGATGGCGTTGCCCTGCGCGTTTATCTTCGTGATGAAGGCGTCGCCGTCGGGGAAGCCGCCCCCGAAGGCGTTCTGGACGGCATTGACCCTGGGGAAATTGGTCGAGCGGGTCTGGCCGGTCACGTAGGCGGCCCCGGCGGAGTCCACGGCGATGCTGAAGCCGGCATCAAACCCGCCCTCGGTGCCTTCGCTGCCGCCGAGGTAGGTCGAGTAGACGAGGGCGTTGCCCGCCGCGTTGAGTTTGGTCACGTAGGCGTCGGCGAATTGGCCGGCCTGCGTCTCCTGGATGGCGTTGGCCGTCGGGAAGTTCGCCGAGGTGGTGCGGCCGGTGATGTAGACGTTGTTGGAGGAGTCGAGCGCGATGCCGTTGCCCGCATCGAAGATGCTGCCGCCGAGGTAGGTGGAGAAGATGAGCGTCTGGCCGTTGGCGCTGAGCTTCGACACGAAGGCGTCCGAGAGGCCGCCGCCGAAGGCGTTCTGGAAGGCGTTGGCGCGGGGGAAGTCGGTCGAAGAGGTGGTCTCCCCGGCGACGTAGGCGTTGCCGGCCGAGTCCAGGGCGATTTTATGGCAGCGGTCGTCACCGCTGCCGCCGAAGTAGGTGGAGAAGACGTAGCCGTCGCCCGCCGCGTTGAGCTTTGTGATGAAGCCGTCGCGCCCGCCCTCGAAGGTCGCGCCGCCGAAGGTGGCTTGGAAGGCGTTGGCCGTGGGGAAGTTGGTCGAGTTGGTCTGGCCGCAGACGTAGGCGTTGCCGTCCGAGTCCACCTTGATGTCGTTGCCGTCATCGGTGCCGCTGCCGCCGAGGTAGGTCGAATAGACGAGGACGGGATCGATGACGAGCGGCAGGCTTCGGTCATACTCGCCGACGGAGAAGCCGACGCGCCCGCGCGAGTCCACGCTGTAGCCGCCCTCGACTGTGCGTCGCGCGCCCGCGACTTCCTGATAGACGACGGGCTTCGGCTGGCGGACGACCGCGTCGCCGAGCGTGAGCACGAGATCGCCTGAAGCGTCCGTCTCGACCTTGTCCGCGCCGTCGAATTTTAGTTTGACCGCGCTCGCTTCGCCGCCCGGCGCGACGACGAAGTCGTATTCGAGCTGCCGCTGGTTGCCGTAGTAAACGAGATCGACGCCCGGATAAACTTCGCCGTAGCGCACGCGCGTGTAAGTCGGCACGTCCGTGCGCCACTTCGATGGGTCGTTGCCGAGGAAGTAATTGACCCGGCCCGTGGACTCGTCCGCGCCCGCGCCCGCGGCCGACTCGTCCGCGCCGACGAGCTGCATGCGGAGCACCTTCGGCGGCTCCCGCCGCGCGACTTCCGTCGCACCGGCCGCGCTCGCGCGGCCCTCGTCGCTCGCGCGCCCGGCCGTCGTCTGCCCCGGCGAGTCCTGCACGGCCGCGCCGCCGGGGCGGGCGAGGACGAAGACGGCTTCGGTCGGCTTGAGGAAGATCGTGTAGCCCGCGCCGCGCGCGAGGAAGTTGACCGACGCGTCGGTCTGCCCGCGGTTGGCCTCGAAGCTCAACTCGATCCGGCCGTAAGCCTCGCGCGCCCGCTCGCGCGCCAAGGGCGAGTTCGTCGGCGCGGCGTCGGCCGTGTGTTCGGGTCGCGGCGCGGCGGCGCGTGCGTCGTCGGCTTGAGTTGTCGCCGCGCCGTTCGTCGTTCGACGGTCTGCGGTTAGCAGCGCGACGCCGAGCAGACTGGCCGCGCTGAGCAGCGCGAGGGCGAGAGACAGACGGCGGTAGGTGCGAGTGTGGCTGGTCTTCATGTTTTCCTCTTCTTTCAAGATGCGCGGACGGGGTTGAAAGTCGGGGACGCGGGCTTGAAACGCGAGCCGAGGCGTGTTCCCCTCCGGCCCGTGGGCAAGCGGCGGGGCCGGGTGCGGTTACGCGGGACGTGCCACTCTCTCCCAACATGCCCGCAACCGTCAACAAAAAAGTGTGGCCGGCGGAAACTTTTCCGGCCGGCCGCGCGCTCGCCGCCCGTGAGGCCCGGCCGTCGCACGAGCGCCGGGCCGTCGGAGCCGGCGAGACAACGCCTTCCCGGCCTCCTCTTAATTCACGCCCTTCCCGGGCTCAGGTCGGCCGTCCCTTCTGGCGGCGCGCCCGCGGAGTCGCGCGCCGCAGTCGCGACGATGCGGAAGCGCAGGCGCGTCACGTTGCCGCGCGTCACGTTCGTGAACTTGCGGCGGATGGCGAACGTGCCGTGCGTGGAGTTGTTCGCGGGGTCGCTGAACGGAGGGGCGTACCGGCACTTGAAAGCTGACGAAATGCGGAGCGTTTTACAGCCGTTATAGATGGGGCGTCCCGACGCGCTGGCCGAAAGGGCGCGGGCCGGCCTTCCGCCGCGCCGACGGCGTTGCATCGCGGAGGGGTGAGCGTGCGGCGTCGTACCGAGTTTTCGCCGGGCGCGAGGGCGCGCAAAATGTGTGTTGCAAAAAAAGGCGTGCGCGGTTAGATTGTCGCCGAGTTCACCCAAATAGTTCTACGGTTGGAGGCTCCTGTCGCAAGCACGGGCGCGCCTTCGGCGGGGTGAGCGGCAAACGCGCTGCTGGAGGTGAAGAGGACGTGCCAACCGGACACTGCCCCGAATGCGAAGCCGACGTCTATGTCGAGACCGACGCCGACAAGGGCGACGTGGTCGCGTGCGACGAGTGCGGGACCGATCTTGAGATCGTCGGCCTCGACCCGATAGAGCTGGACATCGTCGAGGACGACGACGAAGACCTGGGCGACGAGGACGAGGAAGAGGAAGAATTCTGAAGAGCGTGAATCGTGAATCGCGGGAAGAAGCGGTTAGCGATTGGCTGTTAGCTATTAGCCGGAAGAGAACAGCCTCTAGCCCCCGGCTTTCGCTCCGCCTCCGGTTTCCGGCCTGGCTAACCGCTAACCGCTTCCATTCACGATTTACGACTTGTACCCCGGCCGGCTCTGGCGGACGTTGAGGCCGGGGCGGGTGGTGACGCGAATCTGGCGGTAGCGGCCGTCGCCGCGGTGTTCGGGCGGCGGGTAGAAGGCCAGGACGTAGGTCGAGACGACCTCCTCGGCCAAAGACTTGAACAGCGGCTCGAAGTCTCGCTCCGTGGCGTAGACGTTCGAGCCGCCCGTCTTTTCGGCGAGGCCGCTCACGTCGAGCGGGGTGGGCAGCGGCGAGCCGGAGAGCGAGGCGAGCGAGAGCGGGAACGAGGGCAGCGTCACGGTATAGACGCTCACCTCCGCGGCGTTGGCGCGCTCGATGACCGTCGCGGGCGCGACCGTGTCGCCGACCGGGAAGCCGTCTGTGACGACGACCACGACGCGCTTGACGGGCCGCCTGTCGCGCGTGCGCGGCGCGCGGCGGGCGAGCAGGCGGACGGCGTCGTCAACCGCGTCGTAGGCGTGCGTGGAAGCCCCGGCCCCGGCCTCGCGGACGAGTTTGCGTAGAGAGTTGTTGAGCTTCTCGCGGCTGCTCGTAAAACCTTGCAGCACGCGCGCGCTCATGCCGAAGCTCATCAGCGCGAAGACCGATTCGCGCTCGTCCAGCCGCTCGAAGAACGCGCGCATGGCCTGCGCGATGCGGGCCATCTCCTCCGGCGAGACGCTGCCCGACACGTCCACCGCGAAGACGACGGCCACGGGCCGCCGCTCCCCGCCGCGCCGCTCGACGTTGAAGAAGGCCACAGGCCTCTCCACCCCGTCCTCGTACAGCTTGAAATCCTCCGCGCCCAAGCCGCGCACGGGCTTACCCGCCGCGTCCGTCACGGCCACGTCAACGAGGATCAGGTCTGTATCGACGCGAAGAACCTCGTCTTCCGGCAGCACCTCGTCCGCGCGCGGCTGCGGCTGACGCTGCTGCTTGCCGGCGCGCAGAGCGTCCGACTGCGTGGCGCGCGCAGTCGGCGCGAGCGAAGACGAGCCGCCGAACGCTATCGCGGCGGCGAGGCAGAGGCAGGCGAGCGCGCGCACGCGGGCCGGGCACGCGGTGTGGCCCGGCGGCGTTGTGGTTCCGGGAGTCAGTCGCATCGGTTAGAGCTTGTGTGGCTTCGTCGCCGCCGCGTTCGACCCGGCGCGGCGACACGTCGTCTTTCTGATGACACGATTGAACGCCGACGGATCGGCGCGCGTTTCAACTTTCCGCGCGGCGTGCAGAAATGTGCGAACTGTCGGACGGGGAGACGTGCGGAGCGCGCGATGCTCTTGTCGCGCCGGATTATAAGATGCCCGCGCCGCGCGCCGCAAAGAACAAAATATCGAACTTCAAAACCGCGCAGGCAACAGGGCCGCGGCGCGGGGGCATCCACCTACTTCGCGCGCCGGCCGCGTTCAACGCATCGGCCGCGCAGGGTGTATAATTCGTCCCACGAACAGCCGCCGGCCCAACCGCCCCGGCGGCCTTCCGACACGAGAAGTGATGAACAAGCTGAGGATTACGAACGCGCTCCTCCTGGCGCTGCTGCTAGCCGCCGCCGGCGCGGCGCAGAAGGGCGCGCGGCCGACCACGGGCGGCGTTAAGGGCAAGGTCAAAGTTGACGCCGGCCACACGGCAGGCGGCGTCCGCGTAGAGGCGCAGCGCGGCGAGGAAGAGGTCGCGCGCGCCGTGACGGACGCGAAGGGCAACTACGAGCTGTCGAACCTCGCCCCCGGCATCTACACGCTGACGTTCCGCAAGGCGGGGCTGAAGACGGCGCAGCACCGCGAGGTCGAAGTCAGCGCGGGGAAGGTGAGGTCGCTCGGCGACAAAGTCTTCCTGCCGGTGGACGAAGGCTCGATCGCATTCGTGCGCGGCAGCGTCTTCGACTCGGACGGCCGCAGCGTCCACGGCGCGCAGGTCGAGATCGCGCGCGTCGGCGCGGACGGCGCGGCGCGCAAGCTGGACGGCCGCGTCACCAGCGAGGCCGGCACTTTCAGCTTCCGCCTGTCGCCCGACGCCGCGCGCTACCGCGTGACGGCGAAGGCGAACGGGCGCGCGGCGACGAAGGAAGTCGAGGTCGAGGGCGCGATGGTCTATCGCGTCGCGCTCTCGCTCAAGCCGAACGAGCCGTAGGGTGTGCAACAACGAAAGACAGGCGAGGCGGGCCGATGGGCGATGAGTCTCCGACGAAAGAGGACGGCCGCCGCGAAGAGTTTCTGACGGCGCGGCAGCTCGCCGAAGTGTTGCAGGTGAGCGAGTCAACCGTCCGCAAGCTCTCGCGCGAGGGGCGCATCCCCGTCGTCCGCCTCACGCCCCGGCTCGCACGCTACAAGCTCGCGGCAGTCCTGCGCGCCCTCGACGGCGACACGTCTTCAAAACAGAAGCGCGCCGCGCGGCAGCAGCCCGCGAACGACGCGCAACTCTCCTTCGACGATCTGGGGTGAAACGGCAGGAGTCGGAAGTCGGAAGCCAGAATGAAGACGCAAGTGGTTTTCATTCTGGCTTCCGACTTCTGACTCCTGCCTCCTATTACCTGTGTCCGCGCGCCGTCCGGCCCATCTCCACCCAGCGGCCGTCCCGCTTGAGGAAGATGCGCGGCTCGCGCGGCGGAAACTTCTTTGCGAAGTCGGGATGCGCGGCGAGCAGCGGGCGCACGGTCGAGGCCTCGCCGGTCGTCACGCGCCAGCGCCCGCCCTCGCGCACGAGGTACTGCCGCGCCACGATCTTACCCTCCGCCTCGAACGGCACGCGCGCCCACGCGTAGATGGTCGCGTCCACGACCGCCAGATCGCCCGCGACCCGCACCGATCCGATCTCAAGCCTGTCCAACTCGTACATCCCGCGCGCGCGCTCCAGCGAGGAGACGAACTGTTGCCGGGACAGCCGCCGCCGCGAAGAGGACGGCAGCGCGTCGTAGAGCGGGCCGTACTGGCCCGCGCGCAACTGCCGGAACGCACCCTCCACCGCGCCGCGTACCTCCGCCTCGCCCGACGCCGCGCGTGCCGCAACACGTAACGCGCCCGACAGGATAGACGCCGCGACGACGGCCAGCGCCGCGAGCCGCAACACGTGTCGCCGCGCCGACCGCAACCCCCTCGCCGCGCCCGCCTCTACTTTCACGCCTTCAACGACTGCCGGCGTCCCGCCCTTCTTCGTCCCCAAACTCTTCAAGCTCGTCCCGCCCTTCTTCCGAGTGTTCGTCTTCGATGAGGTTGGCGCGGATGCGGTTGCGCTGATCCCAGAACCAAGCCACGACGCCGAGCACCGCCGCGACGAAGGCCGCGTTCACGCCGACGGTGAACAGCAGGACGGCCGACGCGACCGCACACGCCGCGGCCACCGCCATCCAGCGTCGGTGCGCCGCGCCGGAACCATCCGACTCCGCCGGCAGCGCGCCTTCATACCTTTGCGGCGGCGGATCGTCCTCGCCGTCAACGGCGACCGGGTGAGAGTCGTCGCGCCCGGCGGGCAAGTCGTCCCGCCCGGCCGCCCGGCCCGCATTCGCTAACCGGCCGGGATCACTCTCGTCCTTCGTCTCGTCCCTCAAAGCAGTTCGTTGATTCAGCGCCTGGCCGCCCCCCGCCGCCCCTCGTCCGCGCCCTCGTTCGCGCGCCCGCCGAAGAGCCTGCGTGCGTGCGCGACGAGACGCGCGAGCCGCCGCGCGATCTTCGGCAGCAGCCACGCCGCGACGACGACGAAGATCAGTATGACGGAGAGGATCACCCACGGGCTGAGGACTGCGAGCACCACGCCGCCTATGGCGACGACGTCCTCCGCGAGCGAGAGCGCCCAGTTGCTGAAAGGCTCAGGCGTGACGTTGGCCGCCGCGCGCGCCGTCGCCTTCGTCCCGTGCGTCGAGAGCGCGAGGCCGCCGCCCGCGAGCACGGCCACGGCGCGCGCGGCCGGGTGCAACTCGGCCGTCGCCGCGAGCGCGAGCACCGCCCCGGCGGGCACGCGGATGAAGGTGTGAACCGCGTCCCAAGCCGTATCGACGTAAGGAACTTTGTCGGCGAAGAACTCGACGACGTAGAGCGCGCAGGCTGTGCCGATGACCCACGGGTTGGCGAGCACGTCGAGGCCGCCCGGCAGCCGTGATACCAGCTCGTAGCGTTGCAGCAGCCCGAGCACCGCGACCGTCGCGTACAGGTTGATGCCCGAAGTCCACGCCGCGCCGAGCGCGAGGCCGAGGGTGTCGATCAGGTTCATCGCTTCATAGAAAGTTCAGAAGGCAGAAGGCGGAAGGCGGAAGGCAGTCAGAAACAGAATCAGAACGGTTTGAATTTCTCCGGCTCGCGCATCATGCTGCTCAGCATTCGCCCAACCTCTTCATAACGGCCGACGAGTTCGCGGTGCCGCTCCGCAGGCAGATAACCGCAGTCGCGTGCGAAGTCGAGCCACACCTGAGTCTCCGTTGCTTCAGCGTCGGAGTCAGCCAGCTTGCTGACGAACATGTTCGGGTACTGGCGTTTCCTGAACCCTTCGGCGATGTTCGCCGCGACGCTCCGGGACGAACGGCGAATTTGGTCGATCAGGGAATACCGTTCGTCGCGCGGGAAGTGTTTCGTTTCGGTAAAAATCTCCATCGCCAGCTTGTAAGCCAGTTGAAAGACTCTCAAATCTCTGTGGCCGTGCAACATTGCCGTCTCCCGTGTGAGGTTCTGGCTACGGCATCACTCCTCCGGGCTGCCTTCCGCCTTCTGCCTTCTGCCTTCTACTCTTCCTCCCCGTCTTCGCCGTTCGTCTGCTTCCTGTCCGGCCGCTTGATGCCGAACTTTTCGAGCCGGTACTGAAGGGTGCGGAAGGTGAGGCCGAGCAGCTTGGCCGCCTTCGTGATGTTGTAGTCGGTGCGCTCCATCGCCTGGACGATCAGGTTGCGCTCGAACTCCTCGAAGGAGATGCCTTCGGGCGGCAGCTTGAACGCGCCCTCCGTCTGCGGCCTCACCTCCTGCCGGACTTCGAGCGGCAAATCTTCCACTGTGATCAGGTCGCCCTCGCACAACAGGATCGCGCGCTCGACGGCCGACTCGAGCTGGCGCACGTTGCCGGGCCAGGCGTATTCGAGCAGCACGGCGCGCGCCTCCTGCGTGAAGCCGCGGACGAGGCGCGCCGTGTTGCGCATGTGCTTTTTGAGGAAGAAGTTCAAAAGGACGGGGATGTCCTCGCGCCGCTCGCGCAGGGGCGGCACGTCGATGGAGAGGACGTTGATGCGGTAGTAGAGGTCGTCGCGGAAGCGGCCGTCCTGCACCATCGCGCGCAGGTCGCGGTTCGTGGCGCAGACCACGCGCACGTCGATCTTGATCGGGCGCGTGCCGCCGACGCGGCGAATCTCGCGCTCCTGCAATGCGCGCAGCAGTTTCGCCTGCATCGAGATGTCCAGCTCGCCGATCTCGTCGAGGAAGAGCGTGCCGCGATCTGCGACTTCAAACAGGCCCTTCTTCTCGGCGTGCGCGCCGGTGAACGACCCCTTCTCGTGGCCGAAGAGTTCGGACTCAAGCAGGTTCTCGTTGATCGCGGCGCAGTTGACGGCCTGAAACATCTCGGCCGCGCGGGGCGACTGCGTGTGGATCGAGCGCGCGATCATCTCCTTGCCCGTGCCCGACTCGCCGCGGATGAGCACGGTCGAGCTGGAGCGCGCGACCTTCAGGATCATCTTCTTGACGGCCTCCATCTCCGGGGAGTCGGAGATGATCTCGGAGTCGAGCACGTCGAGCTTCGTGAGGGCGCGGTTGATCGTCTCGAGCAGTTGCTCGCGGTCGTAGGGCTTCTCCAGGTAGTCGAACGCGCCGTGGCGCAGCGCCTCCTTGGCCGAGTCAATCGAGCCGTGCGCGGTGAGCAGGATGACGATGATCGAGGAGTCGAAGGTGAGCAGGCGCTTGAGCAGTTCGATGCCGTCCATGCCGGTCATCTTCAGATCGGTCAGGACGAGGTCGAAGCGCTTCTCCCTGACGATCCGCAGCGCGGCCTCGCCCGAGGCGGCCGTCGTCACCTCGTAGCCCTCGCTGGTGAGGATCATTTCGAGGATTTCGCGCTGCGACTTCTCGTCGTCCACGACGAGGATGTTTTTTCGTGCCATGAATTTTTGCCGTCCGAAAATGAAAGAGCCGTTGATTTAAGAACCGGCGATTAACGAGCCGACGAGCGGTCAATGGCAACTGCCGCAGCAGGTCTCGCCGCGCAGTGCTTCGAGTCCTTCCCTGACGATGATCGGCGCCATCAAGAGCGCCGCCGCCGGATCGGCCCACCACCAGCCGAAGGCGGCATTTGCGGCGAGGCCCGCGAGCAGGATGGCCGACAAATAAGCGCAGATGTCTGTCTGCCTGGAGTCGGCGGCGAGCGCCCGGCTGTTGATTCGCGCCGCCACGCGCCGCTTCGCGCGCGCGAGCAGCGGCATCACGACGAGCGAGACGGCCGCGAGCGCCACGCCGACCATGCTCACCTCCGGCGGCTCGCGTTTAAAGAGAGACCAGAGGGCGTCCGTGGCGACGTAGGCCGCGAGGAGCAGCAGGCTCGCGCCGACGAGTTTCAAAGCGATCCGCTCGCGCCGCTCGTCGCCTTCGCCCGCGTGGCGGAGCCGCCAGATGAGTACCCCGCCCGACGTGGATTCGATAAACGAGTCGAGTCCGAAGCCGACGAGCGCGGTGCTGCCGGCCGCAGCGCCGGCCGCGACCGCAATCGCGCCCTCGCACAGGTTCCAGCCGACGGTCAGGTATTCGAGCCGCCGGCCGCGCACGACGTATGACTCGCGCGCGGTTCTGTCAGTCAGCGTGCTGGCGCTCATACCTTCGGCTCGCCCGCGCCCGATCCGTTAGCCGCCGGAAGCGTGACCGTAAACGTAGTGCCCTCGCCGGGGTGACTCTCTACGGCGATAGTGCCCATGTGATCCTCGACCGCCTTCCTGACGATGGCGAGGCCGAGGCCCGTGCCCGTCTCCTTCGTCGAGAAGTACGGCTCGAAGAGCTGCGGCACGTTCTCGCCGGGGATGCCGACGCCCGTGTCCGACACGTCCACGCGCACGCGCCCCGCGCCTTCCGTGCCGAGAGTGATGACGAGACGGCGGTTGCCGTTCTCGTCCGCACGCCCTTCGATTGCCTGCACGCCGTTAATGATAAGGTTTGTGAAGAGCGAACGTAAAGATTCCGCGTCGCCGACGACGGGCGGCACTTCGCCCTCCTGTTCGAGCCGCGTCTCGATGCCGCCCTCTGCGGCCTGCGCCTCGACGATTCGCAGCGCGTCTTCGAGCGTCGGCCGCAGATCAATCGGGCGCATGTCGAGCTGCGCCGGCCGCGAGTAGGTCAGGAACTCCGTGACGCGCGTGTTGATGCGTTGCACCTCCGCTTTCAACTGCACGGTCAGCTTCTCGACGACGGCGCGCTTCTCCGGGTCCGAAGGCGCGAGCGACGTGCGCAGGTGGTCGAGCGAGAGGTTGATGTAGTTGAGCGGGTTCCTGATCTCGTGCGCGATGGCCGAGGCCAGCCGGCCGACGACCGCCGAGCGTTCGGCCTGGTGCAGCCGGCTCTCGACCTGGCGCAGTCGGCTGAGGCCCGCGAGCATCTCGTTGAAGACGCGCGCGAGTTCGCCCATCTCGTCCGAGCGCGAGGCCGCGGGGACGCGGAAGTTGAAGTCGCCGGCGGCGACGCGGCGCGCGGCCTGTGTAAGCTCTTGAATCGGCCGCGTGAAGCGCCAGACCAGAAAACCGGCGCCCGCGGCGGCGACGAGCAGGACGACGAGCGTCGGCAGCAGCGTGTGCGTCACCTCGAAGTCGGAGGCGCTTCCCGGCTCGTCCGTCCGTGAGCCGAGAACGACGACGAGGTAGTTGTAGCCGCTGCTCGTCTTGACGCGGACGGGGAAGGCGCGCGGCTCGCCGGCGACGGGCGGCCCTTCGGGCGGCGGCGCGGCGTGGAGCAGCCGCCTCAGCTCTTCGGCTGCGTGCCCCGTTTCGCCGCCTTCGACCAGCCGCGGCAGGCGCACCTCGGAGATGTAGTGGTAGAAGTAGGTGCCGTCGTCGAGCGTGGTCGGCTTCCAGGCCGGGTCGAGGCTGTCGTCTATGCGGCCATCGTCGCGCACGACCAGGACGTTGAGGACGGACGGGTGTGCGTCGCGCAGGCGGACGGAGTGCTCACGGTCAACGTCTTCGAGGTACTCGGTGAGCCGGGGCAGACTTTCGAGAGCGAGCGCGATTGAGGCGGCGAGCGCCTGCTCCTGCCGCGCGATCGTCAGGGCCACGCGCTGCTCCTCGCGGTGGTTCAAATAGTACTGCACGCCGAGTGTGGCGACGAGCAACGACGCCAGCACGAGTACGAGCCGCGCGCGGAAGCTGCTGAAGATGCGGAGCGTGCCCATTTGTCTGAACGGTTTCGCGACAAGTTCAGTTCAAGTTGAACGAAAGACCGCGTCGGCTAACTTAAACTGTAAAAAGGCTATTGCGACGCCGGATTGGCTGATGTTATAGTCCGAGGCGTCTCCAACGCAAACCCCTCGGAGACTCCAGGGGACATTCTCTCCCCGCTCGCCAGACCGAAACGGATCAAGCAGAAGTCAGAAGGGCAGTTCTTTCAAGAACAGACTTCCCGCACGAAGGTCTCCAGTCATGCCGGGGCCTTCCGTGAAGTTGACGCCGCCAGGCGTCGCCGCCGCTCCGTCGCGGTCGTTTTTGCCATTTGAATCGCCGCTGCCGCCTTAAGCCTCCCTCGTCAGCCTTCGGCCGAGGTGGCAGCCGTTGCCGTTTTCGCCGAGAGGAATTTTCGCATGACCCCTAAGCTGCGACCCCCATTCGCCCTCCTCGTCTCCCTTGTCATCATCATCACGCTAGTCGCCACGACAGCCGCTTCCGCCGCTAAGGGCGGCAAGAAGGCTGCCAAGAGCGCGCCCGCGCCGGCCAAGAAGAACGCCAAGTCCGCGAAGGCCGAGAAGAACTCGCGCAACGCGAAGGGGCGCGAGCAGGCGGCGAAGAAGTCTTCAAAGAAGGAGACGAAGGCCGAGCGGCGCCAGCGCCAGCGCGAGGAGCGCGCCGAGCGCGGAGGGAAGGGCGGCAAGCTCTCGAAGCGCGAGCGCGCAGCCCAGGCGCGGCGCGAGGCCGAGGAGCGCGCTCGCCGGGCCGAGGCGGCGCGGCGCGCGGAGTTGGCGAGGCAGGCGGCGATTGCGCGCCAGCGCGCGCTCGACGAAGGGCTGCGCAACGAAGTCCAGGAGAACATTCTTCGTGACGACCCGACGGGCGAAGACCCCGAGGTGCGCCGCGTCGCCGTCGCCGCGCTCGGCCGGGCGGCCGGCACTGTCGTCGTGATGAACCCGAAGACGGGGCAGATCTATACCATCGTCAACCAGCAGTGGGGCGTGCGCCGCGGCTTCAAGCCCTGCTCGACGACCAAGCTCATCACGGGGCTGGCGGGCCTCGGCGAAGGCGTCATTGACCCGATTGCCGAGAACGTCTCCTACGGCGGCCAGCCCACGCTGACGAGCGCGCTCGCGCGCTCCGCGCCGAACAGCTACTTCCAGCAGGTCGGACGCCGAGTCGGCTTCGAGCGCATGGTCTCTTACGCGCGCCAACTCGGCCTCGGCGAGCGCACCGGCGTCAACCACGCCGGCGAGTACTCGGGCCGCCTGCCGCTCTTCAAGAACGACGTGGGGATGCTGCGTATGAGTTCGCACGGCGACGACATAGAGGTGACGGCCGTCCAGCTCGCCGCGCTCGCGGGCGTCTTCGCCACGGGCGGGACGCTCCTGACGCCGCACCTGCCGCGCACGCCCGAGGAGAACGTCAAGTTCAGGACCGAGGTGCGCCGCCAGCTCAACATCCCGCAGGAGAACCTGCGCCGTATGCTCGTCGCCATGGTCGGCGCGGTCAACTACGGCTCGGCCCGCAAGACCTACGACCCCTCGCAGACCATCGCCGGGAAGACCGGAACGTGCATCGACACGGATCGCGAGGCGTGGGTCGGCCTCTTCACCTCGTTCGCACCCGTAGAAGACCCGCAGCTCGCCGTCGCCGTCATCACCCGCGGCACGGACGCGCGCAAGCACCTGCCCGTCGCCATCGCCAACCAGATTTACCGCACGCTCAGCTACCGCTTCGGGCGCCTGAACGGCCGGCCGCGCTTCAACCTCACGCCCGACCTCGCCGCCCCGCGGCCCGTGCTCACCGCGCCCTCCATAGCCGAAGCTGACGACGACGTTGACGAGGCCGAGGCCGACGCCCGCGAGGAGTTGAACGGCGCGCCCGCCCCGGCCGCGGCCCCGCTCGTCCCGGCCTCGAACGCGAACGGCTCGGTCAGGCCGGTCTTGATGCCGATCCCGCAGCAGCGCCCGGCGACCGGCACGCCCGCCCCGGCCGGGTCGGCCCCGTCTCAGCCAATGCGCAACGGCGCGGCGGGCGACGACCGGCCGCGCCGCGTCCCCGATAACGAACGACAATAAAGTTGTGAGCTGATCGCAAGGAACTTCGCGCCGCGCCCCGGTATCAAAACCATTGGGCGCGGCGCGAAGTTTTTGCGCGGAAAACCGCGCGGCGGCGCGCGCCCGTAGTTCGGCCGGCGCGGCGTGCCTGAGGCTTGACACGGATTCGCGGACTGTTGCAGTATCAC
>DATHBT010000001.1:0-1982 GCA_035295985.1 Pyrinomonadaceae bacterium | reverse complement strand
GCGTCTTCGAGGGCGGCGCGGACGGCGGCGAGCGTGGCAGCAGCGCGCGGCCCTTCCTGCGTGAACGTCTGCGCGATGGCGACGGCGCGGTTCATGTCGTCGCGCGCGAGCTGGCTGAAGATGCCCGAAAGATCGAACGAGGGCGCGGGCGAGTTGAACATCGAGCGCATGTTGCCCGCCTGAACCGTCGCGGAGACGCCCGCGTCCGATCCGGTGAATTCGGGCGCGGCGTTCGCGGCCTTGACCGCCTCCGCCATCACCTCCCACGCGCGGTTGCGGTCGAGCGCCGCGTACTGCGTGGCGACGGCGACGAGCGAGCGGGCGCGGTCGGGGTCTTCGGCGTCGATCTTCTTCGCCGCGTCGAAGGCCGATTCGAGGGCTTCCAGGGCGCGCGGGCGGTCGTCCTTCGAGAGCAGGCGGGCCGCCTCCGTGTAGCCCCAGACGCGCTGCGACGGCGTGATGTCGCCCGACTGCGTCAGCTTCAAAACTTCGAGGCCGTCGCGCCGCTGCACGGCCGAGTTGACGGCCGTGAAATCGACGTAGGAGCGAACCTGCTGGCGAAGGCCGGGGTCTTCGATCTTGGCTGCGAAGTCGCGTGCGCGCGGATCGCCCGTGCGCGCGGCCGTGAGCGCGGCGCGCATGTAGGCGCTGTCGCGCTCGGCCGGGTTGGTGGCGCGCTCGGCCGCGTCGAGCGCGTTCTGCAACTGTTCGTCGTCGCGCTGTGCCGAGGGGATAAGCCCCTCCTTCATGTCGTCTTCCAGCTCGGCGCGCGCGTCGGGGGGAACGTCCGTGGAGATGGCGGCGAGCAGCGCGCGTATGCGCGCGCCGCGGTCGGCGAGCGTCTGCTCGAAGAAGGGCATCAGGCGGCCGGCGACGAAGTAGGTCGAGACGCGGTTGATGCCGTTCGGGTCCTGGTCGGGCGGCGGCAGCGGCCTGAGCAGGACGGACGAGGCGAACTGCGCGAAGGCCGCGCGCACGGCGGGCGGCATCCCTTCGGGCGGCGTGATCTCGCGGCGGCGCATGCTGACCGAAGGCCCGCGCGCGCCGATGGTCATGTACATGTGCGGCGTCAGCACGTAAGAAGAGAGGATCAGCGCTGCGTTGGCGTTCGTGGCGGGGTCGTTGGCCGCGGCCCCGAGCAACGAGAGGAAGAGGCGGTCGGCCGTCCCCGCGTTCTTCTCGCGGAGGTTCACGAGGAACTCGACCGAGGCTGTGTTGACCGAGCGCAGCGCGGGTTCGGCGAACTGCATCGCGCGCTCCGTGTCGCCTTCGGCGAGGAACTGCGAGGCGAGTTGCAGGCGGCGCGCCTCGTCGGGCGCGGCCTCGTGCGGGTTACGGCCCGACGGCGGGGGCGCGGTCGCACCCGACGCGGACGGTGTGGAAGCCGCGGAGGCGGCGGAGGCGGCGGCGTCCGTCGCCGCGCCGGCGACGGTGGCCGCGCTCAGGTCTCTCTCCTCCTGCCTGCGCGCCTCGCCCATCTTTGCCAAAAACTCTTCGCCCAAGGCGCGGTCGCGGCGCGCGGCGAGGCGCAGGACTTCCGAGCGTATCTGCTGGAAGCCCAGCCTCCCGGCGAGCGAGCCGGGACGCGGCGCTCCGCCCGCGACGCGCATCTCCTCGCTCGCGCGCTGCCCCGCGCCCGCGCCGGTCGGCGGGAGTCGCCGCTCGGCGTCGCGCCGACGCGTGTTCTCCTGGTCGGCCTGCTCGGCCGCCTCCCACGCGCGGCGGAAGAGGGCGCGCGCGCTCTCCTGTTCAGTTTCCCAGAGCGCGTCCGCGGCCTGCGCCTGCACGCGCGCGCGCAGGTTCGGCTCGCGGAAAGAGCGCGCCTCGTCGGCGAGCGAACTGAGGAGCGTGACGGCCGTGGCGCGCCGGTTAGCCGCGGCGGGGTCGGCCGCGGCCGACGCTGTCTCCTTCGCGGCCGGGCGCTTCGGCTGCGCGGGCTGCTGCGCTGCGACCAGGGACGCGGCGGCCAGCAAGCAGGCGGC